>CAZAQS010000148.1:0-11365 GCA_964486825.1 uncultured Anaerolineaceae bacterium | reverse complement strand
TGGAAGCAGGTGGTTTCACAGAACTCCAGATAGCTGCCGAAGCAACAGGTTGGTATGGGTAAAAGCTCGCCCCGCTTTCCCATGCCAGTATGGATGTTCGAGCGGTTTGGATTTGTTGGGAAGGACTTGAGCATCATGTGGCGCTGGCTTCGGAGAGAGACGTTTGATCTGGATACCCATACAACCCTAACGATCCACTCGAATGCGTTGAATGTACAAGCATGGCTGGAGAAACAGAACAACACAAAAAGCAAGGGTTAGTGAAGTGGCCGCCCAACAAGCTATTCAGTTGATGATTCCGTCAGGTTGAACCAGCATAAATCCCGAATAGTGAAACGATTGGTTTCACTTCAGATCCTTCTACTTGACGGGGTGAAATTTACTTAATGTAACATCTATTGTGCGTCAAAATAGCTAATCACTATTCTCTATTTAGTTCTATTGCAATACAAGGAGAGACACGGAGACGGCTAGCGCTCAGGGAACCCGTCTCCGTGTCTTAACTGCTTCTTAGTAGCCCGCGTCTCGTTACGAACCCAGAATTAATGGCAGCCTGTTAAATAAAAAGACCTGCTGGAAAGCAAGTCTAATGTGGGTTTCCCAGCCAGGAGGACTTACTTCGGTCCTTCTCATAAGAGGGTGAAGCCAGGCTTTTCTCCATCCTTGAAGGTTATCAGGATCAAGAACGCCAACGACTGAAAACTCAAGTTGATGGGAGCGCGAAATGATATATAATTGGACGAAATTTCCCCGAGAGGATCCCAACCATGTCTCAAAAACCCTTCAACCCCTTTGAGATGGCTCAGCGCCAATTGGATGAGGCTGCTGAGCTGCTGCAGCTCGACCCGATGGTGCACGAGCTGCTGCGTTATCCTTTGCGCGAGCTGCATGTCACGCTGCCGGTGAAGATGGATGACGGTGCGACCAAGATTTTTCATGGTTTCAGGGTGCAGTATAACGACGCCCGCGGGCCAAACAAGGGAGGGATACGTTTCCATAGCGGTGAAACGATCGATACCGTGCGCGCTCTGGCTGCCTGGATGACCTGGAAAACCGCGGTGGTGGATATTCCCTTAGGAGGTGGGAAAGGTGGAGTGATCTGCGATCCCAAGTCGCTCTCACCCAGCGAGCTGGAACGCCTGAGCCGCGCCTATATTCGCCAGACGGGACGCATCTTAGGCATGGAGAAGGATGTGCCCGCGCCGGATGTTTATACCACTTCCCAGGTCATGGCCTGGATGGCGGATGAATTTGCCTTCATGCAGGGATATAACGAGTTTGGGATGATCACCGGCAAGCCTCTGGCCCTAGGTGGGTCGCAGGGCCGCGAAGACGCCACTGCTCGGGGCGGAATGTACTGCCTGCGCGAGGCGGCCAAAGCCGTGAGTACTGATCTGCAGGGGATGACCACCGCCATCCAGGGGTACGGCAATGCGGGCTCATTCGCTCATAAGTTGGGGGTGGAGATGTTCGGCCTGCAGGTGGTGGCGGTCTCCGATTCGAGGGGCGGCATCTATAACTCGGATGGGTTGGACTTTAAGGCGGTGGCAGAGCAAAAGGCGAAAACCGGCTCGGTGACCGGCTTACCTGGAGCACAATTCATCACCAACGAAGAGCTGCTCGAGCTGGACGTGACAATCCTGATCCCGGCTGCCCTGGAAAATTCGATCAATGAAGAGAATGCTGGCAGGGTAAAAGCCAGGTTCATCGTCGAGCTGGCAAATGGCCCTACCACACCCGAGGCAGACTTGGAACTGCACGGCAGAGGCGCGTACGTCATCCCCGATTTCCTGTGCAATGCGGGCGGTGTTACCGTCTCATATTTTGAGATGGTGCAGAACGCTTATGATTATTACTGGGAAGAGGAAGATGTGCACAGGCGCCTGGAAAAGAAAATGACTACTGCTTTCTGGACGGTACACAACATGGCCCAGAAGCGGAACGTGCACAACCGCTTGGCGGCGTACCTGGTGGCTATCTCCCGGGTGGCCGAGGCGGTTCGCCTACGCGGCTGGGCATAACCCACCATGCCAGGGTACCTCAAGCTCGAGTCTTCCAAGATTCTCAATCTCGCCCTGTTGATCGCGCAATATCCAATGCTTAGCGGGCAGATCCGGCAGAGGATGCGGACAGAGCTATTTCAGCGCGGCATTATCAGCATGGAGCGCTTCGAGAAAGAAGTGATCGAACATGCCATTCAATCGCAGGAGCGCGAGGGTCTGAATGACCCGTTGGGCCAGGAATCGGCAGAAAATTGGACCAAGCGTCTGGGGCTGATCCGTGATCATATGACCGATTTCTTTTTCGCATACAACCTGCCACGGGAAATCTTGATCCAGATTGTTAATGAAATCGTCGCCCCCTCATCCAAATCGAAAGCGGCCCAATCCAATCTGGGATTGATGTTCAACCCCGAGCTCGCCCCTCTCGAGATGGTGCTTCGCCAGGCAGAGAAATTCGAAAGCCTACCGCACGAGCAGCGGGAGGCCGTCAACCACCATCTCCAGGAGCTGATCGTTGTCCTGCTTAAAAGTCTGATCAGCGACCAGCTTTCCTTTATCCACATAGCCAAACGCTGGTTCACCAGCGCAGATTTCCGCAATATCCTCACTCACCGCATAGGGACAGGCAAAATCGGGGGGAAAGCTGCTGGTTTGATGCTGGCTTATAAGATCTTAGAGAACACTGCTCCCGAGATCTTTGACCGGATCGTCCTGCCGCGCTCATACTTCGTTGGCGCCGACGTGTTCTACGATTTCTTGAGGCTCAACCAGATTGAGCTTCTCAACCAGAAATACAAATCGGAGGAGCAGATCCTGGCGGAGTACCCGTCGATTCAGGAATCCTACACGCGGGCGCGCTTCCCTGAAGAGATCGCCGACAGGCTGCGCGAAATTCTGGGAGAGGTGGGCAACGCCCCTCTGATCGTGCGCTCCTCCAGCCTGTTGGAGGATAATCGGGGCACCTCCTTCGCGGGCAAATACACCAGCTTCTTCTGCGCCAACCAGGGCACGCCCAAGGAAAACTTGCGAGATCTAACCCTGGCGATTCGCAAGGTGTATGCCAGCATTTACAGCCCCGATGCGTTGGCCTACCGCCGCCGGATGGGGCTGCTTGATTATGACGAGCGCATGGCCATCCTGCTTCAGGAAGTACAAGGCCAGCGCCACCGGCAGTATTACTTCCCCACTGTGGCTGGCGTGGCTTACAGCTTCAGCCCCATCACCTGGAGCCCGCGGCTTCGGAGGGAAGACGGCTTCGTCCGCATGGTGATGGGGCTGGGCACGCGGGCCGTCGACCGCGTGGCATACGATTACCCGCGCATGATCTACCTCAGCCATCCCCAGCTTCGCCCGGAAATCACACGCAAAGCCATCCGCTACTACTCGCAGCATTTTGTCGACCTGATTGATCTGGATGAGAACGGGCTGGTGACAAAAACGGTGGATGAAGTGCTGGGAGGGGATTATCACTCCCTACGATGGGTGATCTCTATCGTAGACGGTGACACTATCCGCTCACCACTGACCCTACTGTCCAATGTCCCTGTGGGCGAGCTTATCGTAACCTTCGATACTCTCCTGCAACGCACTGATTTCATCCCGGTAATCAAAGAAGTGCTCACCCGCTTGGCCGAGGAGTACCAGCTGCCGGTGGATGTGGAGTTTGCGGTCTCCCTGGCACCGGGCGGGCCCAATCAAGCGCTCAACTTCCATCTATTGCAGTGCCGCCCGCAGAACCGTGGCATCTCCCGCGAAACGGCGGTCCTCCAGGTCCCCACTGGTATCCCTTTGGAGGACCAGATTTTCCGCTGCAGTCGCATGGCACCGCAGGGGTCGATCAGCCGGGTGGATACCCTGGTTCTCGTGGACCCGGCCAAATATCGCGCCCTGCAAAACCCGCACGCATATACTGAAGTGGCGCGGTTGATCGGCCGGTTAAACAAAGACCTGGAAGGGCGCACGTTCATTCTCCTGGGCCCGGGCCGGTGGGGATCGTCCGACCCTCTGCAGGGAGTGCCTGTCACCTACGCCGACATCTTCAATACCCGCGCCCTGGTCGAACTGAGCATGAACCAGAATGGCTATAATACCGAGCCATCATATGGGACCCATTTCTTCCAGGACCTGGTAGAAACCGAGATTTTCCCCCTGGCAGTCGATCTCGAAGATTCCAAAGATTATTTGAATTGGGAATTTTTGAAGCAGTCCGCCGATCAGCTGCCAACGATACTGTCAGTAGATGGTTCTGAGGCCGGCCGCTGCATCAAAGTCATCCATATCCCGAGTGAGCGCCCGGGCGCTCACCTGGATGTCGCCATGGATGGGAAGAGCGGCTTGGGCTACTTGAGCCAGGATGAGCGAGGAGGGTAGGGAAAAACGGGTTGTAAAGCTCAGGCGCGACGCCGTAGTAATCAACCTTCTCCTGGGAAACCGTTTCAGCCCCATCCTCCTAGTAGGGACCATCTTTTTATACCTGGTGGCTTCTCTGATTGGTTTATGGCGCGGTCATCGGGCTCGCTGGTTCAGGTATGTTCAGTATCTACTTCAATCGCTTCCGAAAAATAAACACGCTGCGGCTGTAGAAGGGATTTATGAAGAGGTATACAGACATTCCATTGGGCATACAATAGGGAAAGAAATTGACCCCTTTGACAAAGAGATCGAATCTGCTACCTGATCCCGCATAAGTAAAAAGATCAACAAAGCTAAATAAAAAGAAGCTTTTCCCTGCTACCCTGAGCAACTACGCAACTCCTTACCTACTTTTCACCATGATAAGCCTTCCTTTCCGAAAATTGGTTGACTGACGTTGACTTTTATTGACACATACAATGCGCATTTTTTGTGCATTTTTAGGAAAGTACATTGGAATTAATGATTTTTTCGGGTTAATCCTAAATCACGAAACCGGCTAAAGTAGGGATTAAACGCAAAAACCTGCCTTCTGGCAGGTCTTGGGTAGGAGAAAGTTTTACTGTAGCGGGAAAGTGACCAAAATGAGCGCGGAAGGATTCGAACGCTCTGTGTTCGCCGAACCTTCAACCCAATGGCGGCCAAACAAAGAGCGTTTGGCTTAAAAGGACAGAATCCGGTTTGCGCTTCTTCCGTCCAAGAGCTTACCACTTTTGTTCTGCTATATTGGACAAGTAGAAAAAAAGTCTCTTGGCTACTTTTTTAAGGTGGGTCAACAAAAATGTGTCCAGTGTATTTGTCTACCATAAATCACGGATGCATCGTTGCAATTCTTACATAGCAAAAACGCTTGACGATATAAAAATAATCGTTTATCCTGTACATATATGTACAGATTAAGTGAACTTGTCAAATCTGATCGCAAACTATACCATAGCAACGATCTGGCAATATTGTGGAATATTTCGAATCGGAACACGCTGTATACCACGATAAAGCGCTATGTGCAAAAAGGGGTGCTCATCCCCATTTACAAGGGGTTGTATTCCACTGTTCCTATAGAGCAGTTAGATCCGCTTGAGCTTGGAAAAGCCGTTATTCACCGCTATACATACCTGTCGACCGAATCGGTGCTTGCCCTGGAGGGCATCATCAGCCAGACAACATATGCTTACACTTTCGTCAGCAGTCAGAGCAAAAAGGTGAGGGTGGGCAATTGGTCTTTTCTCTTCCGCAGGCTGAAAGACGAATATCTGTACAATCCGGAAGGCGTTGTCAATCGGAAAGGTAATTTTATTGCCACGACCGAACGGGCGGTCGCGGACCTACTGTATTTCAACCCAAAATATCATTTTGATCTTGCAGACGCGATCGATTTTGAAAAGGTGGCGGTAATCCAAAAAGAAGTCGGATACAAATGATCAACATACGTCCGGAAGACACAATTCATAAATCACATCTGAACCGGCTGCTGATCGAGATTATCGACAGGCCGGCTCTGTCGCAACACCTTGCCTTCAAAGGCGGTACTTGCGCTGCAATGCTTGGATACCTTGATCGGTTTTCAGTTGATTTAGACTTTGATGTGCTACAAAACGCCGATGAAGGCGCCTTGAGAGATGAATTCCACTATGTGTTCGATCACCTCGACCTGAAAGTGACATTGGAGTTCGACAAGGCGCTATTTTTCCAGCTTCGTTATCCATCTGTTCCCGGAAAGCGGAGCACGCTTAAAGTAAGCGCAAGCAGCATGCAGGTGAAGTCTAACCAATACAAGCCACAGTACCTGCCGGAAATTGACCGGTTTATGACCTGTCAGACAATCGAAACCATGTTTGCGAATAAGCTTGTCGCAGTGACAGATCGCTTCAGCTTGCGGAAAAGTGTGGCAGGAAGGGATATCTATGATATCCATCATTTTCTTGTATCTGGATATTCTTACCATACGCCGGTCATCGAAGAACGGACCAGCCTCGCAGTTCTCGATTATCTAAAAGAACTATCCAACTTTATAAAAACGCATGTGACACAAACTATCATTAACGAAGACCTTAACACACTCTTGCCTGATAAAAAGGTCCAACAGATACGAAAAGTCTTGATACCTGAAACCCTTGCTCTGTTAGAGCGAGAACAGGAAAAAACGGACCCGATCCAGTAACGCAAAAACCTGCCAACGGCAGGTCTTGGTGGGAAGAAACGCTCGTTTTTCACCCCTTTTCAGGGTTAAAAGTGGGATTTTGTCCCTTCGGGACAAAATCGAGTGAACATAGAGAAGCATATTGAATCTTAAAAAGGCGGAGTGCACCGTCTTTCTGTCGTTGAACTTGATCCCAATCTGGTAACCTTCCTTTGCGAATCCATCCTGAATGGCTCGCAAGTAGGCACGAAAATCGTAGCTCGCTGCTGGCTTTTCCAAAGCGAAGTCCAGGTCTTCTGAATATCGAGGGATGGCAAACAAGAAACGAAGCGCTGTACCGCCTTGAAAAGCCAGGTGGATCATCGCTCCGGCATGCTGCAAGCCTTCCAAAATTCTTGCCTGCAAATATTCACGCACAAGGTTGCGGCCATGGATCGGATCAGCCGCGTCTCTTAATAGCTGCTCAATATAGGCTTTCATAGGCTCTCATACTCCCCTTCTTTCTCTGCAAGACCCTGGATGGTTGCGACAGCGCGCAGCAGCTTGGGTTTCTGAGTCTTCCTGGCAAAGCGCTTGAGAAGCTGCCAGTCCAACCGGTCCAAATTGCTTAGTCTTAACTCGACGAGATAATCGAGCGTCTCCCCTCCCGGTTGCAGGTAAATCAAGTCCAGCAGGGCTTTTTCCGGAATGGCAATAAAGGCTTGCTGCTTATCACCGAGATCAACCATACGGAAGCCATCAAAAAAGGGGATTTGAATATGGCGAAAGTCAAAAATTCCCAAAGGTGTTTCCCAGCGCGCCGGGCGGCTGGTGGTGACGCTGGTCGTCACCGGTACATGCTCAGGGATCATGCCGTAATATGCCAGTGCAGACTGAGGCTGACATACGAGGCGGAGAGCAGGCGGTTGGCAACCAGGAATGGATGGGGATTTATTTTTTGGAATGGAGGCGCCAGGCAGTAGAGACCACGGCGAAGCTGGTAGATCTTACCAGACTGCCTCCAACGCGAGAGTTGGCGGCGGATTTCGCGCGGGTTCACATCTCCGGCCAGAAGCAGTCCGGTATCGAAAACCGGCTCGTCCTGGACGATATCCAAAAGATCAGAAAATTCCATGCGAATAAGATACCATAATTGGCAACTTATTACAATAGAATCTATAAATATTGTGCTGAAAGACTATTCTCAGTAAATGAGCGCGACAGGATTCGAACGTACTGTGTTCGCCGAACCTTCAACCCAATGGCGGCCAAACAAAGAGCGCTTGGCTTAAAAGGACAGAGCCATCAAAACGCTTCTCCCATCCAGTGGCCTGCTTGTTTTCACCTTGTACATTGGACGGATATCATAGCACGTACATTGGATGCGTTTGAAAAACCTCAGTCAACACTTTTGTGTTCAGTGGAATGGAAACTAATCGGAGGTCAGGCGATTAGTTTTATACAACTGGTTCGCTGATCTCTATAGACGATGTTTATTACATCAAGCAGATTATGGACGGGCTCAGTCGCAGCGGTACGTTTTCCAACCACTTCTCAACAAATATTCTTATGGTTGTGACTCAATAAACCGCTTATGATTTTGGATTGCATCCTCCATCTGGCTGGTCATGGCGCTTTGGGCAACAGACTCATCCAATCCAAAAAACTCGGTTTGTAGAGTAAGGATTGTTCGGTCTGGACTTTTCTCTTCATAAAAAGCAAACACCCGTATCTCAACAGGCCCGTCTTTTATGATCATCCCCATTGACTTGTTTGGTTCGAATGCGACCACCTCCATTGTTCCTTCTACCGGTACGCTGCTGTGAGAATTGATCCTTTTGATCATAGTCCCTTCTCCTAGCGGGCCTTTCGTTATCTGCTCAAGCTGAATATTTGGGTCCCAACGAGGGTGATTGCGTACATGCTCTGTCGCATGGATGCGAAAAACCTCTTCTACAGGTCGTTCAACCACCTTCGATACCTCAACAAATATGGACATCGAACCCTCCAATAAGAATAGTGTTAATTTTTAGGATCCTTAGGTCAAAAACCGCGTAATTTGCCGCGATAATATCACAGCTTACTCCAACGAAAATTAATTTATTTAGGACTTACGCAGTTGAACCGAGGGTAATAGTCGGATGAGCCAGATACAAGCGCATTGCGGAACGAGTAATGTCAGTCTTCGCTTCAAACCAAGATATACCGGTCTGAAGCCGATGATGTGCTTCCAGGCGAACAAATGCCCGGATCGCCAGACTAATATGATTGCGCTGCGAGACCTCCAGCCGATATTGACCCCGTTCAACACCCGTAAACTGTTTCAGCCCGCGATGGTAAACCTCTATCTGCCAGGCATCCAGTGCATGGAAGGCGGCTTGCTCAATGGTCATGTCCAGGCGGCTGGTCGCCCAATATTCCGCGTCGCCGTTTGTGCCGACCGTTCGAAACACCTTGACCCAGCCATAACCCTTGAGATGCACCAAACAGCCATGAGACGGAATAAAGATCTCGCGGATGGCACGATTGCCACTCCGGTCGAGACTGACTTCCCGGTTGCTCTTGAGCTGCGTCAGCCAGTGCCATTTCAGGCTCCGCAGCAGTTTGAGATTAGCCAAACCACTATACCAGCTATCGAAAACCACCAGTTCTGGCTCAAATCCGCGCTGCTTGGCCTGTTCGATCAGCTGTTGAAAGTGGTCATTCTTACTCAAACCATCCTCGGCCTTGTTGTAAAGTCGAAAATCACACGGCAGGCGGCATTCACGATCCGTCCAGACCAGCGAGATCAAGTTGATGCCCTGCACCACGGCATGATGTTTGCCAGACCAGTGCCGGCTGACCAGCGCCATGTGCGAAGCATAAGGTTTGTCCAGAGTGCTGTCATCGATGACCAATACGCCTTGCTTGAACTGCACCATGGGTTTGACTTCTCGCCACAGCACCTGGCTGTCCGGTGGCAATCGCTGAAGCAGACGCGTGTAGGCGTCGTGCGCTGGCGCTTGTTCTTCAGCCGGATGAGTTTGCGAGGCTTCAACGCTGCTAAACACTCGTTGAGCCGCTATCAGAAAGTTGATGTAATCCATTTCGTCACATTTTGGAGGGTTCATGCTTCAAGTTTAGCATGCTCCCTCTCAACTGCGTAACTTCTATATATAATGTTTGCAACTTTCGAGGATGGCGTCTACGAAGTTCGAATTACAAATGTCCAGGGAACCTACGAGCAAAGCATCGCCATCGGATCAACCTTGATCCGGCACCCCATGTGGATAAACCCTTAAGGGAAAGCTTAAAATTCACCAGCTCGTCAAGCCTTATTCCGGTGTCCAAGAAAAGCATCATGATGGAGAAGTTGCGCAACCTTTCTCGGGTAGCTTCAAGGCTTGCCGACAAGACCTTGATGAACGATGCCTCGCCAGACCTGGTTCGAGAAGCTTCCGAGTCGCTGGCAGGCCGCCTGGAAACCATTTCTGTCAGTGGATTTAGCCTGGCAGAAGTAGGTCAGGAAAGATTGAACCAACATTGGCTGCGTGGTGGTTTTCTCCTCTCTTATCTGGCAGGCAATGACGCAGACAGCCAGGTCTGGCGCAAGAATTTCATCCAGATCTTCTTAGAACGTGACTTACCACAATGGGGTATCCAAATTCCAGCCGCCACATTGATGCGCTTCTGGACCATGCTGGCCCACTATCATGGTCAAATCTGGAATGCGGCAGAAGCATCCCGTTCGTTTGGCGTCAGCGATATGACCGTGCGCCGCTACTTGGACATCCTTGAGGGCGTATTCATGATCCGGGTGCTGCAGCCCTGGTATGCAAATATCCACAAGCGTCAAGTCAAGTCGCCAAAAATCTATTTCCGCGACTCTGGTTTGCTTCACACCTTGCTGGGTATCCATTCCGAGCTGGTACTTTACACCCATCCTAAAATCGGAGCTTCTTGGGAGGGGTACGCCATCGAGGAGACCATCAAAGCTGTGCGCCCAGATGAGGCCTATTTCTGGGGTACCCACAACGGCGCAGAGCTGGATCTTCTGTTATTGAAAGATGGCAAACGCATCGGTGTTGAATGTAAACGCAAGGATGCACCACGCTTGACACCTTCCATGAAGATTGCGATGGAGGATCTTCAATTAGATAGCCTGATTGTCTTGTACCCTGGAGAAAAAGCCTATCCGCTTGCGGAACGGATCCAGGTCATGCCATTGATCCGCTTGGCTGTTACAGAAAATATTTCAATACGATAAATCACGATTACCTGAGCATCAACCTCCCTCTCCCCTTCACCCTGAATCCCAGATTATCCAGCGGACTGAAGCGCCTGTGCTTTTCTTTCACATCATCGGATGCCAGGACACTTACTTACGCGTCATCTCCAACGAGGTATGCCCCAGAATTTTCTGAAAGCTGAAGGCATCTCCGCCATGGATCAAATAGCGCACGGCAAATGTATGCCAGCAGGCGTGCGGATGAAACCTGGCTATTTCAGCTCGCTGCTTCACCCTTTGAAATAACTTTTCGACGGTGGTGTGCGTGATAGGGAAGCCTTCTGAGTTGAGGAATACGCGATCTTCATCTACTGGGTTGACCGGCTCTAAAAACAAGTACATTGGAAATAAATTCTGAGCCGTTTTTCCAGCATTTCCAAAAAAGGGGTCGAAGTGAGAGATTAAATACAAAAACCTACCATTCAGCAGGTCTTGGTGGAGGAAATCACCCAATTTTTACCTCTTTTTTGGGGGTGAAAGTAGGTGTTTGTCTCTATGAGACAAAATCAAATGAGCGCGACAGGATTCGAACGTACTGTGTTCGCCGAACCTGTAACCAATGGC
>CAZAQS010000147.1:0-11472 GCA_964486825.1 uncultured Anaerolineaceae bacterium | reverse complement strand
CATCACCTGGAGCTCTGGCAACCAGGAGATTTGGATGCCCAGGTCGAGGCCTGGCTGCGAAAAGCCTGGTTGGAGGCCGGTTGAGATGCAAAACTGGCGAATCCATTTGAAATTCGATCCACTGCCGTCCTTATTGGCCTCACGAGATGAAGTGCTGTTGTACCATGTACGCCGGGACCTACTCGGAGAAGACGCTGGCCCGGTTCATTTCCTGTGGGAGCTGCTGGCTAACCAATATGCGCAGCCCTTAGAGCCCAATTGGACTTGGTAGAAATTACCCGCCTGGCTTTGAAACATGCAGGAGCAAGTTGAGATATGATCCAATCTACTGCAGAAGAGACCATACGCTTATTCCCAACCGTTTTTGGTGGTCTTGTGATTCTCGTTGCCCTGATGGAAAAGTATATCATGCGGCTTTTAGGGTTAACGCCGAGGAGTGAGATCTTTACTACTCCACGTTTTCAATACTCGGCGAGGATCACCGAAAAACTTGCGCGCGTCTTCTTGTTTTTATTTGGCCTTGGGTTTTTGGTCCAGGGAGTTGGCTATCGGTTGTTTTCGGAGCAATTCGCCGATGCCATCTCCCTGGCTGCTTTAGGATTATCGGGTTTGGTCGTGCTGGTGATTTTCGGTGTTGTTCTCTTCCATTGGAAAGCTTGAGCCATTCCAATGGGGTTATCAACTCCGGATGGTGGCGATTCTTCCCAATGCTTCCCCAAACCTCTCGATCTCCTCGATCGTATTGTAGTGCACCGTGCCGACGCGCACCATGCCGCCGCTCTGCTCGACTCCTAGCCGCTCGGTGACGGCTAAGGCATAATAATTTCCATCCCACACGAAGATCCCCTCTTCCGCCAGCTTCTCAGCCACCTGCCTGGGATGCCATCCCTTCAGGTTGAACGCGAAGGTGGGCACCCGCTCCTCCAAACGCCTGCGATCCGTCAGCCCATAAACTGTTACGCCTGGAGTCTCCTCCAAAACGTCCAGTAGGGCACGCGAAAGCTCGAACTCGTAGGCGCGGACGGCGCTCATGGCCTGCTTGAGATTCAGCGGGCGTCCATGGTACCGCTCCTGGTACTTATCAGTATACGAACCTCCAAATTTCTCCCCGACCCATTCCAGGTATTCGATGGCGCCCAGAACGCCGGCAATTCCTTCGAAATTTCCGGTTCCGGTCTCGAACTTGCCGGGCGGCTGGCTGGGAGCCGGCCTGACTCGATAAGCAGCCAGCTCCTCGAGCAGGTCATAGCGCCCATACAAGATGCCGGCATGCGGGCCGAAGAACTTATAGGACGAAATCGCCAGGAAATCGCACCCCAGCGCCTGGACATCGATCGGGCCGTGTGGGGCATATTGGACCGCATCCACGTACACCAGCGCGCCGGCCGCGTGCGCCATCTCCACCACTTTCGCAATTGGATTGATGGTGCCCAGGGCATTCGAAGCATATCCCACGGCTACCAGGCGTGGCTTTTTCTCTAAAGCTTTCTCCATCCCTGCCAGGTCGAGGGAACTGTCGTGTATGTCGAATTCGACCCACTGAAGCTGGCAGCCCCGCTCTTCGGCGGCCAGTTTCCATGGAGAGATATTGGCGTCGTGATCCAGGTGGGTGACGATGAGATTGTCGCCCGGGCTGAAGGTACGAGCCAGAGACCGGCTGAGGTTGAAGGTCAGGCTGGTCATATTTGGACCAAAGACGATCTCTTCTGGGCGAGCCGCATTCAAGAAGTCGGCCGTGGCTGCACGAGCCTGGTCGACGATGGCGTCCGATTCCTGGCTGGTAGGGAAGGCGCCTCCGTGATTGGCATTGTGATGTACTAAATAATCGTTCAGCCTGTCAATCGATTCCTGGGCAATTTGTGTACCCCCGGGGTTATCCAGAAAGATCGCGTGCCGGCGCAGGGCAGGGAAGTGTTCGCGAATGGCGAGTGGTTCGAGGGTCATGAGTTCCTCCATGAATGCCCAGGCTTGAGGTAGTTGTAGCGTCTGGTTTTCGAAGTGATTTGGGTGTTGGTTTGGTTAATGCCAGCTGAATTATACTCGGGTTGCCTGAAGGCTGGCCAATTTGAAAGCCAGTTATAAATCAAAAACCCCAGGGATATGACCTGGGGTGCCCGTGCATTCTTTGCCTGTATGGCTTGTTACCACCATAAACGGTAAGAAGTGCGGGTCTGCACCTCAAAAATATCATAGTTTACAGTCACGGTAACCTTGACGATGCCAAAACCTTTCTGCTCCACAGAGTATTTCAAACTGGTAAGCCCGTTTATATCGGTTTCTGGCATCGTGTAGCTTTCCTCATCCCCGTTCTTTGAGTGGACAGTCAGGGTAACTTGCGCGTTTGCGATAGGCAGCAGGTTCTGGTCCTGTACGATCACGTGGATGGTCTGTTGGGTGTTACTGGAAACTACTGCTATTTCAGGAAAGGCGCGCACCTGCAATTTTAGGGTAGTCTTTGGAATATAATTTTCCCTGTCGGGAAGCAGCTCCTTCGGGTTCTCCTTGCGGGCTTCGAAGTATAGCCGTCCAAGATCCAAAAGGGTCACCCTTTGCCCGGAAGGTAGCTCCGGGTGCCATTCAAAGCAAGCCATCTGGAAGCATTGCACCATGCGCTCGCTACGCAGCTCGATGTCCGAGATTGGATAACCAAACTGGTTTATACCCCCATTCTTATCAAAGAAATCCAGGAATGCGTAGCAGACCTGGTGGTTGGTTTCAGGAAAATGCCTGCAGGCTGGGTGGTTTTGAGGCGCCGGCATCGCATTTCCCGCTATATACATGATCTCGCCCAGGTATGTCCTCTGGACGCGTAGTTCAGGAGGGTTTTCAGGATGTAGCTCGAAGTGTGCCCGTTGGAAATACTGGATCTTACGGTTTGTGGTCAGGTTGTCGATAACGCCGGTGATGGGATACCCGTAGAGCTTGGTCGGGTCTGAGGCCTTCTCGTAAGCAACCAAGAAATCGCCGCTAACCCAGTGCCCTGTTTCAGGGAAGTAGCGTGTATCTTCGCTCTGCGCCGAGGATGTTCCCACCCTGATGGCAGCCGCCGCCAGGAGCAGAGCAAGGATAACCACTACACGCACTCTATTCATACAAGTATTATATACACGATTTTTATAAAACGCAATAGGCATTTCCAAGCAATTATGATTTTACTGGATCTACCTCTACCTATATTGCCAAAACTTGTTGCGAAATTTAGATAATAAACAGAATCCCCGATCAGGGGTTGCCTATCCTATCCTCGATCTGGTTGAGCAGGTCCATCTGGGGAGCTATAACCCAGGTCGTTATCTCCTGGTCGTGCTCGAGAAGGCTTGTGGTTTGGCTGGTTTCCCATCTCCATTGGGAGTCTCCGGAAACCGTGGCAGGGCCAAACCTGTTCCCTGCATATCCCTGGAAAGCATTCACGAACTCAACTGCCTCAGATTCGTTTTTCCATTGCGTTCTCAATACCAACACGTATTGGTCGGCGTCGTCATTGTAGTAAACCGTGTAAGCATCGCCTGCCCATCCATCGGCTGCCATTTGGGCCACTTCTGGCTCGGGCCTGGCGCCCTCCTCCAAACTCTCAGCCAGCATCAGGTAGGTGTACCACTCTCCCCACAGGCTCCGCTCCAGCTCTCGCCAACCCTCACCCAGGATGTCATCAAATTCAGGAAGCTCGACATCAACCGGGAGCACATCCGGGTAGCGTTCTGGGTGTAATATTTGCTCCGTAGAGCGGGGAGGATTTGCGTATACCTGGTCGACTCCCTGCCAGCCGCTTTGCTGGTAGATGGCTTCGACGAATTCTTGACCGGCGCGGTAAGGGAAGATAAAGTCTTCCCGCAGGAAAGAGGGAGCCGCATCGAAATAGGGGCTCTCATAGGTCTGGTAAAAGTCCTGGATATCGCGTATGTCTTGTGCCGTAGCGTGAGCATAAAGCCATTGCAACTCCAACAAGGAGGCGTCGCCCTCCAGCACCGAGCTGATTGCCGCGCAATAATCTATGTTTTGCTCGCAGTCTTCGTCGTTATACCCGAGTCCCTCATCAATCTGATAATGTTGATCTTGTAATGCATGGACGAACTCATGCGCATAGGTTAATCGCTCGGTTCCGTTGAATCCCCTGCCCTGGATGATGTACATTTCCTTGGTATCGCTATCATAAAAGCCTACCACCTGTTCCGAGAGCAGCTCCACGTAAAAGTCGTACAGGTCGAAATCCGCTTCCAGCAATCCAAAGGCTGCCCAGACCCGTGCTTCATCACGAGCATCTTCCTGGGTATAATCCTCCAAGAAATCCTCGATCACCCGAGTGCGAAGTTGCTCAGGTGTTAGTAAGAAACGCTCTACCGGCTGGAGCGGTTCGAGCCCACGAAGCTGGATAACCTGGGCCTGGATTTCATCCATTTGTTCAATAATTTCATCAGGCAGGGAGGTCTGTGGGGTTGGCTCAGCAGGTATTTCCTCTGTTGGGGTCGCTTCAGGACTTGGGTCAGGCAGAGTAGAGGTGGGCTCAACCGGTAGACTCTCAGGTTCTGGTAGTATAGAATCATCCGGAGGTGGAGTCCCCTCCTGCTGTGAAGCTGCTGGTGGGTATAAAGTAAATATACCGATGCCTGTTATTCCAATAATACCTACACAAAGGAGGATAGCTACGCTGAGGATCGCGCAAGAGATGACCACTCGACGGGAAGTACTAGACATAACACCTCATTTCCAAAAGATAAGACTCCATTTCCTCTGTTACACATCCGGATGATTCTAACCGCCCCGAGAAAACTAGGCAATGGTCTAAACGAGTATGAGCTGTCGAATTATTTCCCCTTGCCCCTTTTTTAGCTTTGCGATAGGATAAAGCCCATAGATTGGCAATAAATGCATGTCTAAGACTCGTTTTTCCCAACTTCATATCCTCTTGGCAGCCGGGGACATCCTCGTCTTAGGCCTGGTTACTGTTTACGGCTTTGCCAGCCACAACCAGCTTGACACGGCAGGGTCGCGCATGCTTACTACATTTATACCTCTGTTACTAAGCTGGTTCCTGGTATCCCCACATCTCGGAGTATTTGACTTGCAGCGGGCAGCTCAACCGAGCCAGTTATGGCGGCCTTTTTGGGCCATGATCCTGGCTGCGCCAATGGCGGTTTTTATCCGAGCCGTGATGCTTAATACTGCCGTCAACCCGATCTTTGTCGTCATTCTCGGGGGTGTGGCTGCCCTGGCCTTACTGGCATGGCGCTTCTTATTCTTATGGATCGTACGTCGCAAGAGAGTGTCTCCTGAGAGAGTGTCTCATGGATGAAGGCGCTTTGATCCAGGCAGCCAAACAGGGGGACCTTAATGCATTCAATCGCCTGGTCCTGGAGTATCAGGACCTGGTATACAACCAGGCTTACCGGATAATGGGTGAGCCGGATTATGCTTCCGATGCGTCTCAGGAGGCATTTATCTCCGCTTATCGGAATTTGCGTTCGTACAGGGGAGGCTCTTTTCGCGCCTGGCTTCTGCGGATTGTGACGAATGCCTGTTACGATGAGCTTCGCCGCCGCCAGCGACGTCCTACCACCTCTTTAGAACCGATAGACGACGTCGGTGAGGAAATCGAGTCCCCCCACTGGTTAGCCGACCCAGGCGAAACCCCGGAGGATTCTTTGGAGAGATCAGAGCTAGGTTCCGCCATCCAAAGCTGCCTGGATGAGCTGCCGCTTGATTTTCGCTCCGTCGTTGTATTGGTAGATGTACAGGGTATGGATTATTCGGAAGCAGCTCAGGCAGTCGGGAAGCCGGTTGGAACGATTAAGAGCCGTCTTGCCCGTGCTCGCACACGTTTGCGGGATTGTCTTCAGGGCTTCGGGGAACTTTTACCGGCTGTATTTCGTCAGGGGGAAGAGAGTTAATGTTATGAAGAAAAATTTGTCTCCCCGAGATTGGGAATTACTTTCCGCTTATATGGATGGGCAGTTGAGCAACGGGAAACGTGTACAGCTTGAAGCGCGTTTAGAGGTTAACCCGGACCTGAGAGCTGCTTTAGATGAATTGACCCGCACTCGAGCCATGCTGCGTAGTTTACCGCGCCTCAAAGCCCCACGCAGTTTCAAGCTTACCCCTGAAATGGTTGGCCAGCCAGAAACCCGGCGAATATATCCATTTTTTCAGTTGGCATCGGCCTTGTCCAGTGTAATGCTGGTATTGGTGTTGCTCACCGATTTGCTGGGTTTCCGGTTTCAAGCGCCTTTTGGTAGGATGGCCTCGCAGGCTCCTGAGCCAACCATTGAAGCAGGTTTGCTAATGGAGAGCGCTCCCCCAGGAATGATGGCTGAAGACTTGTCCGAAGCCAGAAAGGCCATACCCGAGCGATATCCGCTGCCTGCTGCTGAAGAGCCGGCGGAAGGCTTGATGGCTCCCGCTCCAGGCCTGGCAGAAGAACCGGCTGCTGAGCCAGAGCTCTTCCTGGCGGTTCCAGCTCTTCCGGAGCCTACTCCTGAGCTTGAGATTGGCGGGATGGAAGCACTGGCTGAGCCTGTCGCTCCTGAGGCGCCACCGGCAGAGCTGCCTGAGGAGGCTTTCGATGGGACAGAACCCGAGAGTGATTCCTTCATAGTTACGGCAGACCAGAGCGCTGAAAATGGTTTGACGAGCATGAGAGTTTTGCAAATCTCACTGGCTGTTGTTGCCGCCAGCACGGCTTTAGCTGCTTTTTACCTTCGCCGGATGGGTGCATAAAGGATGCTCTCCGATGAGGTCAACTTCTGCCCGCGCTGTGGTACGCGCGTGGAGGATGCGCATCGCTTTGGAGCCCTGCGCCGGGTGTGCCCCAACTGTGATTGGATTTATTTCGCCGACCCCAAGGTTGCAGTAGCGGTCCTGGTAGAACGAGATGATAAAGTTCTCCTGGTAAGGCGTGGAAACCGGCCAAAACAAGGTTTTTGGACCCTTCCAGCTGGTTTTGTGGACGCAGGTGAAGATCCTGCGCGAGCAGCCGAACGCGAATGTCAGGAAGAGACCGGCTTGGTAGTCCGCGTCAGCGGCCTGGTAGATGTCCTGGCTGGACAGGAGCATGCTCGAGGATCTCATATCCTGATCGTTTATCGGGCTGAAATTATCTCAGGAAGAGAAAGGCCGGGGGACGATGCTGACCAGGTTGGTTTTTTCGACCCCCAAGAACTTCCCCCGCTGGCTTTCTCGACCACCCAGCAAATTCTAACAGGCAAAAGGAGCGCTACCTGACAAAATTGGAAGCCAAATAGCATGCGAGGCATGCCTTTTCATCTGATTCTTGAACTAAATGATAGGCCTTTCGGGGATATGAAGATATAGGCTTTATGGTAAACTTCCTCAACTAGTTCTACCCCTTATTTTTTGAAATCAGTTTTCCACCTAATCTTTATTCTTTTCGAGGAGACGACAATGAAAAGCAATCGCTTCCTGCCTTTTACCTGGATTCTTTTGTTATTCTTATTCGTTAGCCTGGCTTGCAGTGCTGGTCAGCCCACCCCTGCCCCGGTTGGGCCGGTCGCCACCGTGGAAGTCGTCGCTGTGGAAACAGAGACTCCGCCGGCTCCCGTGGAGGTACCTACCGACGTTCCTCAAATCGAGCCTCAAACAGGAGCCATCTCTTCCCTTGAAGACGTTGAAAAGGCTGTCGTTCGGATCGTTGCTGAGGGATCTTTCGTCGATCCTGAAGTAGGTTGGGTCGTGGATGTTGGCGCCTCCGGGACTGGCTTCATTATCGATCCTTCCGGAATTGCGGTCACCAATAACCACGTCGTTACGGGTGCAGCTCTCCTGAAGGTATATATCACCGGAGAAAGCAGGCCGCGTAATGCTAAGGTCCTGGGCGTCTCGGAGTGCTCCGATCTGGCAGTCATCGACATTGACGGGGACGACTTCCCCTACCTGGATTGGTTCGCTGGAGACGTCAAGGTTGGCTTGAAGGTATATGCCGCCGGTTTCCCGCTTGGAGATCCGCACTACACGCTTACCGATGGGATTGTCTCGAAATCCGAAGCGGATGGGGAGACCAGTTGGGCGTCTGTCGACTCGGTCATCGAACATTCCGCCAAGATCAATCCTGGCAATTCAGGCGGCCCTCTGGTAAGCGAGAGGGGCGAAGTGATTGGGGTGAACTATGCTGTTGTATCCACAACCGACCAGAACTTTGCCATTCACAACCAGGACGCCAAAAAAGTGATCAGTATCCTGCAAGATGGTAAGGATGTGGATTCGATTGGTGTGAATGGTGGAGCGGTCTACGGGGAGGTAAGTGGGCTCCCCATCTACGGGGTCTGGGTCAGGTCGGTTGCATCTGGATCGCTGGCTGACAAGGCTCGTATCAAGCCAGGGGATATCATTTATGAAATCGAGGGGAAACCGGTGGCGCAAGACGGGACGATGGCCGATTATTGTGATGTGATCCGCTCCCGGCAGCCAACAGCGACCATGTCTCTCACCGTGATCCGTTTCAGCGACCTCTCTTTGTTGGAAGGACAGCTCAATGGGCGCGAGTTGGAAGTGAGTGGCCATTTCAGTGGGCTTGAGGGCACTTCCACTACAGGCGATGCTACCGGAGATGTACTGGAACTATATGATGATACCGGTACCATTTATGTCCAGGTTCCTGTGGAGTGGAGTGATTACAACGGGGGCAAATGGAGCTTTGATGATGAGGTGATCGGCGTCGCCATTTCTGCTGCCCCTAACCTGGATGATTACACCAATTACTGGGACGCGCCAGGTGTCTTTTTCGGGGCCTCCGATACCTTCGCACGCTATGGAGGGTATGTACAGTTCCTGGATTATTACAGCAGCGATTACCGTACCGGTTGCACGCTAGGTGGGCGCTATGATTATAATGACGGGCTGTACAAAGGGAAATATGACTTCTTTTATAATTGTGGCGGTGCGGGGGGCTACGATGCTTATGTCCTCTCGGCTGTTGATATAGCTTCTCCTACCTCTTCCATCATCCTGGTCCTTATCCAGGTCCCGAAAGGGGATGAGGATACCATAAAGCTGATCTGGGATTCCTTTCTGGTCGGGGAACTATAGTTTGCGGTAGGCCTGATCTGCCTATTTTGATTGTGTAGCATGTGGGGACGGCCCGTTGCTGGCTGTCCCCATTTCTTTTAATCAGCGGTCAACGGTAAATACCAGGCTGGCCTCGCTTACATTCTGAGCGAGATCTTGTACTTTGACCTTTAATGTATGCGTTCCAGTAACAGCCGACCACGACACCGTGTAAGGGGGTTGCATCAAGGTTGTAACCAGGCGGTCATCGATATAAAACTCGACAGTCTGCAGGGTGAGATCGTCTTGAGCTTCTGCTTGCAGGATGATGATCGGGTCCTGCTCACCGACAAAGCGTTGCTTGTCCAAAGGGCGCGTGATGGATACTTCTGGGGGGTTATTGTCCACAGTGACCTGGACGATGGATGTTTTTACCTCCTGGTTTTTCGTTACGACCTGTAATTGGACAGCGTAAAGCCCGCTAACCTCTTGGACATCCCATTCTGCCAAACTTCCATCCCGGATAGGGGAGTGACTGGCCTCCCCAATTTGAATCCACTCCCTTGGATTCAATCCTTTCCCAACCTGTATGCGGTAATAGTCAAAATCGCTTCCGCCTGCGGTGCCTATGATCGATACCACTCCACTCACATGCGTAAACATCGCCGGGGAGGAAATCTGTACGTCTGCCTGTGGAAGCATTGTGGCGGGGATGGCATCGTATGTGTCCGGAGGTGTAGGCAGCCCGGAAGCCTTTGCCCACTCAACCGCGTTCGACGGCGCCACCAGGTAGACTTGGTTTTCGACGAGCTCATGAGGCGTAAATACCGTCGCCAGCCGTCCTGTTTCCCGGTTGACCTGAAAGACACGGTACAGGTTGTCTTGACTTGAGGGTTCGTTTCCGTTCAAGAATATTTCTACCGCCAGCACAGGGCAGTTAGCGGTCGGTAGAAGCCCGGATGGGTAGCAGGTTTCTATCCGGCTGATGCCTGGCGGCATGCTCCAGCTCTCCGGGGGCAAATCCTGGTTAGCATATTGGATCACCGCATGCCACAGGGCAGCTGCACTGCTGGCAGCGATGGTATCCGGAAGTGTTTGTTCAGCCGGCGATGGCTCCCCAAACCACACCACCGCTACAATCTGTGGGGTATACCCTGCTGTCCAGGCTTGCCCGCTACTCTCGACTCGCCCAAGCTTGGCTCCAGCAGGACGACCTATCTCCAGCGGGTTGGGGTGCCCCATGCTTGGCCAGCGGGCTGGCTCATCGCTGAGGATATCCGTTACCAGGTAGGCCAGCTGCGGGCTGACCACCGGACGAGACTCCAGCGAGCAATTCTGGGGCTGGTCCTGGCAGCTCATCCAGATACGCCCTTGAATATCCAATACTTCCAGGACCGGTACAGGGTTGAGCGGCAGGAGGCCGTTGTTCCCATTAACCCCCTCCACGACCTGCCCAGCCAATACTCCCCGGTTTGCAAAAACACTGTAGGCATGCCCGATCTCTAGGATGGATGCCCCTGCTGCAGTGAATTTTCCATCTGCAAGCCGCAGGCTTTCAATTTCCAGGATATCAAGTGAGTGAAGGCCAAGCTGTTGAGAAATTCGCCAGACCGATTCAGTACCAACCTGCCCTAATATTTGTATGGCTGGGGACCAGTAATCATTCGAAAAAGCAGTTCGCAAGCTGACCGGTCCGTGGTAGGTTTGGTTGAAGGATGTTTGATCGGTCTCCTCCGCCTCGATGGGTATGTCCCAGACCAGGGAAGCCGGGCCCAGGCCGCGTGTGAAAGAGGTCAAGTATATAAAGGGGGTGAATAGAGAGCCGGAATGTCGTATGGTCTGTCCCAACCGGTAACGGTTAGAAGAATGGTCCCCTGCCAGCGCCAGGATCTGCCCGCTGCGGGCATCCATGACGAACACTTCGGCTGCCAGGCTACCAGGAGAGGCGTGAGAATCGATGGCAAGAGTGGGTAACAGGCGAGCCGCCTCGCAGTCATCAGGACCGGTGGGCGCCTCCTCCAGCCTTGGCATCTCAATCCGCGCTACTTGAATGGTTGCCGCACAACTAACCTGTAATTGCAGGTCGTAATCCAGGCTGGTCTTGACGATCAAGCCGCCTCTTTCCAGGCGCTCAGCGCCCAGGCGGTTGTACAATTCATCCAACGCCAGCTCGGTGAAAGGGTAAAAGGGATCTGCAGGTTGGGCAACAGGCTCGCGGATATTCAAATTTTCTGACAGGGCCTGATCGAGTTCCTCCTGGCTGATGAAACCACTCTCCTGCATCGCTTCCAGTGTTTGCTGCTGCCTCTCCTTGGCGATGGTAGGCGTATTAAGCGGATTTAAAGCGGGAGCACGGTCGATGGCAGCGATCAAAGTGGCCTGTGCCAGGGTCAATTCGGTAGCGGGCTTTCCAAAATATACCCGGGCGGCTGAGTCGACGCCATAGATCAAGGGACCATATTGGGTGCTGTTCAAATA
>CAZAQS010000146.1:0-11604 GCA_964486825.1 uncultured Anaerolineaceae bacterium | reverse complement strand
AATACAGTATACACATCCGGAACCATTCAAACAAGGGTAATAGAATATTCGGATGGATATTTTTTCTTGCTATGGGAAGGTAATTTAGATGGAAGTCCAGGAGACATCAGGAGATCTAAAGCCCTGGGGCGGGAATTGTACTATAATAATTGTAGCAGCGGGGAAACCTCCATACGAAATTATCTGAATATTGGCGATCCACCCGGTCATGTGCAGGGAAACCTTATGATCACTTCAATCGACCAGGGAATCGAACAACTGAGCCGCCAGATCCATGCCCTGACCGAGGTCTCTAAAACCCTAGCTTCTCCCCTCGAACTGCGCGAGCTGCTCCAGGCCGTCATGGATAAGGTGATCGGAGTAATCGAGCCGGCCGATATGGGGAGCATCATGCTATGGGACCATTCGGCCGGGCTCTTTCGGGCAGAGGCTTGCTTCGGGTTCGACCGGGACGCCTTGAAGAACCTGGGCTTGCGAGCAGGGGAATCGATCACCGGGAAAGTCTTCGATGAAGGCCTGCCGCGCCTGTTGTCTGCCCCGGCAGAGATCGCGGCAGCCCTGTCGGATATGCGCCAGGCGAACCAGCGCATTCTGGAGAATTCGTTGGGAGGTGCGAGCTACCACCCGCTGGGCATCCTGGCAGTACCCCTGACGGCGGGAGAACAGAGGTACGGAGTCCTGGTGCTGGAATCACTTAACCAGGATAGCCAGTTCACCTCTTCGGACGTGCCTTTCGTCCAGTCCCTTGCCGACCTGATCGCATTAGCCATCGACCGGGCTCGCCTGCAAACCAAAGCAGACGTGATCCGCGCAGCAAGCCAGGCCGAACGCCTACGTTCCGAGGTCATGGCAGCCCTTTCGCACCAGTTACGCATGCCTCTCTCAGCCATCAAGGGCTATTCGACCGCCCTGCTGATGGAAGAGGTGCGGTGGAGCGAAGAGAAAAAAGCCGAGTTCCTGGGCTATATCGATGAAGAATGCGACAGCATGCAATCGATGATCACCGAGCTACTTGACTCCTCCCTGATCGATGTGGGACAATTGTGCATCGAGCCCCAACCGGTGCGGCTGCCTCCCCTGGCCCAGGATATCGGCACGGAGCTGCAAAGGAGGACCGCCGAACACCAGATCATCATCGATTTTCCGCCCGATTTCCCTATTCTGGAGGCCGACCCGCGCTGGATCAAACAGGTATTCCGAAATATCCTGGATAACTCGATCAAGTATTCCCCGGAGGGTGGCCTGGTGGTCATACGCGGGGAAATCAGGAAGGGAGACGTGCTCATCAGCATCGCCGACCAGGGCGTGGGCATCTCTCCAGAAGACCTGATCCCGCTTTTCGAAAAATATTTCCGCGTCAACCCGCGTGATCTGCACGTCCCAGGGACAGGCCTAGGATTGCCGGTCGCCAGGTCCATCGTAGAAGCGCATAAAGGCCGGATTTGGGCTGAGAGCAAACTGGGACAGGGAACCATCCTTTACTTTACCCTTCCGTACAATCAAATCGATGAAGAGAACAACCGCTGAGAAAAGGGGATCTGATGACCAATGAGCGAATCCTGATCGTCGACGATGAGCCAAAGCTCATCTACCTGGTGCGGGAGGTGCTTTCTGCGACCGGGTTCGAGGTGTTGCTGGCCTGTAACGGTGAGCATGCTGTCGAAATGGTCGCCGTAGAGCAACCAGACCTGGTCTTGCTGGATATCGTCCTTCCAGGGCAGATGGATGGCTACGAGATCGCCCACCGCATCCGCAAGTTCTCGAACGTGCCCATCATCATGCTGACCGCCAAGGTGCGCGAGTCCGAGATGCTGCGCGGTTTCGAAGCCGGGGCAGACGACTATATCACCAAGCCCTTTAGCTCGAAGGAGCTGCTGGCGCGCATCCGTGCAGTGCTCAAGCGAGCGCTCGGCGGGCCCGAACAATCGGCGGAGGTAGAGATCACCTGCGATTACCTGAAGATCGATCTGGCCCGCAGGCGGGTGACGGTGGAGGGTCGCGAGGTCCACCTCACGCCCACCGAGTTCAACTTGCTGCACGAGCTGGCCACACACCCCAACCGGGTCATCTTGCACGAAGACTTGCTGGCTGCAGTATGGGGTTCCGAATACCGCGACGACCTGGATTACCTGCGCTCTTATATCCGTTATCTGCGACAAAAAATCGAAGCCGACCCCTCCAACCCGAAGATCATCCTGCGCTGCCCGGGTGTGGGTTATATGCTGGCGTCCTCGGAAAACGTGGCGACATGAGATAAGGATAGCCTCCCGAGCGATACATAAATACTGCCATCAGGCCGGCAGGGAATAAATTCAAAGAGGAAAAGAGACAAATTTACCCAAGACTTTTCCCCTTATCAAAAAAAATCCGTCATTTCTAAACGCCCCTCCGATGCAGGGGCGTTTTTTCACGCATTTTTCACAGAACCAAGGGGTTTTTCTATGAGTTTTTCACGCGCCTCTCGCTAAACTATAAATGCCATAAATCACAATCGAAGAGCAATCCAGGAGAGTGTCCATGGATGTATCTGAGATCAACGCAATCATCAACAAGGTTGCAATCAGAGATGGTTCGCTCATCAATGCGCTCGAAGAAATCCAGGAGCGCTTCCGTTATCTACCCCCCGAAGCCCTGATCCTGGCCAGTGAACGATTAGGCGTGCCTCTTTCCCAGGCCTATTCGGTAGCTACTTTCTATAACGCTTTCAGCCTGAAGCCTAAGGGCAAGCACTGCCTGAACGTGTGCATGGGCACCGCCTGTCATGTGCGCGGCAGCCTGCAGGTGCTGGAGCGGCTGGAAACAAAGCTAGGCATCAAGACCGGGCGCACGACCCGCGACCACCTCTTCACACTGGAGACGGTCAACTGCCTGGGCGCCTGCGCGCTGGGCCCGATCGTGGTGACGGACGGAGAATATTCGGGCCAGATGACACCTCAAAAGAGCGACCAGCTCCTGAAAAATATCCTGCGGGCAGAGGCGGAAGAATGAAGCGCCTGGGCTATATCGAAGATTTCCAGGCCTGGTAGGTGAGGCTGGCGGCGGAGCGCGATGACACGAAGACCAGGCTGCACGTCTGCGATGGGACCGGATGCAGGGCGTTGGGCAGTCAAAAAGTGCTCGCCAGGCTGCAAAAGGAAGTCACTGACCGGGAGATGGACCTGTCTATCGAGGTGGTTGGCACCGGCTGTCCGGGATTTTGCGAGTGCGGGCCGCTGGTAACGATTTACCCGGAGCGGATCTCCTACCAGAAAGTGAGGCTCGAGGACGTCCTGGATATCGTCGAGCGCACCCTGGTTGGAGGAGTGATCATCGATCGACTGCTGTACAGCGACCCGCTCACCGGCGAGCACATTCACAAGGAAGAGCAGCTGCCCTTCTACCGCAAACAAGTGAGATCGATCCTGGATCTGAATGGCTTGATCGACCCCACCCGTATTGAGGATTACGTCGCCCGGGGTGGCTACGCTTCACTGGTCAAAGTCTTGCAGGGCATGTCACCCGAGGCGGTGATCGAGGAGGTACGCACAGCCGGGCTGCGCGGGCGCGGTGGGGCCGGCTTCCCTACCGGCGTGAAATGGCAACTGTGCCGTGAAAGCGTGGGTAGCTCGGAGACCGGCTATATCATCTGCAACGCAGACGAGGGCGACCCGGGCGCTTTCATGGACCGCTCGGTCGTGGAAGGCAACCCGCACTTGCTTCTGGAGGGCATGCTGATTGGGGCTTACGCCATCGGCGTCCGGCAGGGATACGTGTACATCCGCGCCGAATACCCTCTGGCGGTAGAAAACCTGGAAAAGGCCATCCAACAGGCGAATGAGGCCGGCCTGCTGGGAGAGGATATCCTGGGGAGCGGGTTCGATTTCTCGCTCAGCATACGCCTGGGGGCGGGAGCTTTTGTATGCGGGGAAGAGACGGCGCTGATGGCTTCGATCGAAGGGCGCATCGGAGAGCCGCGCCCGCGCCCGCCCTTTCCCACGACCAGCGGCCTGTGGGGCAAGCCGACCGTAATCAATAACGTGGAGACCTGGGCTAACGTACCCGGCCTGATCGCCAAAGGTAGCCAGGCATACGCCAGGCTGGGGACGGCCACCTCCAAAGGGACCAAGATCTTCTCGGTGGTCGGCAAGATCAACAATACCGGGCTGGTGGAAGTGCCGATGGGCATCACTCTGGGGGAAGTGATCTTCGATATCGGCGGCGGGATCCCAAATAACAAGAAGTTCAAAGCGGCCCAATTGGGTGGGCCATCCGGGGGTTGCATCCCCGCCAGCCATTTGGACGTACCCATCGATTACGAATCGCTCAGCGCCCTGGGAGCCATCATGGGCTCTGGAGGCATGGTCGTGACCGATGAAGACACCTGCATGGTCGATTTCGCACGCTATTTCATGACCTTCATCCAGGAGGAGTCTTGCGGGAAGTGCGTCCCTTGCCGGATTGGCAGCAAAGCCATGCTGACCACGCTGGAGAGGATCTGTGCGGGGGAGGGGCGCCCGGGTGATATCGAGTACCTGGTCGAGCTGGGCGAGGCCATCAAAACCAACTCTCTGTGCGGCTTAGGGCAGACGGCCCCCAACCCAGTGCTTTCCACGCTGCGCTATTTCAAAGAAGAATACATCCAGCATATTTACGATAAGGTTTGCGCCGCCAGGGTCTGCAAAGGGCTGATCCACTATTCCATCGATCCCGACAAATGCACCGGCTGCATGGTCTGCCTACGCAACTGCACCAGTGGCGCCATCAGCGGCGCCAAGAAAGAGGTGCACACTATCGATGATGAGGTATGCACGCGCTGCGGGATCTGCATGAACCTGTGCAAGTTTGAAGCAGTCCTGGTGAATTAAGCTCCGGCAAGCTGGAGGAGTTGGATTTCCCCACCCCCTGACAGGGGTTACCGAGGTGATGATGATGCACCTGACCATTGATGATAGAAAGCTCAAGGTAATGGAAGGCAGGACCCTGCTGGAAGCCTGCCGTGAGCATGGTATACCCATCCCAACCCTGTGCTATCACCCGGCCCTCGAGCCATATGGCGGCTGCCGGCTTTGCATGGTGGAGCTGGAGCTGCCTAACCGCTCCCGGTTGGCAGCGGCATGCACTTACCCCTGCGAAGAAGGCCTGGTCGTGCACACGCAAAGCGAAAAGGTCATCCGCAGCCGGCGCATGACAATGGAGCTGATCCTGGCAAGCTCGAATAACAACCCGCAAATGCTGGAGCTGGCAAAGGACCTGGGGGTGGAGCAGGTGCGCTTCAGGCTGCCCGAGCAGAGCGACTGTGTGCTGTGCGGCTTATGTGTACGCGCCTGCCGGGAGATCGTGGGTGTAAGCGCTATCGGCGTCATCCAGCGCGGTATAGCGAAAAAAGTAGCCGCCCCATTCCAGGTCACCTCCTCCCGCTGTATCGGTTGCGGTACCTGCGCCCTGATTTGCCCGACGGGCGCCTTCGACCTCAGCTCTATCACCGGTTACCGCCAGGCGACCCCGGAGACGCCGGCTTCCCTGCGGGGTTACTTCCGGGTGGGTGGAGAGTTAGACCTGCGACCCAATTTCGTGGAAGACCTGGCAGAGCTTTTCTCCGTGGACCAGGAGGGTGAATCGATATGATGAACGAAGCGCACCCACCCCGCACCGGAGTCTACCTGTGTGAGTGCGGCGGGCAGATCTCGAAAACCATCGACCTGGAAAAGCTTTCCAGCCTGGTTCAAGAGATAGCGGGCGTAACGCAAGCCAGGATCGACTCTTACCCGTGCAGCAAAGATGGACAGGAGCGCATCCGCCAGGACATCTCCCAGGGGCTGGAGCGCGTCCTGATCGCTGGCTGCGCCCCGCGCCTGGTTGAAAAATTATTCCGTGAGAGCGCCGGCTCGGCTGGCCTGGATCCAAGCTATGTGCATATCGCCAATATACGCGAGCAGTGCGCCTTCACCCATCCCACCAGCCCGTCCGAGGCCGGAGAAAAAGCTTTTAGCCTGATAGAAATGGGCCTGGCCCGTCTGGCTACCACTACCCCCTCCGTGGGACAGACCGGGCGCCTGGTACGCTCGGTCCTGGTGGTCGGGCACGGTTTGAGCGCCTTGACCGTGGCCCTCTCCCTGGCGGAGGGCGGCATCCGGGCAGTCCTGTACCAGCCGGCCGCGGCAGGGCCTTTGACCACCCCCGCACTCCAGCCTAGAACGGGCGAACTGGCTACCGAAAGGGCCACCAGCGCGGCAAACCACCCGATGATCGATATCTTCAAGGATGCCCGCATTGTGGAAGTCAGCGGGCACCCAGGGGATTACCAGGTGCGCTTCCATAAAGGCGGGGGTTACGAAACGCACGCCTTTGGGGCGATCGTCATTGCCAACAACGCACGCCCCAAGTCACTGACCGGGGAACAATGGTTCGACCGGGCCAAAGTCAAGACCCAGTCCGAGTTCGAGGACGAGCTGGAAGAGAAGGAACGCTCGGGTAAAACCCTGGAGCTGGGCAACCTGGTCTTCATCCTGTGCGCCGATCCGGACCAGGGCGAGCGCTGCTCGAGGGTGTGCTGTAACGCCGGCATCCGCCAGGCCATCCACGCCAGGCGACTCAACCCAGACGCCAATATCACCGTCCTGTTCAGAGACCTGTACTTCGGGGGCGCCGGGGATGACTCCGAGAACGAGTTCCACAAGGCCCGCAAGCTGGGCATCACCTTCTTCCGCTACCAAAAAGGAAACCGCCCGGTCATCCGTGACGAGCAGATCGATGTGATCGACACGCTGACCGGCGAGCCGCTGCATATCCCCTTCGACCGGGTCATCTTGAGCATGCCACTCATCCCGGAGGATGGGGCAGCCTCCCTATCGGCCCTGTTCAGCCTGCCCCTGGACGAGGGCGGCTTCCTGGCTGAGCCGCGTGTGCGCTTGCGGCCTGGGCACTTTGCCGACCCCGGCATCTACGTGCTGGGAAGCGCACAGCAGCCCGCAGACACAACAGAAGCCCTCTTCCAGGCCTACCTGACCAGCTCACGCGTCCTGCAATTCCTCTCCAAAGACACCATCTCGGTCGACACACCTATCGCGGTTATCAACCCGGAACTGTGCACAGGCTGCGGCAACTGCTCCAACGTGTGCCCGACCAATTCCATCCAGCTCGAAAAGCGGGACGGGATCCTATCCCTTTCCCGGGTAGACGCCTTGCGCTGCATCGGCTGTGGGAATTGCGTGGTGGTATGCCCGGTCAAGGCCATCAACCTGCCGGGCTGGGACCATCTGGAGATCCCGGCCCAAATCTCGGCAGCTCTGAAAACCGCTCCTGGCGCCAGGCCGGGACCGAAAGTGGTGGTCTTAGCCTGCGAGTGGAGCGCCTATAGCGCCGCGGACATGTTGGGAAAGATCGCCCACGCCGAGGGAGGCCCGCAGGAGGGTTACCCGGCTTCGATCCGCTTCATCCGCATGAACTGCTCGGCGCGCTTCGATCCTTACCATATCCTGTGGGCTTTCTTGAACGGCGCTAAGGGCGTTTACCTGGGGGCATGCCCGCCGGGAGAATGCCATTACGGGACTGGCAACCTGTACGCAGGCGAGAGGGTTGAAATTCTCAAAAAGGGCCTGGCCCGCCATGGGATCGACCCCCGCCGCCTGCACCTTGAATTCATGACCCTGGACGATACCCAGAAGCTGGCTCACTCCCTGGATAAATTCCTGAAGGATATCCGCTAGAGCCTGAGAAACGAAGAGAATAGGAGGAAGGTATGTCGAAACGATTGGAAGCAGAGGTCTGGTCGCTCGACAACTGCGCCGGATGCGGCCTGTGCGTGGCAGCCTGCTCGAAACAGGTGCTCGAATGGGATGGCGGCGACCATCCCGTTTTTGGGGTACGGGCCAAGACGGTCGGTTATTCGAAGGGTCCCCTGGATAGCTGCTCTTTCTGTCAAAAGTTCTGCGAGGAGGTCTGCCCCAGGCTCGAGCGCTGGCTGCCCCTAGAGGCCAGCGTGACCCTGTCTGCCATAGCGCGCGGGCCGGTCAAGTCCGGCGCTCCCAACGATGTGGTACGGGCCATCCTGGCAGCCGGTCGCAGCGCCGGGATCCTGGATGGAGTAGTGATGTTGGACTTGGACCCCTGGGAGCTGGAGCCGATAGCCAGGGTAGCTGCCAGCGTGGAGGAGATCGTCGATAACGTCGGGCCGCAGTACCTGTGGGGCCCGGTCTTCGAGGCGCTCAACGAAGCCATTTTCGAGCGCGGCATGCAGAATATCGCCGTCTTCGGCACGCCCTGCGCAGCCCAGGCGGTCCGCAAATTGAGGGCCTCTAAGAACCGCTTGCTGCGCCCCTACCAGGAGGCCATTCGCCTGAGCATCGCCATCTTCTGCACCGGCGCGTACAAGCCTGAAGTGGTCGAAGACATCCTGATCAAGCGCATGGATGTGGCCCGCCACCACGTCAAGCGCCTGGAGATCTCACCTGACCGAGAGTGGATGCGGGCCGTTTTGTGGGACGGCAGCGTACGCACCATCCCCCGCCAGCAAGCCGAGCGCTACACCCGCCAGGGGTGCGGGACCTGTGATGACTACCTGGGCGAATCGGCCGACCTGGCGGTAGGGTCACTGGGCGCTCCGGAGGGTTCATCTACCCTGATCGTCCGTTCGCGGGCCGCGGATATCTTCGTGCGCAATGCTGTCCAGATGAACGTCCTGGACACCAGCCCGCAGGTCGACAAATCTGCCCTGGCTGCGGCAGCGGATGAAAAAGACCGCCGGGAGCGAGCGCGCCTGTTCAAGGACCTGCAAATCCTGATGCTGGACGGGCTGTCCGACCCGTTCAAGCGCAGCGAAGCTATCCAGCAGTTTGTGCGCCTGTACCGCACACCTGTCCGCTCGGGCCCGCTCGAGCCCGCGCCAGGCGGATGTAATGGATGCTAAATGCTCTACCGGGGTATGAGGATGGAGGATGATAATGAAGGTCATCGATGCAAAAAGCAAGGATCTTAAAACCACCAACGGGCTTTTGAAGAAGCAGTTGAATGGGCAGCCGGTAGCCGTCCGTAATGCCAGGCATTTACATGGATTGGCAGCCGGGCTGAAGAGCGGTGAAGTGGTGGTGCGCGGCGCGGCCGGCGATTACCTGGGCGTATTGAATTCCGGCGCCACGATCACCGTCACACGCAACGCCGGCAATTATGCGGCCGATAATATGACCGGCGGCAGGGTTGTGATCGAGGGCAGCGCCGGCTACGGGGTCGGGCAATATTGCTATGGCGGGACGGTGGTCGTCAAAGGCGATGCTGGGGATTTCACCGGCACGATGAACAAGGGCGGCGCCATCATTATTGGCGGAGACGTGGGGGCGGAGGCCGGCACGTATATGCTCAAAGGGGATCTGGTCATCGTGGGCAACGCCGGCAGGAATTTCGCCAACTGCCTGATCCGCGGCACGGTATATATCCACGGCAGTTGGGAAAGCCTAGGCCATAACACGCGAGTCGAGCCACTGACGGAGGAAGATATCGCTAAGCTGCGCGCCTACCTGGAAACCTATGGCTTCCAGGCCGACCCGCTGGAATTCAAGAAGATCGTGGCGGCCTCGGAAAAGCCGTTCTACAACTAGGAGGATGCTATGGCCGTAATAGGCGCTTTTTGTGTCAGTGTCAATCGAGAGGCATGTGTCAACGCCCGCATGCCGGGCAAATGCGCCACCTGCGCCGAAGTTTGCCCCCACGGCGTGTACGCCCTGGATGTCTTCAGCGGGCAAATGCATATCCAGAACTATAACGCCTGCGTGGGTTGCCGGATCTGCTCCGAGTTTTGCCCGGCGGACGCCATCCGCATCAACCCGGCCGAGTCGGAATATATCAGCCGCTACCCCTGGACGTTGTCGGCGGTGGAAGAGGTGCATTACAAAGCCCAAACCGGCGAATACCTGCTGCGAGGCTTTGGGACGGCTGGCCCGACCCCCAATTTCGATATGATCACGGTCGTACCCAGCCAGATCTCCAGCGCCGCTCCCCTGGACAAGTACCGGGAGGAATGCGATATGGAGGTGGTGATCGGGGAGGAGACCTGCGAAAAGCCGGTCAGGTTGAAAGTACCATTCGTATGGGCAGCCATGTCCTTCGGCGCCTTGAGCAAGGAAGCCAAGATGGCGTTGGCCATCGGGGCTGCCCAGTCCGGGATTGCCACCAACACCGGCGAAGGCGGGCTGGTTCAGGAAGAGGCCTGGCTGGCGCGCGGCTATGCCGACCGGGAGCAAAAGCGCAAGAAATGGGAACCGGGCGGCTACCTCATCATCCAATGGTCGACCGGGCGCTGGGGGGTTTCGGTGGACTATCTCAACAGCGGGGACGCGGTGGAGGTCAAGATCGGGCAGGGCGCCAAGCCGGGCATGGGTGGGCACCTGCTCGGCTCCAAGGTAACCGAGGATGTCTCGCGGGTGCGGGGCGTACCGGTCGGCTCGGACGCCCTCAGCCCTTGCCGCTATTACGATGTCCAATCGCTGGAAGATATGAAGCATATGGTGGCCTTCCTGCGGGACGTGACCGGCTACCAGTTCCCGATCTTTTTCAAGCTCGGGCCATCCCGCCCGTATGCCGATGTGGCGGCCTGCATCGAAGCCGGAGCTGACGCCATCAGCATCGACGGCCTGGTGGGCGGGACAGGCTGCTCTCCCGATATCGTCACCCAAGGGGTAGGCATCCCGACCATCGCCTGCCTGCCACCGGCAGTGCAGGCGCTCAAGGATTACGGCGTGCACCACAAGGTCAAGCTGATCGCCTTGGGCGGCATCCGCAACGGCCTGGATGCCTATAAAGCTCTGGCGATGGGGGCCGACGCGGTCGGGTTTGGCAGCGCAGCGGAAGTGGCGATGGGCTGCCGGGTGTGCTACGCCTGCCAGAAGGGCAACTGCCCGTACGGCATCACCAGCCAAAAAGAACAGATGCGGGCTCGCCTGGACCCGCTGGAGGGCGGGAGACGCCTGGCGAACTTCATCCACGCCTGCGCCGAGGAGGTCAAAATCCTGACCATGCTGTCCGGGCACAGCCGTACAGTCGACCTGAGCACGGAAGACCTGCGCGCCATGGACCTGAACACGGCGGCCCTGACCGGGTTGAAATTAGCCGGCTACGAGCGCCCCCTGCCATTCTGGGAAGAATCTCTTAGCCATAGAAACGGAAACGGACAAAAATCTGAAAACGGAGCGTAAACAACCTAGACGGGATCAAGCCAGCCATCACGAAAGGAGTCAGATCAGGCGCGCTTGATCGAATTGGAAGGGCGAGATGCCGAACAGTGTCGTGAATCAAGCCCTGGCAGACGAGATGGTGGCAAAAGCCGTTTCGTTCTGCGCAGATAAGAAATTCACCGGTGATCAGGAAGCAACCTACGCTGCGCTGCACAACGGGCGCTGCGACGCGTGCGACTTTTTATCATACAGCCTGGTGCGGCAGATCGGCGAATTCCTGGGACAGGTGGATAAGACCGTGCGAGCAGTGTATATGTTCGGACCGGATCATGCACCGCTCAGCTTGAGCGCGGGCAGGGGGCGGGCCAGAAGACGAGCCAGCGGCACAAACCTGGTCGCCTGGGTGGACCGCAAGACTCCGGCATTATGGGCGCTGGGGACGACGTTGGAAAAGGCCATCGCC
>CAZAQS010000145.1:0-11788 GCA_964486825.1 uncultured Anaerolineaceae bacterium | reverse complement strand
GCGCTACGCGGAAGGGGTAGCGCCGACCGAGGTCCACTTCACCGGTCAGAACGAGCTGGTAGGGAGATCCATCCATGGTATAATCGCTTTACATTTCTATATCGATAGATAGAGGTAAAGTGTGGAAACAGTAACGATTTCGTCTAAATACCAGGTGGTCATACCACGTTCGATCCGTGATCAGTTTGATCTCAAACCTGGGCAAAAGTTACTCTTCATCCCCTACAATAACAGCTTGAGGGTGGTCATTGTGCCCCCGATCGGGGAAGCAGAAGGGATGTTCGCGGGCATAGATACTGATCCCAAGCGAGAAAAGGCCGATCGTGAGCTATGAACGTCGTCGATTCTTCGGGCTGGCTGGAATACTTTGCCGGGGGTGCGAACGCGAGTTACTTTGCTCCCGTAATCCAGGAGACCGAAACTTTGGTAGTGCCTACGATATGTCTATATGAAGTGTTCAAGCGATTGCTAACCCAGCGCGGTGAAGAAGAGGCCTTACAGGCAATTGGGGTCATGTCGCTTGGGATTATCGCCGATTTAACCCGAGAAATTGCCGTTCAGGCTGCATCAATTTCATTAGAGCTGCAGATTGCCATGGCAGACAGCGTGATTCTGGCCACGACGCGAGCCTATCAGGCTACACTATGGACTCAAGACGCTGATTTCAAGACCATAGAAGGAGTCCAGTACATCGAAAAGCTGTCGGGCTGAAATTGTGAACATGCTCATTCGGGTGTACAATTCCCTTATTGCTATCCATTGATCCAATCCAGACCAGGCGATAAATGCATCCCCAACCTTATACGGAGTCCGCATGAAGATCAGCTCATGTATGAAACGAATGGTGTTCTCTATCCCGGCCTCTGCCACCATCGGTGAGGCGGTCGGAATTTTCATCGAGAAACATATCGGGCTGTTACCCATCGTCGACGACCATAGCAAGCCGGTGGGCGTGCTCGGCTTGCGCGAGCTGCTCTCCCTGGCGCTGCCGTCCTTCATCGACCTGATCGGAGACCTGGATTTCGTCAAAGACTTTGGAGCCGTCGAAAACACCCAGCCGACCGCTGAGATCCTGGCCAGGCCGGTTACTACCCTGATGAAGCCTGCCACGACGGTGAAAGAGAACTGCGGGCTGCTGCGCGCCTACGCCTTGATGCTCCAGCACAAGCTGCACGACCTGCCGGTGGTGAGTGAAGATGGGGCCCTGACCGGGATCGCCTCGCGCGTGGATGTCGGCACCGCCATCCTGGCCAGCTGGCAGAACAGAAAAGCCGGCAGCCCATGATCGCGGGGGCTGCTGCAACAGCAGTTTTCGTGGCCAGCCTGTGGCTGATCTTCTCCGAGAGACTCAATCGCACCATCGTAGCCATTGCCGGAGCGGCCCTCATGGTGGGCCTGGGGAAGCTACTCGGCTCTTATAACGAGCCGGAAGCTATCGCGGCCATCGATTTCAACACGCTCGGGTTGCTGCTTGGCATGATGATCCTGGTGGCGTTGTTGGTGCCCACCGGCTTCTTCGAATTCCTGGCGGTCAAAGCCGGACGGCTTTCCAAGGGCAACCCGCTGCGTTTGCTGGTATTGCTGGGAACCATTACCACCGTCCTGTCCATGTTTTTGGACAACGTTACCACGGTCGTGCTGATCGCTCCCGTCACGATCTTGATCAGCGAGATCTTAGGCCTAAGCCCGATCCCGTTCCTGTTGTCCGAGGCGCTGTTATCCAACACCGGCGGTGTGGCTACCCTGGTAGGCGACCCGCCTAATGTGCTGATCGGGTCGGCTGCCGGGCTGTCCTTCAAGGACTTCCTGACGCATTCCCTGCCGGTTGTTGCCGTTTCCTGGATCATCGCCCTGGTGCTGCTGCGCTACCTGTTCCGCAAAGACCTGAGTATCTTGCCCGAAAATATGGAGTCGGTCACCAGCCTGGACCCGGCTGAGACGTGGAACGACAGGGGGACTGCCTTGCGGGTGCTGGTGGTTCTGGCAGGTGGCTTGCTGCTGTTCTTTTTTCAGAGCGAACTGGGCTTGACCCCGGCCTATATTGCCCTGAGCGCGGCTTCGGTGGCCCTGGTTTGGGTGCGCCCGCCGATCCAGGAGACGCTCAAGCAGGTCGAGTGGGGTGTGCTGATCTTTTTTTCTGCTCTGTTCGTGATGGTGGGAGGGCTGGAGGAAGCCGGCATCTTCCATTCCCTGGTTTCCCTGCTGGAGCACGCCGTCGACATCCCGCCGGTCCTGTTCGGCATCCTGACCATTTGGGTGGTGGCATTGCTTTCGGCCATCGTGGACAATATCCCGATCACGATCGCAGCTATCCCGGTCATCCAGGGGCTGGGGCAGGCCGGCATGGACGTGCGTCCCTTGTGGTGGGCGCTGGCCTTCGGAGCCGGTTTCGGCGGCAACGGGACGATCATCGGGTCGACAGCCAATATCATCGTCGCCTCACTTTCCGAACGCACACGCACGCCCATTACCTCCACGCTGTGGAACCGGCGAGGCCTGCCAGTCATGCTGGCTACATGCACGGCTGCCAGCATCCTTTACCTGTTGCTATTCCCCTTGATGGGCAGTTAGAGCCCGGAACTTCTTTCTACCAATACGATTATCCTGAGTATAATTGTCGCATACGCCCTCAGGGGGATTCCATATCAGGAGAATCATATGCAAGAATTTGATGCCATCATCGTTGGGGCCGGGCAGGCTGGCAGTCCCCTTTCTCACAGGTTGGCCGACCGAGGTTGGAAGGTGGCGCTGATCGAGCGCGAACATTTGGGCGGGTCTTGCATCAACTACGGTTGCACGCCCACCAAGAAGATGATTGCCTCCGCCAGGGTTGCCCATATCGCTCACAAGGCAGCCGAGTACGGGGTGCATACCTCCCGCGTGCGGGTCGACCTGCCGGCAATCGTCTCGATGAAAGATGAGCTGGTCCGGCAGTGGCGGTCTGGCCAGGAAGATCACGCCAGCAGGCGCCCAAATATCCACCTCTACCGGGGGGAGGCATCCTTTAGCGGGCCTCACTGCGTGCGGGTCAACGGTGACGAGCTGCATAGCTCCTCCATCTTTATCAACACTGGCACCAGCCCAGCAATCCCACCCATCCCAGGCATCCATGAGGCGCCCTACCTGACCAGCCGCACGATCATCGACCTGCGGGAGCTGCCCGACCACCTGCTCGTCCTGGGCGGCAATTACGTCGGCCTGGAGTTCGGCCAAATGTTCTGCCGCTTCGGCAGCCAGGTCACGGTGATCGAGACCAACGAACAGATCGTCCCGCATGAGGACCCCGATATCGCGCAAGAGCTCCAGAAGATCCTGGAAGGCGAGGGGATGCGATTCATCTGCTCTGCGCAGGCTTCTAAAGTGGAGAAACTGAAGGATGGCAAGCTGTCCGTAACCCTGAAGAGCTCCAACGGGGGAGCGCCAAAAACGTTAACCGGTTCTCACCTGCTGCTGGCAGCCGGGCGAGTGCCGAACACCCAGGCCCTCAACCTACCGGCGGCAGGCATCCAAGAAAAGAATGGCTATATCGCTACGGATGGCTACCTGCAGACCAACGTGCCAGGTGTTTACGCGTTGGGGGATGTCAAAGGAGGCCCGGCCTTTACGCATATATCCTTTAACGACTTCCAGGTCCTCTACCACAACCTCTTCCATGAAGAGAAGCGGTCCATCGACGGCCGCCTGGTTCCTTACGCCCTGTATACTGACCCGGAGTTAGGGAGGGTAGGGATGAGCGAGAAGCAGGCCCGGCAGGCCGGTTACCAGATCAAAGTCGGCCGCATTCCGATGAGCTACGTGGCCCGGGCGGTCGAACGTGGCCAAACCCAGGGCATGATGAAGCTGGTGATCGACGCCCTGACGGACCGCATCCTGGGCGCGGCCATTCTCAGCGCGGAGGGTGGGGAGCTGGTGCAAACTCTGATGACCCTCATGCTGGTCGACGCGCCCTATACCGTCCTGCAACAAGCCATCTTCATCCACCCCACCCTTACGGAAGGCTTCTTCGGTTTGATCGAGCAGGTACAATAAGCTCCAGGAGAGGCCATGGGACAAACCAGCTCAAAAACAGATCTCAATACCATCGCTGTAGCTGGAGCAGGCACGATGGGCAGCGGCATCGCTCTGGCTGCCCTCCTGGCAGGGTTGCGCGCCATCCTATATGATATCGATGAGGCGTTGCTGGAGCGCGCCCGGGATTATATCGAAGGACACCTGCAGCGCAAGCAACGCGCCATCAATATCAAGTATCTCAGCCTGACATCAGATGTGAGCAAATTCCAACCAGCGGGCGTGGTGATCGAGGCTATACCGGAGGATCTGAGCCTTAAACAGGAGTTATTCCGCCGCCTGGACCAGATCTGCCCCCCACCCGCCATCCTGGCGACCAACACCAGCACGCTCTCGGTAACGGCAATCGCCGGGGCAGTCACATCCCCTGAGCGTGTAGCCGGAATGCATTTCTTCAACCCGGCGCCGGTCCTGCCCCTGGTCGAAGTTGTTCGGGGGGCGCGCTCCAGCCCGGCCACCGTCCAATCCCTGACAGACCTGGCCAAAAAGATGGGCAAGACGCCTGTGGTGGCGGGCGATACCCCTGGCTTTATCGTCAACCGGGTGGCGCGGCCCTTCTATGGTGAGGCGCTGCGCCTTTTGGGTGAAGGAGCTGCTTCCCACGACCAGATCGACCGGCTTCTGCGCGAGGCGGGCGGTTTCAAGATGGGCCCCTTCGAGCTGATGGACCTGATCGGCATCGATATCAACTTTACCGCCACCCAATCCATGTACGAGCAGACCTTCCTGGAGCCGCGCTACCGGCCGCATATTTTACAGGCTCGCATGGTGCAGGACAATGCCCTGGGGCGCAAGACCGGGCGGGGCTTCTATACCTATGACTCACCGGGCCCTAGGACCGAAACAAGTCCCGAGCCGGTTTCGCCACTCGCCCCCGGGAGCACTGTCCTCCTTTGCGAGGGAAGCTGGGCGCCGGGTATAAAAGAGCTAAATCAGGAGGCAGGCCTTGATTTAAGAGTCGTACAGGCCGAGGAGTCTTCCCAGGCAGAAGCAACCCCTGAAGCAGTCGCCGGGATTGCCGTGGCTGGCAGGCATGAAGGGCTGGGACAGGCCATTCGCGTGCTGGACCGGATGCTCGAGCCGGGAGCTCCCCTGTTCGTCCAATGCGCCGATATCACCCTGGCAGAGGCTGCCTCCTACGCCAAACACCACCAGCAACGGCTGGTGGGCTTCGATGGACTATTCTTCTCGAACGGGCCGGCTGCCAGCCTGGTAGCCGCTCCCAAGCTTGCTCCGCAGGTGCGGCAGGCCGCCCTAAGCTACCTGGCTGGCCTGGGCAAGTCCGGGGTTTGGGTGCAGGACAGCCCGGGCCTGGTGCTGCCGCGCCTGGTCTGCATGCTGGCCAATGAGGCTGCCTTTGCATTGGGAGAAGGGGTCGCCGAAGCCGCTACCATCGACCTGGCCATGCAGCTGGGAACGAACTATCCCAAGGGCCCCCTGGAGTGGGCGGCCCAATTGGGTTACAATCGGGTGGTAACCGTCTTAGAGCATTTGCATAACGAATATGGAGAAGAACGCTACCGCATCTCCCCGCTACTCAAGCGTTGGGCGCGGCTAGAACAACTCGAAGCATGAGGAGGATCGAATATGCCCCCACAAACACTTACTTTCGAGCAATTCATACAGGCCCCGCCTGCCCAGGTCTACCGGGCCTTTACCAACGCTTCCGCCCTGCGGGAATGGATGTGTGACGGTGCAACCCTTTCCCCCCAACCCGGAGGCCGGTTTTACGCCTGGTGGAACGCCGGTTACTATGCTTGCGGCGAGTTCACGGCTGTTGAACCGGAGCGCAATCTGGCATTTACCTGGCAGGGTCGCGGACAGGCGCCCAACACCCAGGTCAAGATTTCACTGGAGGGGGCAGATGGCGGTACACGCCTGACTCTGAGGCATACCATTGAAGGTTCCGGACCGGATAGCGAACGGACCAGAGACGATTTCAAAAACGAATGGCCACGCTCGTTGGAAAACCTGGCCTCCGTGTTGGAGACGGGCCAGGACCTGCGATTCGTGCGAAGACCATTGCTGGGCATCCTGCTGAACGACTTCGATGCAGACATAGCTGCCAGGTTGGGTGTGCCAGTCACGGAGGGCGTGCGCCTGGATGATGTCGTTGAAGGCATGGGCGCGCAAGCAGCCGGTCTTCAGAAGGATGACGTCATCACCAGCATGGGCGGCATGCCAGTGAAAGATTTCCCTTCGCTGACTGTAGCCTTACAAGGACAGCAGGCCGGTGACCGGGTCGAGGTGGTCTTTTACCGCGGCCCGGAATTGAAAAGCGTCCAAATGCAGCTCTCCGGGCGCCCGTTGCCCGAGATTCCAGCCACCCTGGTGGAGATGGCCGAACGCGCCCAGGCCATATCCCAAAAGGACCTGGCCACGCTGGAAGCGGCCCTGGATGGAATCTCCGAAGGTGAGGCATCCTATAAACCATCCCCGGAAGAATGGAGCGCCAAGGAAATCCTGGCCCACCTGATCCACAGCGAGCGAGAGTTTCAATCAACGATCACTGACCTGTATACAGGACAGGAACGCATGGCCGACGACTTCACGGGAAATATTTATGCCCGCGTCGCTGCGACGGTCGCTGCCTATCCCAGTCTCCAGGAACTGCTCCAGGAGCTGAGGCGCAGCCTGCAAGAGACGGGCGCCTTGATCGCGGCCGCTCCGGCCGAGTTCATCGCGCGCAAGGGCAGTTATACCCGCCTGGGATACTTTAGCCTGGATACTTCCGTTTCGCATATCTTGGGCCATATGGAACAAATCAAGGCCGTCGTAGATGCAGCCAGGCGTAACAAATCTTAACCCGGCCAGCAGGATCCTGTGAGCTGAGCCGGCCTTTCCGCCTGGTTGCGACGTCCGGTAACCGGTAAATGGCAGCCAATCCACAAGCCCACCTCAAGCTCAATTCGCCCCTGCTTCCCATCCTGGTCGGGGTCCTGATCGTGATGCAAGTAATCGATTCCTATAAAGGATGGGTCATCCTGGGCACGGGACTGGGCCTGGTGTGGCTGGCCTGTTACCTGTGGGCCAGATCGCTGGCGTACGGCCTGTCGCTCAAGCGCGAAATGCGCTTCGGCTGGAGCCAGGTTGGCGACCACCTGGAAGAGCGCTTTACCTTAAAGAACAAGAGCGTCTTGCCGTCGCCCTGGGTAGAAGTGCGCGACCATTCGGATATGCCCGGCTACCGGCCCAGCCGGGCGACGGGTATCGATCCGCAGTCAAGCTCTACCTGGCGCACCACGGGGGTATGCAGCAAGCGCGGGCTGTTCACGCTTGGGCCGACTTCCCTACACAGCGGAGACCCCTTCGGCGTCTATTCCATTACAATCGAGGACCCTGCCACTGCCACCCTGGTCGTTATGCCGCCTGTCATCCCCCTGCCGGCCATCCAGGTCTCACCCGGTGGAAGGGAGGGAGAGGCACGCCCGCGTAGCGGCGCTCCCGAGCAAACCGTCGCTGTAAGCAGCGTGAGGCCCTACACACCCGGTGACAGCCTGCGCTCGATCCACTGGCGGACGACTGCCCGGCGCGATTCTCCCTTCATTCGGATCTTCGACGGAACACCGGCCGGGGATTGGTGGATCTTCCTGGATTTGGAGCAACGTGTCCAGGCTGGCGAGGGTTGGAACTCGACCATCGAACACGGCGTCATCCTGGCTGCCTCCCTGGCGGACCAGGGTTTGCGCGAAAGGCGGGCGGTAGGTCTGGTCGCCAACGCACAGGAGCTGGTCTGGTTGGCGCCCCAGCAGGGCAGCAACCGGCGATGGGAGATATTGCGCTGGCTGGCTTTGGTTAAGCCAGGCCCTCGCTCTCTAGCTGAGCTGCTGTCCAGAACCAATGCCTCGATTGGGAAACGCTCCAGCTTGATATTGATCACCCCCAACCTGGAGGGGGATTGGATCGATGCCCTGCTGCCCCTGGCCTGGCTGGGAGCCGTGCCAACCGTCCTGCTCTTCGACCGGGCGGCCTTTGATTACGAAAGCCGGGAGCAGGATACTCGGCCGCTCCTGCGGCGCCTGGATCAATTGGGGATTCATAGCTATCCGGTCAGGCCCGATCTGGTTGACCGGCCGGAAGCTCGCCCTGGGCAGGGCGGGCAATGGGAGTGGCGCGTGTCACCACGCGGCCGGGCCGTGGCGGTCCGAAGGCCGGAGGAGGCCCCGTGGAAGGCGCTGGGATGAAAAACATCTCCCTCGACCTGAGTGACTTGTTTTCACGGGGCTTAAGGGCAATCGGCGCCGGGACGGCTCTGGCGCTGCTGTTATTGCTGTTGTCGATGGGCAGTGTGGCCTACGGGCTGACCCTGGTCGTGCGCAGCCTGTCGGCCGGTTATGCCTTATGGGTGGCCGCGTCAGGCCTGCTGGCAGGCTGGTTGCTGGCCCGATCCCGGCTTTCCGCCTGGCGCTCAGGATTGTGGGGATCCCTGTTGGGGTTGGCTATGCTGCTCGTGCAGCTGGGAGGCCTGGCAGCATCCTTGTTCGCCTTCCTGATGCAGGCTAATGCGCTGGCGCTGGCCTTCTTTCAGGGACCGTGGGGTAATCCCACCTTGCTGGAGAATGCCAGGGTCATGGGGTTGGTCCTGGGACAGCTTCTAGAGAGGCTGGGGGTGCTGCTCGAGCGACTGGCAGCCTATTTTGTGACCTTGCTTTCTGGAAGCCCGGCATTCGATCCGCTTGCCATCCTGATCGTGTGGGGAATGGCGCTATGGTTCACCTCCACCTGGGCTGCCTGGCAGGTGCGCAGGTCCGAGAAACCCCTGGCGGCTCTCCTGCCAGGAGGTGTGCTCCTGTCCGCCTGCCTGAGCTATTCCAGGGGCAACCCGTCGATCTTGCTACCCTACCTGGCAGCTGCCCTGCTCTTGGTTTTGCTGGTGGAGCACCAATGCTTAAGGCGAGGCTGGGAAGCTTCAAACACCGATTATTCGGACGAGCTGGGGCTCGATATCGCCATATTAGCCGTCCCCCTGGTTGCCATGATCCTGGCTGCGGCTGCTTTTTCGCCGGATATCTCACCCCGTCGTATCAACCAGCTCATCCAGGAGGCCGTGCGCCAGCCCAATTCTCCGATCGGGGAGCTGGGCGACTCGCTCGGACTGCGCCGGGCGCCTGCCATCGAGAACAGGCTCGAGAACCAACGCAGTCCAGGCATGCCGCGCCAGCACCTGCTCGGGTCCGGCCCGGAGCTTTCCGAAGAGACCGTCATGGCAGTACGCACTTTGGAAATCGGAGACCCAAGAGATGAGGCTGGCTTGCCCGAAAGGCGAGCGGCGCGCCTCAACTACTGGCGCTGGCTGACGTATGATATCTATACCGGGTCGGGATGGACAACAAACCGGTCTGAGGCGGTCTCTTACCGGCCCGGCGAGCCCGCCCGGCCTCCAGGCGAGGTTAGCGATACCATACTGGAGGCAGGCCTGGCTCACCACCTGCGCTTAACACAGGACATCGAAATCCTGAGCCCTTCCAAGGGAGCGTTATATGTTGTCGGAACAATCCTCTCCACGGATGCAGGCTACCAGCTGGCCTGGCGACCATCTTCAGAGCAGGCGGGAGCGGACATCTTCGGCGGATGGATCGAGTCATCTCATTACCAGGTCCACTCACTGGTCTCGACCCCAATAGAGAGGCAGCTACTTGCTTCGGGAAGTCTCTACCCAGAAGAAATCCGGGGCCGTTACCTGGCCCTGCCAGACTCTCTGCCCGCGCGGGTGCACGCCCTGGCCCTGGAGCTAACCGCTACCCTCCCCAACCCCTACGAGCGCGCTCGCGCTATAGAAAGTTACCTCAGGAGCCTCCCGTATAGCCTGGATGTCCCCTTGCCACCCAGGGATAGCGACGCCATCGACTATTACCTGTTCGATCTAAAGCGCGGTTACTGCGACTATGCAGCCAGCGCCATGGTCGTCCTGGCACGCGCGGCCGGTATCCCCGCCCGGCTGGTGATAGGATACGCCGGAGGCAGTTTTGACCCGGCTCGAGGGGCGCTGATCGTCACCGAAGCAGACGCCCATTCCTGGGCGGAGCTGTATTTCCCGGGGAGCGGTTGGGTGGAGTTCGAGCCAACCAGCGGCCGTCCCGAGCTCGAATACGATCCGGAGTTCGGCCCACCCATCCAGGCCTCTTTAGATAGGCATGAGAACCGTCCAAGCGGATGGCCCAGCTGGCCAATCCTGACGATCGTTATCCTGGTTGCACTGGCCCTGTTCATAAGCGGATGGCATATTGGAGACCGCTACCGTCTGAGGAAAATGGCGCCTGAAAGCACCGTGTTAATGGTTTATGAGCGCTTCTATCACGGTGGAAGCCAGCTAATATCCGGCTCGACGCCCGCCCACACCCCCAACGAGTTCGCTGACCGGATCACCTGCTGGATGGAAGGCCTGGTCGCGTCGTCCCGCTGGGGCAAGCGGCTGGCGATCCATCCTCCAGAGATCAACCGGCTGACCAGGCTGTATAACCAGACGGCCTACAGCTCCCACCGGCCCGGCCGTTCCGAACAGGCGCTGGTTATCCAGGCCTGGGATCGAATAGGCTGGCGCTTGTGGCTGCTGCGGCTCTCTCCCGGGCAGTTGTCAAAGCCGCGGGCGTGAATGAGGCGCGCTTAAGGCTGGAAATGAAGTAAAATTAGACCAAATAGATGGGGAATCAGGGCAAAGTCTATCCCTGGAGGCAGGAAACAACCACTGGAAACACCCCTGGACATGCTTAATCTGCCTGTAATGATGTTCAGGTACAATAAAAACCATACGAGCCGCACAAGAAAAAGTAGCCAGGGGGTTGGTCAGCGCTAGGGAGGAGGGTGAACTGTTGAGCGAGCGGTCGTTTACCGGCAAAGACGCCGAGACATTCCATTTTGAGCATATCCAATACGAAAAGTCCGGCTACCGGGCTACCATCACCATCAACCGGCCGCAGGTGTTGAACGCGGTCAACTACGGTGTGTTAGCAGAAATGAACCGGGCTCTCAAGGACGCCAGTTGGGATGACCGGGTCGCTGTGCTGGTGCTCACGGGGGCAGGCGAGCGCGCCTTCTGCACTGGCGCGGACCTGTCGGAGCAAAAACAATTCCTGGAGCGCCCCCGCGATTACTGGAAATGGATGGGGGAGTTCATCGAGTGCCACGAGCGCCTGCGCAATATCGGTAAACCTACCCTGGCACGCTTAAATGGCATTGTCGTGGGCGGGGGAAATGAGTTCAATATGAGCTGCGACCTGGCAATCGCAGCCGAGGACATCTATATCCGGCACGTCGGGACCAGTCACGGCAGCGTCCCCCTGGCGGGAGCCACACAATTCTTACCCCTGATCGTTGGCGACCGGCGGGCGCGCGAAATCTTATTCTTGAATGAAGAAGTGCCCGCTCACAAAGCTCTCGAATGGGGACTGGTGAACTGGGTCGCGCCCCGAGAAGAGCTGGACGACAAAGTGGACGAAATCGTCGACAAGCTGGTAGCAAAATTCCCGGAGAAGACCCGTTACACCAAGCAGCAGCTTAACTTCTGGAGGGACCTGAGCTGGCATCTTACCATCGGTCATGGCCGGGATTGGCTCGCCATTCACAATACCAGCCCCGAGACCTGGGAGGGTGTAAGCGCTTTTTCGGAGAAGCGCTCCCCTGATTACGAAGAGATCCGCCGCAGGTGGGCGGAAGACCGATCCCCGGAATGGCTGGACGGTAAAGTCCCCCATAAGAACGATACATCTGAAAAGCTGGAGGG
>CAZAQS010000144.1:0-11857 GCA_964486825.1 uncultured Anaerolineaceae bacterium | reverse complement strand
CATTGTTGTAACCGGTGTGGTGAACGTTGTGATGGGCCTGGTGCGCCGCTATGGCGGTGGGAAGCAGACCATCGATAAGATACTGCCTCCGATCGTGACCGGGTCCGTCGCAGCGGTGATCGGCTTCGCGCTGGGTTTTGCTGCTCTGGATATGGCTTCTGGCAACTGCTGTGGCGCTACCGGTTCATCTAGCTGGTGGATTATCGCCCTGGTCACAGTTGTCTCCACCATCCTGTATTCGGTATACCTGCAAGGCCGAGGCTTCATTGGAATGCTTCCCATCCTGCTGGGAGCGATTACCGGATATATCATAGCCATCCCAATGGGCCTGGTAGATTTTTCTACCATAACAAATGCCAATATCATCACCGCCCCGCATATCACTTTCCCAAGCTTCAGCCATGACTTGGCCCTGACAGCCATTATCAGCATCGCTGTAATGGCTATTGCTACCATCCCGGAGTCCACTGCCCATCTTTACCAAATCAGTCTATACGTGGATCATCTGGCTGAGGAAACCGGGAGGCAAAAATATCATCTAGATTTTCATGTGGGCTTCAACCTCATCTTGGATGGTTTGGGAGACCTGGTGAACGGTTTACTGGGAGGTGTGGCGGGTACGAATTATGGGGAGAACAATTCGCTCATGGTGATCACCCGCAACTACTCCGGTCCGGCGCTAATGGCAGCAGGAGCCTTCGCGATCTTGTTATCCTTTAGCGGAACATTGGCTGGCCTGATCCATAGCGTCCCAACAGCCGTTAGCGGGGGCCTGGCGATCTACCTTTTTGGTGTCATTGGAATGCAAGGCATCGCTCTGATGATGTCGCATAAGGTTAACCTCTTTGATCCCAAACAACTCGCTATCGGCGCAGTCGTCATGGTGATCGGTATTGGAGGGCATATTGGGTTCCCGAATGGCTTCCTGCCTATCTCCTTCCTTTCAAGCGTATTTCCTAACGGCTGGCCGGCAATTGCTACCGGAGCTATGGCGGGGATAATCCTGAACGGTATCTTCCTCGTCTTCAAGCCACCCGTAAGGGAGTCAGTTGAGACCGACCTGGCTCTTGAAAGTGGCGCAGCAGATTGAGCATGCAAGAAGCGGGATCAATGACATCTACTTTTTTTTCAAGGCTGGAGGCTCGTGCCCGGGCGGTGGGTTCTCTTCTATGCGTAGGATTGGACCCTCACACGAAAGAGATCACACCGCCGGGCGAACAACCCACTCCCCAACACCTGCGGGATTTCTGCCTGCGGTTAATAGAAGCTACAGTTGATGTGGCAGCTGCCTATAAACCTAACGCTGCTTTCTTCGAGATTTTTGGAGCGGAGGGAATGCAGGTCCTCCAGGAGATCATAGCTGCTGTTCCGAATGACATCCCAGTTATCCTCGATGCAAAGCGAGGGGATATCGCTTCTACTGCGCAGGCCTATGCACGATCTGCCTTTCATACTTTAGGAGCCTCGGCAGTTACTGTGAATCCTTACCTGGGACGCGATGCCGTCGAGCCCTTCTTGGAAGACCCAGAGCGAGGCGTTTTCCTGTTGTGCAAGACCTCCAATCCAGGGGCAGCAGATCTCCAGGACTTGTTGCTGGCGCATGGTATACAAGACTCCGCACAGGGATCAAGGACATTATATAGCCAGGTCGCTCTCCTGGCGCAGCAGTGGAATTTGCATGATAACCTCGGCCTGGTGGTTGGAGCCACCTATCCTCAAGACCTGGCCCGAGTGAGAAACCTGGCGCCGGATCTATGGATCCTGGCGCCAGGCGTCGGCGCCCAGGGGGGAGACCTGCGGGCTGCATTGGAAGCAGGTTTAAGGTCGGATGGCCTGGGGTTGCTCCTCCCGGTTTCAAGGGCCCTGTCGCGAGCTGCGGATCCAGGTAGTAAAGCCAGGGAGTTACGGGACGAGATAGCAGGGGAGCGAGACAGAATCATCAACGAACGCAGGCAGAGCGTTCCTGCAGTGGAGGGTGACAGCGGGCTGCCATTATCCCTCGCTGATGACCTGTTGGAGGCAGGTTGTATCCGGTTTGGAGAGTTCTCCTTGAAATCTGGTCTGGAATCTCCCATCTATATCGATCTGCGAAGCCTGGTTTCCTACCCCTGGCTGTTGGCGAAAGTAGCCTCGGCCTATCTTCCTGTCTTGCAACAATTACAGTTTGAGCGCTTAGCGGCATTGCCGTATGCAGCGTTGCCGGTTGCTACTGCTATCAGTCTTCAATCAGGCTGGCCGATGGTTTACCCGCGCAAGGAAGTCAAATCTTATGGAACCCGGGCGGAAATCGAGGGCGACTACGTTTCAGGAGAACGGGTCGTGGTAATCGATGACCTGGCAACCACGGGAGGAAGCAAGTTCGAGGCGATCGAAAAATTGTCCTCCGCCGGATTGGAGATTAGAGATATCGTGGTTTTGGTTGACCGCCAGTCTGGGGCCGGGGAAGCATTGGCAGCCGCCGGTTACCGCTTGCATTCAATCCTGACTCTGACCAAAATGCTCGAGCATTGGGAGCGCAAAGGCCGGGTCCCCCCTGAGCAGATTTCTGCGACCAGAGATTTTCTGGCCGGCACACAGGCCACCAGTTGATGTATCCTTATTTTCGAAAGCTCCTGTTCCGCCTGGAGCCGGAACAAGCCCATGCCCTCTCCTTGCAGATGATTCGGTTGGTTGGGTCAGTTCCCGCCGGAAGGGCTATGCTGCGAGCCTGGTTCTGCGGTCCCTTAAGGCCGGTGAAAGCTTTTGGATTACATTTTCAAAATCCAATTGGGCTGGCCGCAGGGTATGACAAGGACGGCCTGGGTTGGCGAGGCCTGGCCGGCCTGGGGTTCGGGCATATCGAGATCGGTACAGTAACACCAGAGCCTCAACCCGGAAACCCGCAACCTCGTCTCTTTCGCTTGTCGGAGCAGAGCGCGCTGATCAACCGGATGGGCTTTCCCGGGAAAGGAAGCCAATTCGTCTTGGCCCAGCTAAAAGGACGGCGACTTCCTGGTTTGGTTTTAGGGGTGAACTTAGGAAAAAACAGGCATACTCCTAATGAGGAGGCGGCTCGGGATTACCTGTATCTTTATGATTTATTTGCGCCAGTGGCGGATTACCTGGTAATTAATGTCAGTTCCCCGAATACCATTGGCCTGCGCAGGCTGCAAGCGCGTGATGTTCTCGAGCAGCTGCTGGCTGCCCTGGCCGGCCAGCGATTAAGACAGCAGGCGGAATCAAAACGGGCTGTCCCTATCCTGGTTAAATTAGCGCCTGACCTGGCGCCTGAAGAACTCGAGGATGCTGTCGGTGCAATCCAGAGCGCTGGAATGGATGGGGTGATAGCGACCAATACAACCGTAGCACGAGATGGTTTGCCTCCTGGAGGACTGGCTCGGGAAGAGGGTGGCTTGAGCGGAGAGCCATTGCGGGAGCGAAGTACACAGGTCGTCAGGCAGATCTACAAGCTGGTAGGAAACCGGCTACCCATTATTGGGGTGGGGGGGATATCAAACACAGCCGGCGTCCGGGAGAAATTGGACGCCGGGGCTGTGTTGGTTCAGTTATATACCGGGATGGTTTACCAGGGGCCTGGCCTGGTGAAACGCATCCTTGAAGATTTGTAGATTAAGGAATCCGGAACTCGAATCGCCAGATGCCTTGCTCTTCATCAGGCTCGACGTTTGAACTATCTCCATGGATCTGGAACCAGGTTGTGCCGGGTTTAAACGCGTAGTCTGTGCCGTCCGGAAAGGTCAGGTACAGGACAGAGTCAAGCGCCGGGCGGTTCCATTCCACCTCGTATACTTGCCCATCTCGAAAAGCATAAGCTGGTCCACTCCCACTCAACAGGATATCCAGGATTTCCTGACGCCCATCCGCGGATCGCCAGTAATATTCGTGCGGGACCAGCAAAATAACCACATTTTCTGCCCCGATCTGCTCGTCGTTCAGACGATCGGTCAATGGTGCATAGGTTTCTCCCAGCCCAGTGTCTTCACTAGAATCCTGGAAGCGCAGGTACCGGCCGGTCTCTTCATCATATTCCCATTGGTTATAGGAGCTGATGGAATAACGGTTATTGATCTGTATTGCCTCTTGGCCATCATCCGGCGGCTCTACATGAAAATACATACCCTCCAGATCCGGGCGTTCATTTTCAATGTCCTTGTCTAATATATACTCTGTGATCACCTCTGTGTTGGTCAACAACAATCGATGACCGGCGGGATCGTAGCGGCATAATGGGTTTTGAACGGTCGGGGGGCAGTTTACCTCTCTACCTTCCCAGATCAGGTGGTCGGAAAAATCAGTGTTGATCAAGCGGGTGAGGATGCGCTGATCGGCCAGGCCAAAAACAAAGTTGGTTTTATACATGCGTACCAGGCTGGCATCCAGGAGCCGGGCAGAGCGGATCGGACCAACCAGCTCGGCTTCGTTGCCATAGAAGATAGCATCAAAACGAGTCAGATAGGAGTTTTGATCGTATTCAAAGACAATGTCAGCAAAAGACAGGCCCCACTGTGGTCGATTGGAGCGGGGGTATAGCTCTACTTTAACACTAACCGGACGCCGCTCAAGGATTTCTGGGTCGGCAACCACCTTTCCGGTCAAAGGGTTAACGTCTTCGGGAAAATCTTTCGGCCCATACCCCTGAGGAGGAGAGGTGGGGGTCAGGGTAGGTGTGCGGGTAGGTGTTTGGGTGGGTGTCGGGGTTGGGGTCGGTGTGTCTGGCGCAGTCGTAGAAGTTGGTGGGGAAGTGGTAGATATTTCCTCAGTAAAAATTGATGCTGTGTTTGACCTCCGTCCACAGGCAGCCATCAAGACGGCCAAAAAGATCACCAAAACCACTTTCTTGCTCATTGTCCCTCCGAGAACAATCGTTTAGGATAGGGGTAACCCTGGTATCATACCGCGATTGTCTCGCTTTGCCAATCCAACTTGCATTTTGTTGAAAAACCCCTATAATTCTTCATTATGGAAAATATCGACCCACAAGGGGGATTCAGGCAATTCAAGTGGAGAGGCGTATTTTTCCTGGCAACCGGTCTTTTGTTGGCAGGTTGGCTTTTGAATACTCCACCGGGATTGTTTGGAAAAGCGGATGCGATTGGATACGCGGTATGCCATCGCATAGAGATAAGGTCTTTTCACATCGAGCATCGCCAGCTGCCATTATGCTCGCGATGTTCTGGAATGTTCTTAGGGGCAATTGTGGGCCTGGTTTACCAGTCTGTCATTGCTCGCCGCCGTACAGGAACGCCACCCTGGTACTTGTTGGTCAGCTTTGGATTTCTGGCTGTAGCTTTTGCCATCGATGGCGTGAATTCATATTTACATCTCTTCCCCGGTGCTCCTTCTCTATACGAGCCGCATAACTATCTTCGTTTGGTTACTGGGACCGGGATGGGATTCGTGATCGCAGCAGCACTCTTTCCAGCGTTTAATCAAACCCTGTGGGCAGTTTGGGATAATCGACCTGCCTTCTCCGGGTGGTCTTCCTTCATGGGCTTGCTTGGATTGGGAATCCTGCTCGATTTACTGATCCTTACCGAAAGCACGATCGTTCTCTATCCTTTAGCCTTGGTGAGTTCAGCAGGAGTCGTGATCCTTCTGGTTATGATATACGCGATGGTGTGGGTGATGTTGTTTAGGATGGACAATACCATCATGGGCGTCAGGCAGTTAACCTTTCCTCTCCTGGGTGGCTTTTTTCTGACTTTGCTGCAAATTTCGCTTTTCAATCTGGTGCGTTTCTACCTGACCGGTACCTGGGAAGGGTTTGTAATCGGTTGAAGCGCGGTCGATGTGGTTTTCTTGGTTGTTATGAGGTATATTAATAGAGGTAGATAAAGGAAGGATGAAATGGAGCTTATAACCGGGATACTTTCAGCTTTTGGTCTTTCTGCCAGTGCGGGTCTGAATGCATATATTCCTCTATTAATACTGGCTTTCTTGACACGCTATACCGACCTTATTAAGCTCAGCTCACCCTGGGACGGGATTGCTAACGGCTGGATTATCGCTCTATTGTTGGTCTTATCATTGATTGAGTTTTTTGCTGACAAGATCCCTGCTGTAAACCATATCAATGATGCAATTCAAACCTTTATCAGGCCAACGGCTGGAGCGATCGTGTTCGCAGCCAGCGCCGATGTGATCACAGAAATCAACCCGGTCCTCTCACTTGCGGCTGGCTTGATTGTGGCAGGCAGTGTTCATGCAGTAAAATCACTTGTCATCCGACCGGTGGTGACAGCTACCACCGCAGGCTTTGGAGATGTCCCGGTAAGCATGGCCGAGGATATCACATCCACTGTTCTATCCATTTTGTCGATCCTCATTCCGGTGATGGTATTAATCATCGTTCTGGTGGTCATGGCATGGGCCATACACAAGTTATCTCAGCGTGGCGACAGCCGTGTTCCACACAGGTAAGAGGAACAGGCTTGTTTCCCTATGAACACGCGGTTTAAAGCGGTCCTTTAGCCGCTAGGCGCTAATCCTAGAAAACGACACATTTTTCAGCAGACATAGCAGTATTCTAAGGAGAATGAAATGGCTCAAGACTTTGATACCCCAATCCCCCCTCCTCCATCTTACCAGGAGCCCCCGCGCAAGAGAAATACTACCCTGGTCGTTATCATCGTGGTCGTGCTACTTTTACTCTGCTGTTGTTGCCTGGCTTTGGCTTGGGCTGGTTGGACGTTCGGAGATGAGTTCATGCGATCTTTTGGAATTACTTTTTGATATTATCCGCAAGTCAACCAAATAATAGCTAAAGTTGCCTCTAGAGGGTTCTGTCTGTTGCCCTTTAGGTACGATTTAACAATGAATTTTGGTCGAGCCGGGATAGTCCTACAATAGCTTCTGGAAGGGGTTACAGAGCTTGGATATCCTTCCCTGCCTCATCTTTCCTCTTAAATTCTTCCTGAAGCTTTTCTAACGCTTCCCAGGCCTTTTGGCTCACCTCCTGGGTGAGATCCATTTCTTGGAATTCCTCTTCGTCCAAGACCAACTGGCTGCCATCCGGGTACACCAACAGATCCAATGCCAGGTCGATATAAGAAATCTTGTCCCCATCGATCCGAGCTGGATAGCCGATATTACAATACCATCCCTTTAATCTATCATTGTCTCGGTCGTGGATCTCAAAGATGTTGTACCAGCGGTCTGTATAGAAAATTTCGATGAAACGGTCGCCTTGCTTGAGTAATATTTCGTGAAAGGGAGTGTCCTCCCGGTTAAACCTTGCCTCTAGGAGAATATAATTCTCACCCCGTTCGAGAACCTGTCCGGTATAGCGCCAGGTTTCCTGCCCTTCGAGATTTTGTTTGATGACAGTTACTTGGCTCATAGGGAACGCGGCTTCCAGCTTTAAGGATATTATTTTCCCAATTCTTTTATGGCCAGCTGCTTCATATGGGCAAGTATGGCTGAAATTCCCTGCAGCCTTTGATTGGTTAAAACCTGGTGTAGGCCCATCTCCCGGAAGAATTCGCCCGGAACCTGTAATACTTCTTCGGGGGAAGATCCTTCCAACCCTTCACTTAGCAGGGCAGCGTAGCCCCGAACGGTAGGAGATTCCTGAGGAACATCGAAATAAAAACGCATCTGGTTGTCCTCCTGCTCCGCATGGATGAACACAGGTGTCATACACTCCTCCACCTTATCCATGCGGTCATGTCCCCCTTCCAACCATTCTGGCAGGGGTGGCATCTTCTCGGAGTACTCCAGTAGCAGCTCAAGTTTTTCCCTTCCCTCGCAAATTTGGAAATCCTCGATGATCTCCTCCAGGCGGGGAGGTATTTTCCCGTTCATCTCATTCATTGAAGTCGTATTCATTTCTCAATGGGTGCATCTACCAGGTTACCCCATTCAGTCCATGAACCATCGTAGTTTTTTACATTTGGATACCCAAGCAGGTACTTGAGGACAAACCAGGTGTGAGAGCTCCTTTCTCCAATCCGGCAATAGGCGATAATTTCTTTGTCCTGGGTGACACCCTTGCTTTCGTAAAGGTTGCGCAGTTCTTCAGCAGGCTTGAATGTCCCGTCCTCCTCACGTGTGGCCTGAGCCCAGGGGATATTTGCAGCTCCAGGGATATGCCCTCCACGAGTTGCGCCCTCTTGAGGATAATTCGGCATATGCAGTAATTCGCCGCTGTATTCCTTTGGTGATCTTACATCTACCAGGGGATTCCCCTCCTGGAAATGCTTGAATACCTCATCGCGGTAAGCCCGGATATCAGGATTGGGTTCTTTGGCTGCATATTTTGTTCGAGGGTAAGATGGGACTTCTTTGGTTAATGGGCGCCCCTCTTTTTCCCATTTCGCACGTCCTCCATTCATGATCCTGGCATTCGTATGCCCGTAGTACTGAAAGACCCAAAAAGAATAGCAGGCAAACCAGTTGCTCTTATCGCCGTAAAAAACCAGGGTCGTATCGTTGGTGATGCCAATTGAAGAGCAGACTTCTTCAAAATCATCTTTCGATAGAAAATCTCTGCGGATCGGATGCTGCAAGGTGGTGAACCAATCCACGCGCACCGCTCCGGGTATGTGGCCGGTATCGTAAAGCAAATAATCCTCATCCGACTCGATAATGCGAATGTTTGGGTCGTTGAGATGTTCTTCTACCCAATCTGTTTCTACCAGGTATTCACTGTGGACATAATCTTGGGACATCTTATTTTCCTCCTATTGGATCGGGGGACCAGGCTGGCGGGAAATTTAACCGTCCGGTGGTACCCTTATTATTAATATTTTTATTATAAATAATTAGTTATTTCTCGTCAAGTTTTCCAGATACCAGGTAAACCGCCTTATTCCGGGGGGAGAAATTGTACGGCTTCTTCAGGTTTGTAGCCGAGTATGATCTGATCACCAGGGTTGAGCAGCTTGGTGTTAGAGAGGAAATCGAAAGTAAGAGGTGTCCCGTTAATATCGATGACTGTCCGGAAAATGCTGCCCCTGAAGGACACCTCATTAACTGTACCTTCCAATTGGTGGCCGTTAAAGGAGTCTATCTCCATGCTGTCCGGGCGGATAAGCACCGTCACATCCCCCAATCCCTGCTTGCCAGCTGGCAGGTCCCCAATGGGTGTTTCCACGATACGCGTTCCATCTTTTTCAACCACCCGCCCTGGGAACAGGTTGGTCAGTCCCAGGAAGCGGGCTGTAAACAGCGAGGCAGGCTGGCAGTACATTTCTTGGGGGGTGCCAAGCTGCTCGATACGGCCAGAATTCAGCAAGGCTACTCTGTCCGCCAGGGAAAAGGCCTCTTCCTGGTCGTGGGTTATGTATAACGCGGTTTGGTTCATATCTTTCAATATGGCTTTTAAATCGAAGAGCAAACGTTCCCGCAGATTACGATCCAGAGCGCCTAACGGTTCATCAAGTAACAGGACTTTAGGGTGAGAGGCGAGTGAACGTGCTAGAGCCACCCGTTGTTGTTCGCCGCCAGAGAGCGTGTTGACATCCCGCTCTTCAAATCCGCCCAACCCTACAACTTCCAACATCTCAGACACCTTCGCTTCGACCTGGACGTGGTCCATTCGCAACATACGCAACCCAAAAGATACGTTGTCCCGGACGTTCATATGTGGAAAGAGAGCGAAATCCTGGAACATCAAGCCAAAGCCGCGCCGGTGGGGTGGAACTCTCTGGACAGAACGTCCTTCCCAAAGTACATCGCCAGCCTCTGGAATTTCAAGTCCTGCAATAATCATCAACAGGGTAGATTTCCCCGACCCACTTGGACCCAGCACTGCCACGATCTCTCCCTTATGCACTTCTAGGGAAACGTTATCGACCGCCGGCCTGCTGGCGTAAGTCTTCGAGATATTCTTCAAAAGCAAGCCGTCATTCCTGTCTGACATTACACTCCCTCAATTAAAATTCCCCGACATCGGCAATGCGGAAGCGTTCGATGGCCAGCATACCGGCCCCCGTTACAAGCATCAGGATGGTGCTCAGGGCCAGGGCTTGACCGTAATTAATCGTTCCTGGCTGAGAGATGAAACGGTAGATGGCGACGGGAATGGTAGGATATTCAGGCCTGTAGATCAATGCCGTCGCTCCAAATTCCCCCAGTGAGATCGTAAAGGCAAAAGTGGCTGCTACGATAATGGCTCTCGCAATCAAGGGAAGGTCGATATGCCGAAATACCTGGCGTGGGGAGGCTCCCAACACCGCTGCTCCCTGGCGAAGCCGTGGGCGGATGCTTCTCAGGGATGGGGTCAGGCTGCGGACCACAAAAGGAAAAGCCACCAGGGTATGAACCAGGGGTACCAACAGAGGCGAAGCGCGCAAATCAAAAGGTGGCCGGTTCAGAGCAACGATAAAGCCAAGGCCAAGCGTTACGGCTGAGGTGCCCAGTGGCAACATTAATATGGGGTCCAGAAGACGGCTGGTTAGCGAATCGGCGTTCCGAGATAAGGCCACTGAGGCTGGGACGCCGATAGCAAGGGCTAGAGCAACCGTAGCAGCAGCATAAGCCAGGGAATAGCCGATGGCTGTTGTTGGAGAGGCAAAGAAGAACGCCTGCCGACGGTTAATGGACAATTCCCGGTAAAAATCCAGGGTCAAGCCTGATCGGACACTGCCAGCCGGACCGACATCCAGCCGTGTAAACGAGCGAGCTGCTAAAGCCAGCAAAGGTGTCGTCAGGAAAGTCAACAAAAGGGCTATCAGCATACCGGCAGCCAGGCGGCTGCGCCATGTCAGCAGCTTTCTCTGAGTGAATCTCCTCGGACGTAGGGTCACAGGTCGTGAAAGGCGGTTTGCCAGGCGAGTATAAGCGATGGTAAGCGCCAGAGTAAAGAGCAGCTGCAGGATCGAGAGGGTAGCTGCCAGAGGCAGATTGAACAGGCTAACTGTTTGAAAATAAATCTCTACTTCAAGGGTTGCGAAGCGTGGGCCCCCAAGGATCAGAACTACGCCAAACGAAGTGAAATTAAAGATAAACACCAGCAGGGCCGCTGTGACGATCGCCGGAAGCAACAGCGGTAAGGTAATAGCCCGAAACGTCTGGATACGGCTGGCGCCTAACATCTGGGCGGCATGTTCTAGCCGGGGATCGAGGTGAGCCCAGAAATCTCCCACCATACGCAATACGATGGTCGTGTTGTAAAAAACGTGTGCTACCAGAATGGCCGTGAATGTATTGGTGAACTGGATGGGGGGAGTGGGCAAGTCGAGCAATCCCATCAAGCCCATATTTACCCAGCCCCGCGAACCTAGCAGGGCGTTGAAAGCTGCTGCAACGACAACAGTTGGCATGACAAAAGGGATGGCTGTGAGCGCTCGGAGCATGGATTTACCCGGGAAATCAAAGCGCGCGAAAAGATATGCCGCGGGTATGCCCAGGGCAAGGGTAAAGATCGTAGATAGTGTTGCTTGCCAGATGGTAAACCCAACCACGCCTCGCACGGATGGCGATGAAAGAGCCTGGATGAACGGGTCCAGCAAGCCCACTTCTGCACGGGCATAACTGATCTGGAAAATTCTGATAAGGGGGTTGAAATAGAAAATCCCCAGGAAAACCAGCGGCCCAAACCAAAGCAAGAAGGTCCACAGCCAATGCCGGGCTCGATCCAAACGGATGGGACCGCCGCCCTGCTCCAACCGGGAAGCGGGACGGGCTGAAGCAGGGGGCGTAGGGTGGTCTTTCCTTATCTCAGGACCGTTTGTGTCCACTCTTGTATCCAGCTTTCCCGGTTCTCTGCGATATCGGCTGGGTCTACCTGTACAGGTCTTTCAGGAATGGCCAGGAAACGGGCAAATGTTTCGTCAAGCTCGGCGTTTGGATTCACTGGAAATACAAACATCTGGAGCGGTAAATCCTCCTGGAAAACGGGCGAGAGCATGAAATC
>CAZAQS010000143.1:0-11871 GCA_964486825.1 uncultured Anaerolineaceae bacterium | reverse complement strand
CCAGCCGCTCGCTGATGAAAACAGCCATGAGCCAGCTGCAGCTCTCGGCGCGGGCATACCACAGGATTCTCAAGTTAGCTCGAACCATCGCCGATCTAGCGGGAAGTGAGAATATCAGCCCGGCCCACCTGGCCGAGGCGTTACAATATCGCCCAAGAGGGATGGTGGGTAGCTGAAACCGGTTCTGTTTGAAAGGAAGCAATTCACGGATTCAACGGATCTGTAAGCCATTTCGAATCCGCGTGGATAGGGCTATCCAGCGTTTTCAGGAAGGCAATGATTTGCTCGATCTGCTTCTCGTTCAAATTCAACACTTCCAGCTCACTATGCCCGGCAGGCGCCTCCGGGGCGGTATTGTAATGATCCAACACTTCTTCAAGTGTAGCAAATTGACCCGCATGCATGAAAGGTCCCCGATTGGATACATTGCGAAGTGACGGGGGTTTGAACTGCCTTTCCAACGCATGCCCATCTGCGACCAGGAACCTTAACTCCAGACATTGGTCCGGCTCGGCATCGCTATAGATACTCAGGCAGTTGAATTCATCATCAAGGACTTGTTTCACACCTGCAGCGCGACCGAAATCTTCAGGCAACCCACCAACGGCCGGGACGCCTGTATTATGAAAGTCGTTGTTTGTAAAGAGCGGGCCGTTATGGCAGTCTGTGCAATTCGCTTCACCTATGAAGAGTCTCAGGCCGGCAATTTCGTCAGGGGTGAAGATTGAATTTGCTGATTCGTAATCGCCGTCGAAAACCCTCTCAACGTATCGATCAAATCGCGATGAGCCCGGATTGAGCAGGCGCTCGTAAGCCGCAATAGATTTTCCAATATTAACGTAGATACGCGTCACCGCTTCTCGATCCTCGTGAGACAGGGCTTCCCAGTTTGCGGCGGTATCCGGATCCGCGCCCGGCCTCGCGTTACGAGGCAGGTCAGATAGATCGGGCAAGGCTCCGAAAAGCGCCGTGTATTCGTCTGCGTAGAATTCCGCGATAAGATGGGCGAAGAAAGCCCGGTTCCCGCCATGCTCGACAGGGTTCTCCAGGGGACCCAGTGCCTGCGCCCATTGGCTGTCCTTGCGCCCGTCCCAAAAAAGCCAGGGACTGTAGGCTGTGCCAATGACGGTCATGGTACGCCGGTCAGTTGTCCCAATGCCATGTCCCAGTGGAGTGCCATCCTGGAACAGGAGATCAGGCAGGTGACAGGTGCTGCAAGCAATCCTCCCGTTAGAGCTGAAGCGGGTATCGAAGAAGAGTTTTTGCCCAAAAGCTGCGACGTTTAGGTCATCAGCATATCGATTGGAGGGATCCGCAGGAAGTTGTCCCAGGTTTCCAATCCACAGGCTCTGCAAGGCCGACAGTTCGTCATCGCTCCACCTGGCTTGCGCGAACGAGGAGCAGGCACTGGCTAGAAGCGCCAGGCCGGTCAATATGAGTAAGGAAGAAAGATAAAGTATGGGTTTCATGGTGACCCTTATGATTTGGTTACCTGACATGCCAGGGAGTCTTTGATTACTTCAATCTCAAATTGAAGTGGACTGCGTCGGTTTGGCCTTCGGAAGTGATGCTGAAGTCCATCACCCACCATCCACCCATTTGGAATTTCAATCCCTCGACCAGGTAATCGCCGTTGCCGAGATATTGGGTAACCTGTGGGCGTGTGGGCAGGCCATGCCCGTGTTGAGGCATGTCACCGTCCACAGTGATGACAGCATTTTCAACAGGTTGGCCATCGCTGGTCTCTACATGCAAAGTCCATTGGTGCATTTGGTTCACTGGAACGGTACCCGTTGAGGCCGTGTATGAGACATTGAACAGGCCATTGTCCGAGGGGCGCGTGGTGGAATAATCCAAATCCGCAGGACTACTCCCCATGCGGGCCATCATCGTACCGATGATGATTATGATAGCCAGGACGAGACCTCCAGCGATTCCTGCGATCCAGGCAGGTGTTCGAATAGATTTTGATTTTGAGGCTGCTTGGTTCATTTTGCTCTCCTTTAGATAGATTGTTTAGATATTTCCATCTTTAGCGTCGAAGGACGCAACGTGACGGATGGATAAGGTATAACCTTCTGGTCAGGCGCGAGGCCCATATAATACCGCTGTGCTATTGTTTTAAGAATTAATACAGCTTCCATCATCGCGAAGGTTTTCCGATACATAGGCGGGATCCACCATGATCTCCGACACTTTACCGAGGATGCATCGAGTGGATATGGGCGTTTGCGCTCCATTCGAGTCCTGCGGAATGAGTAACAACGGAAGGAAACGGAACACGAATAATTTCATCCATTATCAGCTTCGCATCACTCCCAACCCCGCAGATGATGGCTGAAGCTCGGGAAGTCTGCCACGGGCGACCGATGAAATAAAGGTTTTTCACAGGGGATACGCCTTTCTGATGAACAAAATTCCCGCTCGGGTCTTTCAACTCAGGAATAGCGATCCAATCTGAATCATCCTGGTATCCCATTGCCCAAACAACGCTGTTCACAGCAACGCTCTCTCCGTTTGCGAAAGTCACCTTGTTTCCCTCCGCCTGGGTCAACTTGGGCATAATTTGAATCCCTTTTGAGCGAAGAGCGGAGAAACCCCTATCACGATTGGGAAAGGAGTCCACCTGTTGCATTTTTCTCCCGATGAAACTCTCTGTGGGCGCGGTCAACAAACCCAGTTTGTACAACCACCACCACATGCTGACGCCCAAAACCCGTTCTGGCATCAGGCGCCTGGGCTTACCCGTTGCAAGGTAGACCGTATGTGAAGCGGCTAATTCGACGGCAATATCTCGCCCGGTAGCGCCATCACCAACGACAACCACAGTCCCATCTTGAACCTGGGATGGATTCTTGTAGCTTTCTGCTGAAAACTGCTGGATAGAGCTATAGAGATTCTTCGATAGAGATGGAACGATTGGCTTTTGGAAACCGCCATTTGCCAGTACTACGACCTGCGCTTGAAATTGCCTGCCATCCGAGCTGCTGGCAAGGAAATTACCGTTGACGCGCTCAAGCCTCGTGATTCTCGTTTTGAGCTCAATTGGGAGATCAAATTGCCTGGCATACATTTCGAGATAACCAGCGAATTCATCGCGGCTTGCATACCCTTGTTGATCCCCTTTCAATTCAAGGCCAGGCAAAGCACTTAGCGAGCGTGGTGTGAAGAGCAACAAGGAGTCATATCGCTTGCGCCAACTATCACCGATGCACTCGTTGCCATCTACGAGGAGAAACCGGGATGTATACTTCTGCAATTGATAGCCCATTGCTAACCCTGCTTGCCCTGCACCAATGATCAAAACACCTGTCTTTTCCATGTCTGTCTCCTGTTATTGGCCTATCGCTCGAGCAAACCGCTGATTTTACCAGCGTTTTATTCAAATTACATTCAGCGGTTTGCCATTGACTATATCCTATCAAACGTAACCTTCTTCCACATCGGCATTGCGACTGAAAATAGATAAGACAAAAGACCGCTTCTTCAGCGGCCTTTGATAGGACAAATGACGCAGTGGTAAATCCTATGCCTTTAGCTTATCATCAGGAATCGCCTGACGGCATTTGACAGTTCTTCCGGGTGGCTAAAGTTAACGACATGAGCTGCTTTTGGGATGACGACCAGCTGGCTCTGTATGTCGTCATCGAAACCCGCCAGGAACAGCAAGAGGATCACTGGAAACCTGTGCCAATGGAAGCATTCTCGCGCCTACAGATCCTGGTCATCGGTGTCGAGCTACAAATAATCATTGAGATGGATCCTGTGCAATTGGCAGAAGCTCAAGGGTTTGAACAAAATAACTTACCTGATCTTGATAACGAACGATGGGACACGGGCATCCGCTCCTTTTGGCAGCTTGAGTGATTCGTAGGGGAATCCCTAGGCTGCCTCCGGAATATCCCGAATTGACGTTTATACACTCAAACTATATCCTCATACTTAGACGTGAGAGATGTGAGGTGATTTCAAACTGCATAAACCTCTGATCACCTCGCCAAGGAGGTAATTTTTCATGGATCGTGTGGGTGGTCATCCGCGCCACCTTCCAAATCCACCGTACCGTTTCCCTGTACACCTATTCGTCATCTTAGCTATGCTGTTAGGAGGGCTTCTTCTCGTTTCTATGGCAAGCGCTGAGGAATTCCCATGTGGTGAATTGTATGTAACAGCTCAAGGAGACAACCTTAACCAGATAGCTGTTGATTGTAATACAAGTGTGCCTGCCATCTTAGCTGCTAACCCGGAAATCTCTCCCACAGATCCTTTATTACCAGGACAGGTACTTCGAATTCCACAAGATGGCGCCGTACCCGTTACCGGATCCGCCGCGCCGCTTGTATTTCCTTCAGATCCGATTATCCCGGAGACCGGTCCGTTTGAGCAGACCTATTCCGTCCAGCCCGGAGATACGCTGAGTGTAATTGCAGCCCGGTATGGGATCACGGTTCCGGTTTTATTACAAAACAACCCTCAAATTACAAATCCAAACTTAATTTATCCAGGCCAGGTGATCATAATTCCGGCTTCTATTCCACCCCCGGACACCGATCCTGGTATTATTCCCGATACCGGGCCGGGTGAGCTGTTATATACCGTTCAAAGGGGCGACACGCTCAGCGAAATCGCACTCCGACACGGAATCCCTACTGCATCACTCATACAAAGGAATACTCAGATCGCAAATCCAGACCTTATCTATCCCGGGCAGATTATCGTTATTCCTGGCGCGCTCCCGTTGCCTACACCAACGCCCGATCCTCCCCAGCCTCCCACACCTACCATCGTTTTCCCCACGCCCGTTCCTACACCCACGCTTTCACCTCTGGCGCCCCCCATAGATATCATCCCAGAAACGGGAGCAACTCTTCACCAGGAAGACTTTTCTGTTCCGGGTGATTGGTTCACTGCTATCGACGATAACTTCAGCATGGAGTATGCAGAAGATGGGTACAGGATTCTGAACAGATCGCCCAATTCCTTTGTAAGCAGCGTGCTGGCAATGGACATCACGGATCTTCACGTGGAAACCAGGGCTAACCGGGTGGGTGGACCTCAAACTGGATACTATGGTGTGGTATGTCGCTGGCAGAATGTCTCTAACTTTTATGCCTTTGTGATCGGTAGCGATGGGTTTTATGGCATCGCAAGGGTTTTGAACGGGCAGCTCACTTTCCTCGGAGAAGGCAGGACTACAAGTGGGCCAATTCTCCTCGACACCGCCAACAACCTGGTGGGAGGTAGTTGTATAGGCGATACCCTTTCCTTATATGTCAACCACCAGAGCCTTCTACAGGTTCAAGATCAAACCTTCGCTTCTGGAAACCCAGGATTGGTAACAGCAACCCGTGCCACTCCTGGAACACACGTACATTTCGACGATTTTCTCATAAGAAGATAAATATTGATTAGTATTGGATAAATACGGTTGATGAGGAAAAAATCAGCATAGTGGTAGGTTCGTCTCTGCTTGTAGCTCTCCCCGATTACGAGGATTAACAATAACTAGAGTGAGATTGTGTCTATAGGGTGAAAGACAATTTCGATTGGGGACGAAGAAATAGGGCAAAAACTGCGGCAGATGTAATGGTAGATACCCTGATCGATTAGTGAGTTGAAGTCGTCTACGGGTAAGGGGAATCCCTTAGATTAATCAGGCATATCCCTGATTGACCATTAATCATATTAATACTATTATATAGCTAGAAATTGGACATAAGGAATGTACGTCCAATAATTCACAATGATATACGAGGTCTTTAAGTACCTTTCTCTCCTTCCCTGCTATGGTTGTGGTGGCATTCCACATCCGGCAGAATTACCTATGAATTACTAAAAACTTAATGGGGAGTGGCTGCCACAAACCTAAGGAGACATCCTGATTGGGAAACGAGCAATCAGGACGAATGTGATTCTAGAAGACGCCCAACCCATGGGACTCTTAGATCTACGAGTTTTATGGGACAAAATAAAGAGGAGGTAGAAATGAGGCAAGCCTTTCCAGCCGATCCAACACAAAATTCCAAGTACAAGTCGCCCCTACATATCTTCATCGTCGTTGCCTTGATATTAGGCTCGGTAGCATTTGTACCTTTTGCCAGAGCTCAAACAAGCCCTTGTGGACCTGCATATACGGTCCTTCCAGGAGACAACTTAACCCGCATCGCTATACAATGTGAGACCACGGTAGCAGCTTTGTTAGCTGCGAACCCACAGATTACGGATCCGAACCTGATCTTTACCGGGCAGGTATTGACGATCCCAGGGGTAGCAGTCCCACCCGTGCCAGCGCCGCCTGGCCCTGTCATTCCTGATACTGGTCCAGGGGAGCGCCTTTACACAGTTGTAGCCGGCGATACATTAAGCGGGATTGCTTTCCGCCATGGCACGACTACCACTGATCTGGTGCAGAGGAATCCTCACATCGTGAACCCAAACTTGATATTCCCTGGACAGAGATTAGCCGTACCTACTACTCCGGTTGTTACCCCTGTTCCTGTAACGCCTCCACCAGCAGTGATACCTGACACCGGACCCGGTGAACAGCTTTACACAGTCCGGGCTGGTGACACGTTGAGCGGGATTGCTTTCCGCCATGGTACGACCACCGCTAATTTGGTGCAGAGGAATCCTCACATCGTGAACCCAAACTTGATATTCCCCGGACAGAGATTAGCTGTTCCTGCCGTACCAGTTGTCACACCCACGCCTGCACCACCGACTCCAACCCCGCCGCCGGATACCATACCGGATACAGGTGAGATCATCTTCCAGGACGACTTCTCTCGACTTGGTGTATGGTTCACTACAATCGATCCTAACTTCAGGATCGAATACGCAGAGGGTGGGTACCGGATTTTGAACAACTTTGCAAATTCATACGTCAGCAGTATCCGCACGCTTATCCATACAGATATCTTCGTTGAGACCGAAGCTACCCGCATAGAGGGAGCGGAGACCGGATATTATGGAGTTGTATGCCGGTGGCAGGACATCCATAATTTCTATGCGTTTGTAATCGGTAGCGATGGGTTCTACGGGATTGCAAGACTTGTCAACGGTGAGGTCACTTTCCTTACTGAAGGACGGACAACGGATGGCGAAATCAACCTGGGCACGGCCGCTAACCGAATCGGTGGCAGCTGTCTTGGCAACACATTGACTCTCTTTGCGAATGGTGAGCAGCTGCTGCAAGTGCAGGATAATACCTTCACTTCAGGCAGCGTTGGCCTGATGGTAGGTACTCGTTCCGCCCCAGGCACACATGTACACTTCGACAACTTCGCTTTGAGGAGATAATAATACAACAGAGGAGATAAAGGTTCGTATATCCTCCGTAATACCGGTCGTGCTCTCGTTATAATCACGAAAGGAGCACGACCGGTTCGTTTTTATTTATCACCGTTGACGAGCTGTTGCCTTTGGCTTATAGTAGTTAAGACATCGCCTCTCTACAACCTGACTGGGGAAGGAAAAGGACAATGCCAGACTCAACTTTACGCAGGATAAACGCTGAGGATCTCTACAAACTCCAACTCGTCTCAGAGCCGCGCCTCTCCCCGAACGGCAGCCATATCATTTATACTGTTGGTCGCGTGGACCCAAAAAACGAAAAGAAGTATTCAAATTTATGGGTCGTCGACACTGGTGGAGAAAGGAATCCCCGGCAGTTCACCTTTGGTGACCATAATGATTCGCACCCTGGATGGTCTCCGGATGGCCTCCGGATTGCCTTTCTATCTAACCGGGGGAACATTGAAAAACCAGGTCAACTATACATAATTCCTTTGAATGGAGGGGAAGCGCAAGCAGTGGCCACGATCGAAGGAAAAATTCGGGATTTCAAGTGGTCGCCAGACGGTACTCGATTGGTTTGCACAGTTCGAAAAACAGACTCGGAAACCTTGGAGCGGGAGAAAGATGGGGAGAAGAAAAAACTGGGCGTCGTGGCACGGCACTACCAGCGACTGATGTACAAACTGGACGGCGAGGGCTATTTACCTCAAGAGCGCTGGCATATTTGGACGGTCGAGGTTGAAACAGGCAATGCCATACAGCTTACAGACCACCCAATTTACGAGGAGTATCACCCTACCTGGTCACCGGATGGTCAATGGATCGCATTCATGTCAAACCGTACAGAAGACCCAGACGCTCACCCCGACTCTATCGACCTGTTTATAATACCTTCTGGGGGCGGCGACTTGCGGAAAATAGATACGCCAATAGGCGAAAAATCCATGCCATCTTTTTCGCCAGACGGTCGCTGGATCGCATACTACGGTAGCGAAGGCGAAGGAGTATGGTATAAGAATCAGGGGTTATGGGTGGTACGCTTTGATCCGGAAATAAAAGAACCTGCCCGCAACTTAACCGGGAGCCATGATATTCATGCCTCTCCGGATACGATCGCTGACACGGGGAGTCCAGAGCAGATGCCTCCTATCTGGTCCAGGGACAGCAACAGGATATACTTCCTGACGTCTATCCACGGTAGTTCGGTCTTGAAATCCATCAGTATCTTGGACGAACGCCTTACGGAGATCATCCCAGAGGGCGGTGTTGCTGGCAGCATCTCGTTTGACAGGGACCACAGCCTGTTAGCCTATTCCTACGCAAAAATCGACCACCCTTCCCAGGTATACGCATTGGAACTTTCCAAAGGAGAAGTCGACCGGTTAACCTTCCATAATCAGGAGCTGTTCGAAGAACTTGATCTCGGAGAGGTGGAATGCGTTTGGTTCAAAGGACAAGACGGGAACGACCTGCAAGGTTGGATATTGAAGCCGCCCGGGTTCGATCCTTCCAAGAAATATCCCTCTATTTTAGAGATCCATGGCGGTCCTCTGACCCAGTACGGGAACGTATTCATGCACGAGTTCTATTACCTGGCAGCAAAAGGTTATGTAGTTTATTTCTCAAATCCTCGTGGGGGGCGAGGATATGGGGAAGAACATGCCGGCGCCATTTGGGGGAAATGGGGGAGTGTAGATTACGAGGACCTCATGGCCTGGGCTGACTACCTTACCCAACAACCTTATATCGATACCGGAAGGATGGGCGTCACCGGAGGCAGCTACGGTGGTTATATGACCGTATGGATCATCGGTCATACGGACCGGTTTAAAGCAGCCGTGACACAACGCTGCGTGAGCAATTTCATCAGTATGTGGGGCTCGAGCGATATGAACTGGCATTTTCAGTTCCCCATCAACAACAAGCCCCCTTTTGAGGATCTTCAAGCCTATTGGGAGAGATCCCCAATCGCTTATATCGGCAATGCAAAGACACCAACAAAAATATTGCACAATGAAATGGACCTGCGCTGCCCAATCGAGCAGGGAGAACAGGTTTTTGTGGCACTCAAACGACTCCGTGTAGACTCGGAAATGGTACGCTTCCCAGAAGAGTTCCATGGCTTGTCAAGGACAGGCAGGACCGACCGGCGCATCGTGCGCTTGAACCATATTGCTGAATGGTTCGATAAGTACTTGAAAACAGAAGGAGAACAAGAATAATAAACTCACCGGAGCTCTGGTAGGATGACTGAGATATCGTTCAACGAAGAAATTCAAAAATCGCCAGTTGATCTGATCCGTTCGGCCTTACAGTTTGCTAATACAATCGCCTACCCAAATCTGGATGTAGATATGTACGCCAACCTGATCGATGGTCTGGGAAATTGGGCAATTAATACAGTAACAAAGGTTCACAACCCTCGGGCGCTGGCAGGTGAATTATCTGCCTTCCTTTTTAAACAGTTAGGTTTTAGGGGAAATGAACAAAATTATGAAGACCCGCGTAACAGCTATCTCAATGAGGTCTTCGACCGTCGCCTTGGTATTCCAATCACTCTTTCTGTCATCTATATGTCTATAGCCAATAAGGCGGGACTAAGTGCAGAGGGTGTTGGCCTACCGGGGCATTTCGTCGTAAGCATACAAGATCCGAGTGGGGAATTCTACGTGGACCCCTTTAATGCGGGAAAGATCCTGTCAGTAGGGGAATGTGAGCAATTGGTCGAATCCACAACCGGATACAAGGGGCCTTTTCAAGAAGAGTGGCTGGAACCGGCCTCGCCTCGGATGATTTTGACACGCATGTTGAATAACTTGCGAAATGTTTATATGAAGGAGCAAGACTGGGAACTTGCTTTAAGTGTAATAGAGCATATCAGCCTGCTCCAGCCGGACATGCATGAGCTGGTTCGGGACCGGGGAGTAATTTACCATCAAATGGGAAAACTTCAACTGGCGGTCCAGCATTACGAAACCTACCTGTTGATAGCGCCAGATGCACCGGATGCCGATACAGTAAGGAGCCATTTACAGATCGCAGCTCGGGAATTAGCTCGTAAGAACTAATAAGACCGAGATTGCGTATACGGAGAAGCCAAGCGAGTGAAATGGTATAAAGACACGCTGGAAATCCACAGTCATGGTAAAGGTCTATATCCTTTCACCGATGCAGTGATCGAACGCATCCGCTATTGGAGAATCACGCAGGGGATGTGCTATTTATACACTCAGCATACAAGCGCCTCCCTGGTGATCAGCGAAAGCTACGATCCCAGCGCGAGGGTAGATCTGGAGGCGTTCATGGAACGCCTGGCGCCAGAAAATCAGGCCTGGTACCGGCACACCTTAGAAGGTAGCGACGATTCCCCTTCTCATATGCGATCGATGCTGACACAAACAAGCATAACCATTCCCATTGATGATTCAGAGCTGAGCCTGGGTACCTGGCAGGGTATCTACCTATTCGAGCATCGCTCACGCCCACACCGCAGACGGGTTCTTGTGCGCTGTTTGGGAATTGATTCAAATTAGGAAGCATCATTCACGAGTGATCGAAAGCTAGACTGATCACTGCCGGCTCCCTTCCTGGTCAGAACCAGGACCGCAGTGAGGATTAATACCCCTCCGAGGAGCTTATTCAATGTGAGCGCCTCCCCTAGCAGCATGGCTGCCAGGCCAACCGTCACGACCGGCTCGAGAGTTGATAGTAGAGCTGCGTTGGCAGCTCCCACCCTTTCCACCCCGGTCATAAAAGCCAAAATTGCCAGAATGGTAGATATCACTGTCAAACCCAGGATCGCCATCCAGCCTGTCGTGGTTTCAGGCAGGCTGATGCCCTGGAAGGCTGCCAGTACGGCAAATGCTCCCCCGGCAGATACCATGATCACAGCAGAGGAGGGGAATACAGGTACTTCCCGCAGGATCCTGCTTCCAGAAATAATATAGAGTGAATAGATCAAGGCTGCCCCTGCGCCTAAGACGATCCCAAGCGGCTGGGCTTGCCATTCAGGCCCGATCACCAGGAAAGCTCCAATAAGCGCTAAAAGCAAGGCCAAGCCCTTTACCTTGGTGATAGGATCTTTAAATATAACCGCCGACAGACCCGTTACCAACGCAGGGTACAGGTACAAGAGCAAGGCGACCATCCCCGCCGAAGCCATGGTGAGCGCATTGAAATAAAATAAAGACTGGCCGAAGTAGCCAACTGCACCCATTCCAACCAGGCCCAAAAGCAAAGAACCACGCGGGAAAGGTATCTTCTTTATCAGCATAACAAGTAGCATGATACTCCCGGCAGTTAAGAAGCGTAGGAAAAGCAGCGAGACAGGATCTACGCCGGCAGAATAAGCATAGATGGCGAATATTGGCATGCAACCGAAAGCGACTGCTGAGAGGGCAACGAAGATGACGCCGCTTGTATAGCGCATCTAGATCTCGATCTGTATCATTTGAATTAGGATAATTCTGGTACTGGCATTATAACCCAGCGAATTTCCTCTGCACTGCCATTTGTTGAAGATTGGTTATAATGGCCTCATGAATATAAGATTTCAGGTCTGGTTAAACATAATGG
>CAZAQS010000142.1:0-11918 GCA_964486825.1 uncultured Anaerolineaceae bacterium | reverse complement strand
ACTGCCTGTAGGTTTCCTCGATGGCTGGCAGAAGAGAGGCGAAAATTACCTGCGTTACAACATTCGCTCCGTTGAGCTCAGGTTGGTCGCGATCAACGACGCAGCCGTCCCACCCGGCACACCCCCCGTAACGGATGGCCCAAGGCCCTACACCTGGCGGCACCCTGCTCAGCAGGCAGGCAGTGACGGTCTTCCAGTCGAGCTGGCTCTGATCGACTGGAAACCAAGCAATGTGGATAAAGCGCTCGTCCAGGGACCTGCGCTTGACAGCCTGGTGGATGGTCGGTGGAAAAATACCTGCACGATAGTTGCGGAGGCGGCCAGGGTGATGTGGACCTTCCGGTTTGAACCGCTTGGTCCATCACTCGAGGGCTGGCGGATGGACGGTCAGGCCTGGCCGGATCCTCCGGGGTCCACTCGCTCCTTACCGGTAAATAGGGAGCTCCGCGTCCGCGAAACCTGGCAGACCGGGACCTTTTTGGACGGACTGCTTCCCGCCATGAATGCCACCGTCGTAGGGGTAGGCTCACAGTGCCCAGATCGTCCGCAGGAGTCTATATCCGCGCTTATCGAACTCGTCGACCGCGCCCGGCTTTCGCAACTGGCCGTTCCTCGGTTACCAGCTGCCCGGAGGGCACCCACAACCGCCGCGACCCGCAGCCTTAATGTTTCATCGGGGGGAGTTTCCTTTGTAGATGAGCCCCAGGAATGCGTGGCAAAAGTGCTCCAGGCGCCATACGAGTTGCTAAGCGATTCATTGAGCATGATCGACGACGCGCTGCAGAGCACGCTCAAAGAAATGGATGAACACCGCCAAGGCGATCTGCGCGATATCGTCAGGCTATATGGCGGGCCGTTTATCGATATGACGTTATTGATCTTTGCCCGGTCGGAGATGGTTGCCCAGCGCCTGATCAAGGTGCGGGCTTATGGCCCAGGTGGAGCCGAGATCGCCGGTGTCTTGGCCTCCTTCCTGCTAGTCAGTTCCGATGCCCAGCTACCTCCCCGGTGGGTGGACACTTCGGGTCCCTGGTGGGATGATGTGAAGCTGGCAAGGGATTATTTCCCGGTGCTAGCCAAGGCTGGTGGATGGGACCAGTTCCTGGTTCGCATTAAACTACCTGCCCCAGGGCTGAAAATAGATATTGGCATTTCCCCACTCGCTGAAGCGATCCATGAATTTGGCATGAACCCGCCTTCTTTCTTCCTCGCGGTCATCGAGGGGCTATCACTACAAGAAGTGATACGGGTAACTGCCGATACGGAGGAGGCCGGGGATGACCTCGCTGGCCTGGAAGACGCGTTGAGCGGCCAGCCTCACGCGTTGCTGTTGCCAAACGCCAAGTATGAAGTTATCGTGCGCTATGACGGTCAGGTGGGCAAAAAGCCCGATAACCCATCCGAAGACGAGGACCCCAACGAGATCGTTGCGATTCGCACTGTCACCAACCAGGAGGCTCGCCGGACGTTCTTTACAGACCACGAACCGCCACGCAGCCTTGATCCGTGGATGCTGGCCCAGTTCCCCTCGCCGGGTGAGGCATATCATTTCTATGCGGAGCCGGTGGTGGTGGTGTTCTCTACCGACAATGTGCTGGAACTGTACAACGCTTATGACCGCGAGCTGCGGGCGGTGGCGCATGCCGCATCCTTCCGAGGGTCGGCCGATACTCCCGAAGCGCCCCTCACGCACCTTGTGCTAACCGGTCTGTTCGAGCCGCTTGGCGGTGCGATTCTCTCTCCCTGGGAGGCGACCGTGCGGCGGCGATTGGGTCCAAAAACCTGCGCTGACTTCAACCCGGATGCTGACCAGCATGGGCGCGTGACGCTGCCTTTTGCACTGGATCCGTTCACCGATTACGTGCTGGATCTGGAAATGCTTGATTCCAACGGTCATCTTGCCACGCTATCCCCACTGCCGAACGAGGTGGGAGTGCGACCGCTGTACAGGCAGCACTTCACTACCTCGCGCTATGCCACGCGCGAAGCCTTCGCCGAAGCCGTACGGATCTCGCTCGTGCAGCCACGGTTGGTGAACGATTTCACCCCGCTGGCGGCGCTCGCCGATCGGGTAACCGATGAAATCTTCGATCTTGCGATGATGGATGCCGGGTTTGAGGCCGCCAGCAGGCCGGAGTCGCCGCTTGTATCGGTACTTTGGAACACTGAAAACCCTGCCCAACCGCTGGGAATCTTGATCGAGACCCCAGAGCCGCTGTGGCGGACCAGGCGCGAGCCGGAGGCGGAATATGACGAGACGGGCGAGTACATCGAGCGGTGGATCATGGCCGATCACCTTTGGCTATCGGTGGACGAATTGGTGCGCGAGGATGAAAGCGTACTGGTGGCTGACGGTGGAGAGTTCCGTCAACGTCTAACTGGCACGAAGACCTTCGTTGCTCAGACTATCGCGGAGTTCCGCACGGTGCACATCGAGCCAAGACCAGCAGCGCCGCCGTCCCTATCACCGCTTCCCACCGCGCTGGTAGACCGCTTGGTGCGAGATGGAAGTGGGACCCGCACGCTTGCCATACTTAAGGCGGGTGGGCGAGGGAAAACGGTCACCTTGGGCTTGGCAAGGGCGCTTCACCCGCTCCTGGATACCGACACCTCCGACACACCTGTGGTGTTGTGTGAGGTGGATCTTGCTGCGCCGCCTTGGGAGGATGAGCTTCCATGAGAACACGTTACGTATTCCCAGAACTGTTCCATGCCGCCGGTGCGTCCATCATGGTTCAAGGTAATCCACGGCTGGCCTTGCGTTGGATCCTGCACCCCAGTCTGGGGCTGCCGCGCGCCCTGTTTCACGTCTGGCGGTTTGAGGGCCAGGTTGAGTTTAAACGGTTGGCGTTCAGGCAAATACAAATTGGAGATGACAATCTGGTCACCTGGCCTGAGGGAGGAGCCGTCGCCGTGCGGCTCATACTTTCCACACCAACAAGCTCCGTGGTCCTGCGCGCCTACAGCGGAGCCAGCGGCACGGGGCATATTGTAGACCAGAAGACCATTGTCGGGCCGGTGTCGTCGCTTCCCGTCATACTAACCGGCACCCCTGCTTCAAGCATCACCATAACCGGCAGCGCAAGCATCGAGGACGCAACTTTCGTTCCTATGCAGGATTTTGTAAACCACCCCGGATGGAACCTGATAGAAACGGTTGGCCTGCCGGTATCTAGCCCGCTGTTTGACAGCTCCAAATACCCGCTAAGCCATCAGGGCCTCGTTGGAGCGGAAGAGGACCCCGTTAGCGCGGCCATCCGACGAGTGGGAGAAGGTACACCCGACGAGGGCTGGTCCGGAACCACCGACCGTGGCACCCCACCTGAGCCATTTATCCCACCCGACCCTGGAACGTTGGTGACCCATGAACTTATGCCTTTGCTGGAAGGCATGGCAAATGTCCTTGAGATCGTGGCCGACCCAGTGGATCAAGCTGAGCAAGAGGTCGAGATCGTAACCACTGCGCCGCGATCGGTACAGGGAAAGGATGCGTCTGGAGCTTGGCATGCGCAGGCGCGCCCGGCCAGGATCTGGCCGCTGACAAGCATGCTGCTGATGGCTGGGGGAGACCCTTTTGGCGCGCTTGCCCTTGGTTTTGGCACCACCTTTGATGACCACCCACAACAGGATAACCCCTTTGCCGACCGACCCATGTTTCACGATATATACATGGTTACTGTTGAGCACGAAGTGCAGCAGAATTTCGCGGATCCTTTCCCATTAAACGTGACACTCAACGGTGAACTGGCTGCCTTGTACCTCGGGCATGAACCGCCGCTACCCTCACCACCCGCCGGGCTGTCGGCCAGCGCCAGAACTCCGCCCCACCTAGACCCCCCTGGAATCATCGATGGGCGCTGGCTGCAAGTAGCGGAGATCTCCTGGGTGGTTCCGGTCCTCACCAACGCCCTGGGCGCTCGCCCGAGCGGCTATGCGATTGCCCGGGGAGCTCCTGGGGCCGAGATGGAGATCCGCACCGAGGAACGCCTCTCGGGGGGGCGGGTACCCTTCGTCGCGGCTACTGCACCAAACGTGAAGAGCCTTGCCTCGGTTCGCTTTAGTGATACAGGCGTTCCCGAGGTCTTTCCTGGCGAACCACCTAACCTCGTCTACAGTATCGCAGCTCACGACTGGTTTGGCCGGTGGAGCGACTGGTTCTCGGTAGACTACCCTCTGGCATCGGTTGCCCCACAGGTCCCTGCGGTGCGGAAGGTCGAGGTGACCGTCACTGCTGACAACCTTCCTACGCAAAACACATCAGCGGCGATTGAATTCACCTGGGATTGGACGCACCGGCGACCAAGTCAAATTCACCTGCGATTGCTGGTACACCCGGCGGATGCGCCACCGCCCGCCGTTCCTGGCTCGGTTTTGTCGATTGGGGGGCCAACGGTCGCGGATAGGATCATCGACTTCAGCATGGCTACGGAGTCATCGCCGCCGGCAGGTGTCGATCATATCCCTGATGAGGATCTGAGCAACCTGCGTACCTACCGGGTGACGGTGGGTGGGATAGAACTTGCGTTTGGCAGCCACCCCCGGCAGCGGATCACCGCTCGGGCGCGTGCGACGGAGCGGGTGGTTCCGACCAGGCTTAGTGCGTGGTCACCCGATACCAGCACCGATGTTGCAAGCCCGATTCCCCCGCCTGAGCCGTTCGTCCCTGCCGAAATGTGGTGGGCCTCGATTCCAGACTCGCGTGGCGTGGTACGTACCCGGCTCGAATGGGCTGCTACCGCGCCGTTGTATGCTGTGTATCTGGCGGACGAGACAGCCCTACGGCGCGAACTCGACCAGCCATCAGCGGACCTGGAAATCTCGGCTACTGATCGTTTGATTGACCTCCGTACGCCGGATATTGGCCGCGCTCGCCGGGCGTTCCGCCGCATCGCCGACCGGGTACCGACCAACTCGCTCGAAATCGAGCTCCCGCGCGGCTCGCGCTTGATCCACTTTTATGGCATCGTACCTATCAGCAGCACCGGGGTAGAAGGATCACTACCATCATCAAGCAACAGCTACTTTGCCGTCGCCGCACCTATGGTGGCTACCCCCGAAACACCGCGGCTCGCCGGCCGCGATCTGGGCGGTCTGATCGGCCTCAGTGTGGAGGTACCAGAAACGCGCGTGAAGGCCGCCCGCATCGAGATCTATCGAGCGTCCAGCCCGCATAGGGCTGTGTCGACCGAAATGATGGGACCGCCAATCGCCGTGTTGAATGCCTCGTCTGGAATTCGCTCCGGTGGTTCGATCCGCTGGCAAGTGGAAGACACTACCTTCGGACCCTCCTGGAAACCGGTCTTTTACCGGGCAGTCGCTTACGGTGTGACAGACCGCAGCCGCGGGGAATACGGCGGCAAGTCCTTTCCAACCCGGGCGGTTGAGGTAATCCCAAGCTCCACACTTCCGCCGCCCCTGGAAGGTCTCGCCGTTGAAGACCAGGATAGCCATCCAGATTACCGCCTGGTAAGTTTTGTATGCGACGCTGCCCTAGAACGGACATCCTTAGGTGTGCATACCTTCGCCATACAGACGGTCGCGCTCGATGCCAGTGTTGCAACCCGCCGCATAACAACCGACGCGCTGCCTCTGATTTCAGTGGGTCTGCCCACGCCTGAAGAGCAGCCCGATACGATCTTTCGCTATGACCCAATGAACCCGCGCAACGGATTGACCTATGCCTGGGTTCCTCGCGATGTGCGGGTGATCGTGGTCAGCGTCACAGATCCGGCAGGCCGAACCACCCACGCCACTTGGGAGGTCATATGATCAATCCCGCAATTGCTACCACTGCTTTCAATCAGACCGGTCTCGATGCGATGGGGTTGGCATCTGGCCGGCTGGCCGGGAGCTGGACAAACAACACCCCCATTTATGATCCGGAAAGGATGACCTTATCTTCCGGCGACCCCTGGCAGGCGATGATGGGGGGCGTGTTTACATGGCATGCCTTCGGAGTCGACCGGTTGACTGACGTAACGGGCGATTCATTGACCGGCGTGGTGGGAGTGCTCTCCTTCCATCCCCAGGCGGCGCTGCGGATCCAGCGGCTGGCTGGCCGTCGGTTCGATGGGCGCACCGATGGAACTTCCACGCGCCCCATCCCCTTCTATGCTGCCCTGCGTGGTGGCGTGCCCCCGGATGAGATTAATGAGCTAACAGAGAACGACCCACCACTCGCCCCGATCAGTGCTGCCGTAGAAACCGTATTGACCCAAGCAGTCCTAACCTTCCACGATAAGCGCGGGTTGATCATCGATCCGGTGGCGGTGGCCTGGATCTTTCAGGACCTGATGATTGGATTCCCTGCGCTGGGGATAAGCGCTAGTGGTCCGGGCGGGGTGAGCACAATTGCCGCCCTGGCTGGGGTACCGGTTCGGCGCGTTCATATCGTGAATATATTTGGAGGCCCCTGGACCGATCCGTTGGATGAGGGTGGGCTGAGCATCGGCTCCGATTCAAATTTGGACTCTGGACCGCACACCTGGCCTGATGGACAGACGTTGAGTGCGAGCGCCACCGAAGTAGGTAACTTGCGGTATGGGTTCAGCCCCGAGGGCCGGCTTGGAGTGACCCCACTAAATCCGCCCGATTTTCCAGTAACGACATTCCCGCCAGGCGCACCGGCCCCCATCCTGCGGGCTCAGTTCTTGCGGGTCGTTGCGGTAGATTTGAGTCTCCACCTAACTGGCAACCGGACGCTTGCTGCAATGGACGGTGTGCCCGGACCGGATTTAGCTACCACACTCGAGCATCCGCCGGTGGTACGCGATGGCGAGACGCTCGACCTGTTGAGCGACGGGCAGGCGACCAGCGGGGTGGTTTCTGAAATCGCCGGGCGGGCCGGGCCGCACTTGGCCGTCAGCCCCACAATTGCCACCAACGTGGCCTTTCCAGCCAGTCGCGCAGAAAGGTGGCCTGCCATCCCGGTAACCACCGAGACACCGGAAAATTTGAGCGCGGACCACTCGCGGCGTGCTCGAATGGATGTGACTGGAGCATACGTGGGTACAGGTCCCGATGTGGTACTGACTTGGCCATCCGGGAGCCTACCCGTCGAGGCACACGTACGGGCCTTCCCACGTGTGGATCCCGGCCCGGCTATCGTGCCTCTGTCAGAGCTGGAGTTTGCACGGCGGGGAGAAGGGGCATCGGGGATCGCAAAAGGGGCCGGCCTGACCCTACTTCTAAAGGACCCGTTCCGGGCCGGCTCAGGCGTTCCACCTGCAAACCCATCGCTCCGCTTCGACCTGCTGATCGTGACCCGGGCGGGAGAGGTTAGCGGCCGCCTGTTGGGCGGGATCGAAGTTGACATCACCAGCGGTGGAACAGCGCCCACTGTGCCCAACGCAACCAATCTGCTAAGTACGCTATCTGCCAACCAGACAGGCATCTCTCCCGCGCCGGTCCTCGGCCTGCCCCCCACCGCTCCTGCCACCGGATCAAACCCGGTACTTGCCGCGTTCGGTGAAGCAACGCCCCGGCAAAGCCCCCGCTTCCGAACGATGGCCCGGACCGAGAGCATTGTGGCTGGGCATGGCGGAGATCCACCCGGGGTCTGGCAGGCGGTGCTGACCCCCGGATTTCTGAACGGACAGTCCGTTCGCGGCGATGCCCGCCTGGGCAACCCTGGCAACCCGGCTGGACCAGAGGACCATGCCCCTGGGGTGCTGGCCACAGGGCAACTCGGGTTAGATCTAGCGCGGGCCGCCCTACGCCGCACGCATCACCTGCTCACCCGCCTGCCGGAGCTAAACGACGGACGTTGGAACGTCCCGCCTGCTGGCTCGGGGACTTTCGCAGGCGCTGTGCTCCAGAACATTGCATCAACAGTGGAAAGCCCCGAACTGGATAGTATCCCCGAATTGACTCTTCACGAGCTGCTTCTCCGCGACTGGAACGGTTTGATCGGGGTCATTCAGAATTTCCTACCTGCCCTGTCCGGCACTTTTCCCGCATCCGGCGCCGAGGACCGCTGGGTGGAAGAGACCCAGCGAGAGGCATTTGCAGCAAAATATGGCCGCAGAGACAGCCAATGGAGCTGGAGGTGGGCGATCTCGCACGCCCGACAGTTGATATATATCGAAACACCGCTGTTTGGAACAACCGCAGACAGGTCGAGTGAACATGAAGTTGATCTGGTTAACTTGCTTATAGATCGTCTCACCGCCGTCCCGGCTTTACGCCTGATTATTGTCACCCCCAAGCGTATTCCAATGGGACCAGGATATGAGAGCTTTGCCCAGCGCTTTCATTTGGCCCGCAACGAAGCCATCGCCGCCCTTCAGGCTGCCGCCCCGAAGCAGGTCATTGCCTATCACCCAGTCGGGTTCCCCGGACGCCCCGAAGTGATCCGTGGCACGGTTGGCGTGATCGATGATGTATGGGCTCTGGTAGGGTCATCATCGTTCTCCCGCCGTGGCCTTACCTTTGACGGCAGCATAGATCTGGCCTTTGTGGATAAGACAATTACCCAAGGTTCGAGCCGTTCTATCCGTATCCTGCGCAGGAATGTTATGGCGCGTACGCTGAGGCTTACACCTCCGGTTCCCGGCGAAACGCCCAATGCGAATTGGGTGCGCCTCTTCCAGCCAAGCAGCGCCTTTGATCTGCTTCGTGAGATAGTCGCCCGGGGCGGTGACGGTCTGTTGGAGCCCCTTTGGGCGGGGTTGCCTGAAACCGAACTGCTCGCCCTTGACCGAGCTATCGCCGACCCCGACGGCCGTGGGTTCTCGGCCATTCTCGAAGGTTTCGCCTCCGTACTTGCTGACCTGGGCCCGGATCGAGTGTAGCTCCCCTAGAGGATCGTATGAGAGGAAACGATCTATCTTTGGTCTTTTTTTGCTTGGCCCTCGGTAGGAAAAGACCATCACATTCTCCAGCAGCATTAGGACCATCACATAGAACAAAACACCATCCTGGGAACTCAATACAAAGCTAAGCACGCCATAGACAATTGCCAGGACAGCGCTCGTCGCACATGGATCGCCTTAGGCAGGGCCGGTTCATCATCGGGGTAGATGCAGGTCCCCAACAGGAACTAAAAAACTGACCAGAAATCGAGGCCGATCACAAGGACCAAAATACCTGCTGCTCCTATTCCTGTACCTGTGAGTATAAATCCAGTAGATTTGGATCTGGTCAGCATAGCTTCTGTCAACCTTAATTGTCGGGGTTTTTATTCAACAATACTCTCCGAAGAGAGGTATTCCTTTCAAAACGACGATCTGTCTTTTGAGACTCGCTTGCCCCGCAGGTGTCCCGGATAATCAACTCTCCCTTGACTTTTACCTCCTCGCTTTCACCTGCACCCTCAACGATTTGCTGTAAAAGGATTTCGGCCGCGATCCTACCCATTTCATAGACCGGCATTACTACCGTGGTGATGTTGGGCCGGACAATCCCGGTAAATTCTCGGTTGTCATAACCGACGACAGCAATGTCATGAGGAACACCGAGACCAGCATCCTGGATGGCGTATATCGCGCCCAGCGCCATCAGATCGTTTGCCGCAAAAATCGCAGTGGGACGGTTCGGCAATTGCATAAGTTTTTGCGCAGCGCTGTATCCTCCTTCAACCTCCCAGTCCCCTGGCTGGATCCAATCCTTTGTCATCGGTAATCCATGTTTTTGGAGGGTATTTACGTAGCCCGCCAATCGTTCTTGGGAATTGTGCCAGCTTTCCAGGCCGTTAATATATGCAATAGAACCATGCCCCAGGCGAATCAGGTGATCCACAGCCAGTCCGGCGCCGTAATTGTCATCCGGCACAACTGAATTTTTAATCGGCGTACCAACCTGGCGTTGGACAGGGATCAACATGATTTATTTCTTATCCGGGCTGAATAATATTCCACCTGAATTGTTTGAGGCATGCGATATTGATGGAGCAAATTCTTTCCAGAAATTTAGATATTTAACGGTCCCATTGTTGATGCCCACAATCATATATGTTTTAACGATCAGTATTTATGGCGGCCTTTCCATGTTTGTAGAAAGTCAAATGCTTTGGGCTGGCAAATCTTCACCACTACATATTGGATTGACCATCGTTGGCTTTATCTACCAGAACGGAATCGGTCAAGCTGAATTAGGCTATGCTTCAGCTGCCGGGCTTTCGTTATTTGTGATCGTTCTCTCCATCAATTTAATTCAGCTGAGACTGACAGGTGTTATCGGAAAGGAGAATAGTTAATATGGCCACAAATACGACCTACGCTCAAAAGCCCGGTCAGCGCCGCATTACGGGAATATTCCTGGTCATCCGACAGCCCCTTCAGCGCCGCATTACGGGAATATTCCTGGTCATCTTCTTCACAATTTTGGGCTTAATTTTCCTGGTCCCATTTTTATCGATATTATTAACGTCATTCAAAGACAGCAGTCAGATCATCAGAAATGGGTTTAACCTGGAATTTGAGCTTGGGAGCCTGGTATTGGATAACTATAAATATCTATTTACTGGTGGCGACCATCATTATTTTCGATGGTTTCAAAACAGCCTGGTGTTAACCATCGGACAGACTGCATTGACACTGTTTGTTAGTGCCTGGGTAGGATATGGGTTTTCATTCTACGAATTCAAAGGGAAATTCGCATTATTTGTTTGTGTCCTTATCGTTATGATGATCCCATTTGAAATCCTAATGCTGCCCTTATACCGTGAAATCATTGCATTGAAATTAAACAATAAATATATGGGTGTTATGCTTCCCTATCTGGCACATCCTATTGCGATCTTTTTCTTCAGCCAGTTCTTGAAAGGTATTCCGAAGGAAATCGTCGATTCGGGACGCATAGATGGGTGCAGTGAGTATGGAATTTTCCTAAGGGATGACTTGTGGAAGCGTTAAACGGTAGTTAGACATGAAAAATAACCTGCTTGCGCCGGATAACAAAGAAACGAAAAGGGCAAACTTAATTCTTGATAAAGATTTCATTATTTCCAGGGTTGATGAACGTTTATATGGATCATTCATAGAACACCTGGGACGATCTATTTATGGGGGGATTTACGATCCAGGGAACCCGAAGTCGGATCCAAATGGGTTTCGCCAAGATGTCATCGAGATAGTCAAAAAATTGAACGTATCCGTAGTCAGGTATCCGGGGGGCAATTTCGTCTCCGGTTTTAATTGGGAAGACTCAATCGGACCTCGCCAGCAGCGCCCGAAACGGCTCGATCTTGCCTGGTTTACAAGCGAGCCGAACGAAATCGGACTGCATGAATTTTATGATTGGTGCAAGAAAGTAGGCAGCCAGGTAATGTACGCGGTCAATTTGGGAACCCGCGGACCGGATGCGGCGCGCAATATCGTAGAGTATGCCAATCACAAAGGAGGCTCTTATTGGAGTGACCTGCGCAGAAAAAATGGAGCCGAGCGACCATTTGGGATAACACTGTGGTGCCTGGGAAATGAAATGGACGGTCCCTGGCAGATAGGTCAAAAGACAGCTTATGTATATGGTAGATGCGCCAATGAAACCGCCAAGGTGATGAAATGGGTTGATCCATCTATTGAACTGGTGGCATGCGGCTCTTCAGCCTACGATATGCCGTCCTTCGGGGCCTGGGAATTAGAGATGCTTGACCAGTGCTACGAGAATGTCGATTACGTTTCTTTGCATCGATATTATACGAACCCAACGGATGATCTACAGAATTTTCTGGCAAAGAGCGTAGACATGGATGCATTCATCAAGATGGTTGTGTCGCTTTGCGACGCAATTGGCGGGAAGAAGCATAGCAAGAAAAAATTGAATCTATCATTTGATGAGTGGAATGTCTGGTATCACTCTAATGAACAAGACCGGCAAATCCTTGCTCAAAACCGATGGGGGCAGTCGCTTCACCTTCTGGAAGATGTATACAACTTTGAGGATGCTCTCCTGGTAGGCGGAATGCTGATCACGCTTTT
>CAZAQS010000141.1:0-11952 GCA_964486825.1 uncultured Anaerolineaceae bacterium | reverse complement strand
CTTTCTGGGAGCGTTCTCTCATGCAGGAGCTTCCTCCGGTGGACAGCATTCAACGACCAGCACAGCCCCACCCGGCAGGAAAAGCAAGTTCCCTCCAAAAGCCTGGCCGAGCGATTGGGGTGTGAAGACCTCGGCCGGTGTGCCGTAGGTGATCAACCGCCGGTTAAGCAACAGGACCTGCTGGAACCGCTCGGCAGCCAGGTTCAAGTCATGGGTCGATATCATAATCGTAACCTGCTGCAATTGTAGCTGCTCCAGGAGTGATAAAGTTACTTCTTGGGTAGCAGCATCCACCCCGGTCAAGGGCTCATCCATGAGCAGGATATGCGGTTCCTGGGCCAAAGCGCGGGCAAGGAAGACTCGCTGTTGTTGCCCTCCCGAGAGATCGCCTATGCCTGTTTTCGCCAGGTGTAAAATCCCCATTTGCTCCAGGCATTGGGCGACGATCTGCCGGTCGTGTTCTGTAGGACGCTTGAACCATCCAATCCTTCCGAAGCGCCCCATCATCACGACATCCTCTACGGTAACAGGGAAACGCCAGTCGAGTTCCTCTCGCTGAGGCACATACGTGACGCATTCCTGGTGATCTCCCAGGGGCAAGCCATGCACCAGGATACGACCTTTCTGAACGGGTAGCAAACCGACCAGCGCTTTGAAAAGTGTCGATTTGCCTGCCCCATTCGGCCCGACCACCGCCACCCTGGCCCCATGGGGGACCTGGAAAGAAACATCTTTCAGGGCGGGTGTGCCGTTATAGCCGACCGTCACATTCTCCAGCTCGAGCCGGGCTGGTTCCACCTCAACCAGTGATTTTGTAGAGTCGTTAACAGAATACTTCTTCTTGAAGATCAAGCCATTTCACTCCTGACGGATGTGTTCTCTTTATCTCAGCCCCTCAACGATGACGGTGGTATTGTATCTCATCATTTCCAGGTAAGATGAGGCCGGCCCTTCACTACCTGTGGAGTGGCTGTATAGGGGCGGCGCAATCTTGATTCCTGTTTCGAGGGCTAACTGTTCTGCCAAGCGTTGGTTTGCACCCGTTTCCAGGAATATTGCAGGCGCGCCAGTTTCCTGGATTTGCCTGGTCAAAGCCGCCAGGTCCTGGGCGGTTGGGGAGGCTCCTGTTGTCGCGCTCGGGATGATCGCCCCCACTACCTTGAAACCGTAGCGGTCCGCAAAATATCCAAGGCTCTCGTGATTGGTTACCAAAAGACGCCGATTATGGGGAATCTTTTCCACTTCGGCTGAAATCCATCTATCCAGCTCCATTAGCTGCTCGATATATGCTTCAGCGTTTCGCTCGTACTCATTCCTCCCATCTGGATCGATATTTACCAGGGCTGCGGTGATATTATCAACATAAGTTATGACGTAAACTGGATTAAGCCAGAAGTGCGGATCAATTTCCTCGCCATGCTCATCTTCATGGGCGGAGAGAGCAGTCTCTTCATCGGTGGGGTGGCGTGCTTCGAGACCTGCGGCTGTCTCCACCAGGGTGAAATCTCCACCCGCATTCAGGATAACGTCATCCAGAGCTGCTTCCAAGCCGGTCTTGTTCAAGATCACCAAGTCGCTCTCTAGAATACGGGCTACATCCTGTGGAGAAGGTTGGTAACTGTGAGGGTCGACTCCGATGGGCATCAATGTCTCTACGACCAGCCGCTCTCCAGCTATATTTTGCACGATATCTGCCAGGAAAGTCTCTACGACGATGACCCTGGGTCCACTCTGGGCGCCAGGGAGGTTTGAGCTGCCAGTACAGGCAGTTGCTGCCAACGCTAAGCAGATAATAATGAATAAGTATCTATACATACTCCAGGTATTCCCCTTATTGATATTGAAATTCGTTTTCAATTATAGTACGGATTTTGAGGTTGTCAAGACGTTTAATAAATAAGAGGTCCAGGAGGCACGGGCTCTCCTGGACCTCGTTCTTAGGTGGGGTTGAACCTCCCTATTCGGTAGGAGTCTCCGTATAAGTAGGCTGTACGGTCGATGTTGGGACCTGTGGAAGAACGGTGGTCTCCAGACCTGGTGTGCGAGTAGGAACCGGGGTAATGATATTGACTGGTATCTTTAATATCGTCCCTTCACGGATGTCATTCTGGTTTTCAATTTCGTTTTCCCTAAGGATGGCGTCGATGGTGCTTAGATACCGGTCAGCAAGCTCACCCAGGGTCTCTCCACTTTCCACACGATGTTCGATCGTGCCTCGAAATCCTTCTGGGATGGGGGTGCCAGTCGGAAGTTTCGTATCTGGAGCGGGAATGATGATCTCCTGCCCGACATAAATGACCAGGGTGGCTGGATCGATGGAGGGATTGAGGGCCAGCAGGGTTGGTATATCCGTGTTGAATTTAACAGCAATGGTGCTGAGGCCAAAATCAGTCTCTTCTACGGTATATACCCATGGTCCAGATGCAGTGGGTGTGAGGGAAGGCGTTGGAGTCTCGGTTGGTTCTGGTGTCTCAGTGACGGTAGGTGTCAGCGTAGCAGTGTTTGTAGGAGTCTGGGTGGCAGTTTCAGTGGGTGTGGGAGTCTCCGTCGCGAACAGGGAAACACTCGGTACTTCTGGGCCTGCCAACCAAAAGATCAAGACCCCGGCTCCAACAACTAGCAACAGTGCTGCCAGGCCAAAAATCATGGGCGCCTTTTGTGCCATATTCTGGCGCTTCCGGTAAGATTGGATTACGTTCTGGGCACTATCTTTTTCACTCATTTTTTTTCCTCAGTTCTTCGGATGGGGTAAGGTGGGGGTACACATCCTATAACCTAGAATCGAGTCCTGCAGACTGTATCCTGTCCGCCATTTTACTCGATTTTTGGCAAGTGTGTATGTATCTGCGAGGCCTGCCCCGGCAGCATTAAACCGGGGTAAGGGCTTGAATGTAGGGATATAATTTTAAAAAGTGCAACAAGTAAAGTACAGGCAAGAGGGAGATGGGTGATGCGTATTGCAATTTATGGATCAGGCGCGGTGGGAGGGTATTTTGGGGGTAGGTTAGCCGAAAGCGGGCAGGAGGTCGTTTTCATAGCCCGGGGGGAGCATTTACAAGCCCTTCGCTCTCAAGGGTTGAGGATAGACAGCGTTAAAGGGGATTTTATAGTTCACCCGGTCCACGCCACCGATGACCCAGCTCAGGCAGGCGTGGTGGAGGTTGTGTTACTGGGGGTAAAAGCCTGGCAAGTCCCGGAAGCAGCATTAGCCGCTCGTCCGCTGGTCGGTGAGGATACGTTTATCGTCCCGCTCCAAAACGGTGTAGATGCTCCATCCCAGCTCGCAGCAGTCCTCGGAAAACGAGCCGTTGTGGGCGGTCTGTGCAGGATTGCCAGCCAATTGACCAGTCCCGGTTATATCAGGCATACAGGGATCGAACCCTATATCGCCTTTGGGGAGCTGGACAACCAGCCGAGCGAACGCACCCAACGATTGAAGACCGCCTTCGAGGGAGCCGGAGTCAGGGCAGAGATACCTGCTGATATCCAGGCAGCCATGTGGGAGAAATTTATCTTCATCGCTTGCCTAAGCGGTGTCGGCGCAGTAACCGGGGCGCCGGTAGGCGTCACGCGTGGCTTACACGAGACCCGCCGATTGATGAAGCAAGTTCTGCTTGAGATCGTTGCGGTTGCCAGGGGCCAGCATATCCAGCTGCCTGAGGATATCACAGATAAAGTGTTGGAAGTGATCGATGGTTTACCGGAGGGTACACTGGCATCCATGCAGCGTGATATCCTGGAAGGTCGCCCTTCTGAGTTAGGCTCCCAGACTGGAGCTATTGTCAGGTTGGGGTTGGAAGCCGGGGTACCCACGCCGTCCAATACTTTTATCTATAATTGCTTGCTCCCGAAAGAGCTCAGAGCCAGGGGGGAATTGGAATTTTAAGGTCCTAAGAATATCGCACGATGGCGCAACCGTAAGGAGGGGTAAATTCAGGGTCAGGTTTTCTTCCTGCCAGAAGAGCGTCTACTGCAAGATCAAGATAATTTACGGTAGGGGTGCGTTTCCGGAAGGTGACATCGTCAAAAGCTCCCTGGTATCGCAAGAGACTATTCCGGTCGATTACAAACACGTGCGGGGTGGTTTGGGCGCCGTATAAATTTGCCACCTGCTGCTGCGGGTCATGCAGGACCAGCGGAAGGCGGCGTTCCTTTGAAATGGCTCTTAGCAGATCGATAGATTCGTTAGGATTGGAGGCGATAGCGAAAAACACAACCTCGTCCCCCCAGCGCGGCAACCTTAAAATAATATCCCTGTCGGTCCGTTCGACCCAGGGACACTCTGCAGACCAAAAATTCAAAACTGCAATGCGGCCCTGGTAATCTCTCAGGTGATGTGGCGCCTTGTTCAGATCGAGTAAAGAAAAATCTGGAGCTGTTTGCCCGCACGGCAACCGGGGATCCATAGCCGCAATTATACACCCTCGTTCACGTGGTAGAATGGGCTCGATGAAACGTTGGCAGTTCTGGTTAGGCGTCCTGATCAGTATTGTATTTATGTATATAGCCCTGCGAGGCCTGCACCTGGAGGACCTTGGCGAAGCGTTGATCGGGGCAAATTACTGGTGGCTGCTGCCCGGCATAGCTATTTATTTTATTGGTGTTTGGGCCCGGGCCTGGCGATGGCATTACCTGCTCCGTCCGGTGAAGGCCATTTCGACGCGTTCTATGTTCCCGGTGGTCGCCATTGGGTATATGGGCAACAATATTTACCCTGTCCGTGCAGGCGAGGTCTTGCGGGCGATAGTGCTTAAGCGGAGAGAGGGTGTAGCCATATCCGCATCGCTGGCAACGATCATCGTAGAACGTGTCTTTGACGGTGTGGTCATGCTGGCATTTGTGTTCCTGAACCTGCCCGAGCTGGCCCGCCTCACGGCCGATTCAGGGTTCATCGGGAATATCCAGACGGTAGCCTTGCTCGGTGCAGCAGCCTTCATGGGAGCGTTGCTCGTTTTCCTGGTAGCGGCAATGTTTCCAGAAAGATCGCATGGCATTGTGCAGGCCGTCGTGCTGCGATTATTCCCGCGGCGTTTCCACGAAAAGGTGCTCGGTTTAGCCGAGCGCTTTTTAGGTGGGTTGGAATCTCTGCGTTCACCGCGCGAGGCTCTGATGGTATTCGTCACGTCCGTGGTGATCTGGTTGCTCGAAACCGGGAAATATTGGTTCGTTATGCATGCTTTCCCAGGAATTGAGGTGAGCTTTTTCGCTCTGATGCTAATGAACGGCATCGTGAACCTGGCTACGACGATCCCTTCTGCTCCTGGGTATGTAGGCACATTCGATGCACCGGGAATCGCAGTCCTGGTGGCTTATGGAGTGGAGCGAGCTTTGGCCGCCGGTTATACGCTCGTTTTGCATATAGCCTTGTGGCTGCCAATTACAGCCTTAGGGGCTTACTACCTGGCTCAGGAAGGTATAAAATGGGAAGAGGGTATGAAAGGGGTGGAAAGGATGAAGGTAAAGGTTGAGTAGCCAGCTGGACAGCGGGACGACCGGCCCCCGAAGGAGGATCGCCATCATCGGGGCCGGAATAGGGGGAATGGCAGCCGCCTATGACCTTTCCAGGCAGGGGTATCAGGTGTGCATTTATGAAGCTGCCGGTTATGTGGGAGGGCTGGCTGCTGGCTTTAAGGAGCCCCACTGGGATTGGTCGGTGGAAAAGTTTTACCACCACTGGTTCCAGACGGATAAGCATATCCTGGGACTGATTGAAGAGCTGGGGTGGAGTGAGCGGGTCGTTTTCAAACGCCCCTACACCGTGATGTACCACCAGGGGAAGTTTTACCCCTTCGATGCAATCCCACAGATGGCTTTGTTCCCCGGCCTGGGCTGGGGGATCAATAAAATCCGCTTTGGCCTGGTCGGACTTTACTTGAAGCTCACCAATAACTGGCGTTCCCTGGAAAAGACGACGGTGGATACCTGGATGAGGAAATGGGCTGGCGGTCAGGTGTACGAGATGATGTGGGAGCCGATGATGATCGGCAAGTTTGGTGAGCGTTATTCGAAGATCGTTAATATGGCCTGGTTGTGGGCGCGCATCAAAGCCCGTTCTACACGCTTAGGTACCTTTCAGGGTGGCTTTCAGGATTTTTCCGACCGCCTGGCAGAACGTTTGCGGGAAATGGGGGTAAAGATCATGCTCGATACCCCGGTCCGCTCAATCGCTCCGTCTCCAGACGGCGGTCTTGCCCTCGATATTGGAGGCAAGCTAGAACAATTCGACCAGTGCCTGGTGACCACCTCTCCAGCTTTGTTAGCCCGTATGGCTCCATCCCTTCCCACGGAATACCTGGATGGCCTGCTGGCGCTTAAAAGCATGGGCGCAGTTGTAATGGTCCTGTCTTTGAAGCAGCGCCTTTCAGAGCAAGGCTACTACTGGTACAACATCCCGAAATCGGCCGGCTTTCCCTTCCTTGCGCTGGTCGAGCACACCAATTTCCTGCAACCCGAGTATTACGGCGGGGATCATCTCGTTTATATCGGCGACTATCTGGAAGCGGACCACGAGAACTTCCGCTTGAGTGAAGCAAAGTTACTGGAAAAGTTTATTCCCTCCTTAGCCCGCATCAACCCGAACTTCCAACCGGAATGGATTCAGAAAACCTGGCTTTGGCGAACCCCTTACGCCCAACCTATTCCAGAGGTCAACCACTCTAAAAACATCCCTGCCATTCAAACGCCGCTAAAAGGTTTGTACTTTGCCAGCATGAGCCAGGTCTACCCCTGGGACCGGGGGACGAACTTCGCAGTGGAGATCGGGAGGAAGGCTGCCGGAATGATGGTGAGGACTGGTTAAGTGTGGAACTGCCTGTCTTTCGCGCCTTGCTTACCAGTCCCGGCCAGGATGCAATCCGGGCTGCAATGGCGCGGGAACCACGTGAGATAGATTTTCTGGCTCATTTCTCGGCTCTTTCACGACGCTTCCCGCCTGAGCTGGCGCGCGGCGGGTTAGAGATCGCTATTCTACGCCGTGAAGCCACAGGTAAATTTCCTTTCGCCGAACGGATGTATTTTCATCGGGAAGGCCTCGAGCAGGCTACGGCTTTTGAGGTATCCGCTTACCGCGCTGAACGGTACAAGCCATTTACCCACTGCATCGATTTGGGCTGTTCCCTGGGTGGCGATACCCTCGCATTGGCAACCCTCTTACCAACACTGGGCCTCGATAAAGACGAGCTGCGTTTGCATATGGCGCGGGCTAACCTGGAGGCGCTGGGACTGGGGGAGCGGGCTTCTTTCATCCAGGCTGATCTCACAGATCCCCTTCCGTTATCGCCAGGAAATGGTATGGCCCTATTCCTCGACCCTGCTCGAAGGGCAGGCGGCAAGCGGATCTACTCGGTCTCCGATTACCAGCCAGCCTTGAATATCATTAAAGGCTGGCTCGAGCATTTCCCTGCTCTGGGAGTAAAGATTTCGCCAGGGGTGAAGCTGGAAGAGATCAGCCATTATGATGCGGAGGTGGAATTTATTTCCCTGCGAGGTGAGCTGAAGGAAGCTGTGCTATGGTTCGGCCCGCTCAAGAGCTCACGCAGGAGGGCAACCATTTTGCCGGGCAGGCATAGCATGTCTTTTGAGGAAGAACCTGACCTGCCTGTAGATGCTCCACGCGCCTTCCTTTACGAGCCAGATCCAGCAGTCTTGCGCGCCGGAATGGTCCGTAGCCTGGGGAAAACATTAGGGGCGGCCCAATTAGATCCTGAGATCGCTTACCTGACAGCTAATGCGGACAAGCCCACTCCTTTTGCCAGGGTGTGGGCTATCGTAGACTGGTTTCCCTTTGGTTTGAAGCGATTGCGAAGTTATCTGCGGGAGCAGGATGTGGGCCGGGTAGTTGTGAAAAAACGCGGCTCTCCACTTCAACCAGAGGCGCTGATCCGTGATCTGCGTTTGAAAGGTGAGCAGGAAAGGGTAGTCTGCTTAACCCAGCTGCGCGGCAGGCCTATCGTGATCGTTTGCCTGCCTCAAGCCTAGTCCTTGAATAACGGCAGGTGACCTAAAGATAGGATATCGTTCCAATCTGACTGTTCACCTTCCGTCAGGATAGCTGCGACAGCCTGAATGGTAGCACCTGCCGATTCCATCAGTTTCTGCATCCCCTTCAATGTGGAGCCCGTGCTGACGACATCATCCAGGATGATGACTCTCCTCCCGGATATCAAGCGGCGATCCTTTTCGTCCAGGAACAGCTTTTGAACCTGGCCAGTCGTGATGGATACGGTCTCTGTAGACAGAGCCTCTCCCATGTACGGTTTATAAACTTTGCGGAGGACCACGTAAGGAACGCCTTCCTCTACTGCCAGAGCGTGCACCAAGGGGATGCTCTTTGCTTCTGCTGTCACAAGCAGGTCGTATTCGATATCCTGGATCCGGTTAGCCAGAGCAGAAGCACAAGCCTGGACAAGCTCTGTATCGCCCAAAATATTGAGCAAGGCAATCCGTAACCCGGGCTTGACCTCGAAGAGAGGCAGCTCTCTCTGGATGCCTGCGATTTCGATTGAATAGGTTTCTCGAGTAGGCAGCATTTGTAGTTCCTTCAACGCGGATTCGAAGAGTATTTGCCGTGTTTGATCATCGAGCTGGCCAGCCGGCCATATGAAAATTTAAGGTTATCAATGAAACAGGCTTACCAGGGAACGAGTCTACCATAAAACAGGAGAAGATATATGGATAGAATGTGTGAAGCCTTTCTTCTGCTATAATCTGCGCAGAAGCATATCCTTGGGCATGCAAATAGAAGAGGAGTACTTCCGGTTTTGCGGCTCCAACTACCTAAGCTCTTGTACTGTTTGCTCCTGGTTTGGATGACTCCGGCGTGTATGATTGCAGATATGCCTGTGGAGGCTGGAGCAGAGGAAACACGGCGTCCGCTCAGCGGCGATACTAACGTGTATTTTACCGATCCGGGCGCGCAACAGGCAGGCGCATTCCGGGGAGGCCCAGACGAAGCTCTGGCTCATGCCATCGACCAGGCTCGATTAAGTGTGGACGTAGCCGCCCACCAGTTAAATTTATGGAGCATTCGAGATGCGCTGCTTTCGGCTCACCGCCGGGGTGTAAAGGTGCGCATGGTGGTGGAGAGCGACTACCTGGAAGAGCCAGAAATTCAACAGCTAAAAGAAGCGGGTATCCCTGTTCTGGGTGACCGCCGTGAGAGCTTGATGCACAATAAATTTGTTATCCTGGACCGGATGGAGGTCTGGACAGGCTCCATGAACTTCACCATAAACGATGCCTACCGTAACGATAACAACTTGATTTGCCTCCGGTCAGCTTTGCTGGCTGAAAATTACAGTGTAGAATTCAATGAGATGTTCGAACAGGACCTCTTCGGAGATGCTACCCTGGCTCTCACACCAAATCCTACCTTTACGATGAATGGTATGCCAGTGGAGGTATATTTCTCCCCGGATGACGGCACGTCTGGTGAGATTATCCGCCATATCCAGAGCGCCCAAGAATCCATTCATTTCCTGGCTTTTTCTTTCACTTCCGACGAGCTGGCAGGTGCGATTATTGATCAGGCGATAGCGGGTGTCAGGGTGGCTGGAGTACTCGAGGCCTCCCAAATCTATACGAGTGGGAGTGATTACGCTCTCTTTCGAGATAGTGGTTTGGATGTACGCCTGGATGGCAATCCTCGAAATATGCACCATAAAGTGATTATCATCGATTCTACGACCGTGATCACGGGATCGTACAATTTCAGCGCTAATGCTGAGAAGCGCAATGATGAAAATACCATCATTATCCACAATGTTGAAATCGCTGGCCTTTTTATGAGCGAGTTCGAGCGTGTGTACGCGATAACGCAAAGCGATGAAATAGAAGGGATGGCTCAATGAATATGAATCAGAAATTCTACCTGGGCTCGATGATCGATCCTTCCACAGGGCAACCCAGTGAGAAGCGCTTGCTTTACGACCCAACCGACCTGACCACACACGCTGTCGTAGTTGGAATGACTGGCTCAGGGAAGACCGGCCTGTGTGTCGGCTTAATGGAGGAGGCAGCGTTAATCGGGATCCCTTCCTTGATGATCGATCCGAAAGGGGATATTACCAACACGTTGCTTCATTTCCCAGATCTCTCTGCAGAGGATTTCCAGCCCTGGATCAATCCTGATCAGGCTCGCCGGGAAGGCAAGACTCAAGAACAGGCAGCGCAAGAGACAGCCTCTCTGTGGAAGGAGAAATTAGGCGAAATCGGAATTGGAAAAGAGCGCCTTACAGCTCTAAGGGATGCGGTGGAATACGCCGTCTATACCCCTGGTTCCGATGCGGGGATACCGGTCAGCATCCTGGCCTCGCTCCAGGCGCCCCCGGTCAGCTGGGAGAGCAAGCGGGAGATGCTGCGGGAGAAGATTTCCTCCACCGTGACTGCTTTGCTGGGATTGGTAGGTCTCAAAGATATCGATCCAGTCCGCTCGCGTGAGCATATCCTGCTCGCCAATATCTTCGAACATGCCTGGAGCCGGGGACGCGACCTGACGCTGGCTGAGCTGATCCTGCAGGTCCAATCGCCGCCTTTCCCCAAGCTGGGCGTGTTCGATGTCAACACGTTTTTTCCCGAAAAGGATCGTTTCAGCCTGGCTATGTCGCTCAATAATATTCTGGCTGCGCCCGCCTTCCAGGTTTGGATCGAGGGCCAACCGCTGGATATTCCTGGATTGTTATATACACCGGATGGTCGCCCACGCCATAGCGTGTTCTATATTGCGCACCTATCGGATACAGAGCGCATGTTCTTTGTTACCCTGCTCTTTTCAGCTTTCGAGAGCTGGATGCGAACACAGACTGGAACAACCTCCCTGCGCGCCATCTTGTATTTCGATGAAATATTTGGATACCTGCCCCCTATCAGCAACCCGTCCTCGAAACAGCCCATGCTGCGCATGTTGAAACAAGCGCGCGCCTTTGGTGTAGGCCTGGTGCTTGTCACTCAAAACCCGGTAGATGTTGACTACAAGGCCTTATCCAATGCGGGTACCTGGTTCATCGGTAAGTTGCAAACAGACCAGGATAAACAACGTTTGTTGGACGGTCTGCAAGGCGCGATGTCAGGGAATATCGACCGGGGAGTGTACGACCGCCTGATCTCCACGCTTGGAAAACGAGTCTTCTTGCTGCATAACGTGCACTCTCCAGGCACTGCCAACAGTGGGGGGCCGCAACTTTTTCGCACTCGATGGGCGATGAACTACCTGGCTGGACCACTGACCCGTGCGCAAATCCCGCTCCTTAATCAGCTCAAGAACGTCTCGAAGGCCTCAACCCCCGGTCCAGCCCTGGCTGCTGAGGGCGCTATCAAAACCGAGATACCTGCTCCAGGCATTCCCCACGGGCCCTCTACCCAGAGTGAAGGGGCGGTAACTGGGACGGTTTCATCAACCCGACCAGGCATCTCGAGCGGTGTGAAGGAATATTTCCTGCCCAATAACCTGACCTTTACCCAGTCCTTCAAGGCTGCTGGGAAACCCTATCCTGAGCAAGCTTTCAGCCAGGGTATGGTGTACCGTCCATTCCTGATAGGACAGGCATCGATCCGGTTTTTGAACAGGAAATATAATTTGGATCACGTGCTTCAACAAACCGTGCTGGTCGAATCGCCTGACCGGAGAGGCTTGATACGCTGGGAGGAATACCTGGCCGCGCCTGTCCGACCTGTTTCGTTGGACAAAAGCCCGGACCCCCAGGCAAGTTTTGTCCCTTTGGAGGGGTCCCTGACAGATGCGCGGGCGATCGCGGCTATGGAGAAAGACTTTTTGGACTGGTCTTATCGCACAACAGAGGTGGTGGTTCGCTCGAACGAGGCCTTAAAGGTTTACGCTGGTCCGACTGTCTCCCAGGGTGAATTCCGGCGCATGTGTGAAGAAGCCGCTCGCCAGGGAAGGGATACAGAGCTAAAAAAGACCGAGGACGTATATGGCAAGAAGGTCGAAGCGGTCCG
>CAZAQS010000140.1:0-12010 GCA_964486825.1 uncultured Anaerolineaceae bacterium | reverse complement strand
GTAAGGCGACCACGATGCACCGGCCCCTGTGTGATGACAAGCGGGTCGATATCACTGCCTGACATGCTCGTCCCACGAGCATGTCAGCCAAATAGAATAAGCTTTCTTGGCCATGCAACCTCTGTAACACGGCGGATAAGTTCATCAAGAACTCTACGATCCAGCATGGATTTATTATATTATATTAATAAAGCATGCAATTATGCATCCGGACTTAACGGTTTAACTTGAGGATTTCAACCGCTCGCTCGAGCTGTTCATCCTGCCCGGCCCTGATGCCTTGAATGGTACGGCTCACGATTTCGGTCGGTTGAATGCCTATGCCGTGGTGCTGTGAGCCATCATGCTTCAAAACTTTCATGCCTGTCCAAACCATTGAATAACCACCCGGAAGGTTTATCAAGTTGATATTCCCATTCGTCCCAGCTGTCGGTTCTCCAGCCAACTCCCCCAGGTGATAATGCTCAACAATTCCCAGGAAGGTTTCAGCTGCACTGATAGCGCGCCCATCGATCAAGAAGACAACGTTTTCGGTCAATCTTGGTTCTTCCGGTTCAACTTCCCAATTGCTGAACTCAAAAGTCATATTTATCCGATCAGGAAATGTATTTAGCGGGACATACCATTGAGCAGATGTAACCGGATCATCAATCAAGTGCTCAAGGGGTTTGAAAGTGCGCGGGTATCCGCGCATGTCGAAGACGATGCCTGATGCAGCTTCTAATTGAGGCAATGCTCTGGTCAGGTCTCCATCGGTCATCCCATTCAAATCAACATAAGTAATCCCAGGTTCGATTTCTGTAATCAAGTCCGGGCGCGGCTCTAAGCGTAGCATCTCCAACTCTACAGGTAATAGGTTTCTGGTAAGGGAAACTTCGTGGACAACATCATCGGCGCCTACGGCTTCCACAATAACGCTGCTCCATGCTGGTCCGCTCAAGATCTCCTGCGCCGCTCTGTAATGTATCCATTGTGGTGTAGCGCCTGAGATCAGATCTTCCTTCGCCTTAATTGCTTGAGCAGCAGGGATCTCATCAATGGAAAGAATGATATCTCCTGGCTTTAGGCTATTTCCTGCCACATTCCCGGCTCCGATGACAACCAGCTTTCCCTCTATCCAAGAGAGCAGTACATCAGGTTGGAATCCTTCGAGGTAGGATCTTTCCGATCCAATGCGAGCATGCCCATCCTGAAGTTGGGCAACCATCCTGGAGAGGGTTTCCACAAATGCGGCTTCATCCTCGGCTTCTAATATCCCCTGTAGCGCTTCCTCCAATGCTTGCTGCCAATCGACTTGCACTACATCAAAATAGGGATAATAATGCTGGAGAACGTTCCAGCCCACGATCACGGCAGACAGCCAGGTAATCTTCTTTTCATGCCTTTCAGGCCGGTCGATAAACCTTTTATCTGGATATTCAATATGTGGTAGAGTGCCCGATTCATCAGCATAGAGCGCCAGGGGTAGATAAGCCCCAAGCCCGCTTCCTAACTCAGCATAAAAGGGTTGCATGGGATCTGGGAAACCGTCCGGTATAACTTCCTCTAAAACAGGCTCCCGGATACGCTGGCTGTGATAAAGGCCAAAATCGTATTCCATATCTCCGGATACGCCGTGATGGCGCCACATGACAACCTGGATAGCGCTCCTTCCGTTGGATGGGTCGGTAAAGCCAGGCACAGATGGTTGCTCACCCTCTAGAAAAACGAGCAGCGTGGGAGCGACGGGTTGGAAAAATTCCTGTAACCTGGTAGCCAGGTCTCCAGGATCTTTAGCATCCAAAACCGCGGCAATACCGTTCTCGACCGCTTCATTCCAACTGGTGGAAGCCGCCTGATCGCTGGGATGAAAATACCGGATATACCCGTATAAGCGTGCAAACGCTATCAAATTGGATAGAGGAGTGTGCTCGCGATCGGGGCCGGCAATTGCAGGAGAAGGCGTAGGGATTTGGGGAGCAGGAGCGGGGTCTACGCGCCCGGAGCAGGCTTGAAGGAGCAGGCCTATGATTGCCAGGAGGGCAGAAATATGAAAATGTCTGTGCCTTATTGAAAACCTAATCATCTTGCTGTCCTAAACACCTTTCCTGCTCCAGCAGCCAGTCCACACCCGCCTGGATAACCGGATCCTGATCGCCTGCTTGTCCGAGATCCCAAACCATCTGGTCGGGGCGTATGGTGGAGGTGTAAACCACTCCCTGACTGTCGATCATATAGGAAGTAGTGATTACCAGTTCGGCGCCGTCGCTCAGCATGAAGGTCGAGCTTCCGGCAGGCGGCCCAGCAGTCGGTTGGCCAAATGAGCGTGTGTGCGGGTTTCCCTTGAAAGCGATTGCCAGGGCTTGCCCAGCTCCGGCAGTCTGGAAATCCGTAAGAACTGCGACAGGTGGGTCTGGCCGCTGGAGCCGGTAAGCAGGCTCTTTCAAGTAGGTGAGAGCCGGTTCTAATACGCCTGATTTCTCTAATACCAATTCTCCATCGATATAATTCCAAAAGGCCCTACCTCCGTCAGAGTATTGGAACCCGGTCGTCATTCCCTCGCCCAGAATCGGTCCGGCCCCCACCAGCATGGGACCGATCCCGCCGCCGCTATTACCACGCAAATCCACGACCCACCCGCAGACCGCGCCTGTGTCGACCTCCCGGATGCGGGCCTGCATGGCATTTGCGTAAACTTCATGATCATAATAACGGGTACCCGGAATCTGGATATAGCCAATGCGCTCTCCAATGACCCGGCCTTCGATCTCGGAAAGTGGTTGGAGTCCTACAAGTTGGCTTTCCTGAGCGATGATTTGAGGGGTCACCAAAAAGCCGTCCTGGTCGATTTTGTTTAGAGCAAACCGGATAGCAGCGTATATGTCCGAAGGCGACCTTGCTCCATATGCTCGCCGGAAAACTTCCTCTCTGAACGCCGGCCATTCGACGATGTCACGGTTGATCGAATGCCTTTCCATGATATTCAAGGCTGTTGTAACGTACAACTGCGCTTCAGGAGTTAAATCATACTGCTCCATCAGCTCGGGAGAGGGCGTGGGCGTGGCGGGATACTCAGTTGGGATGGCCATTTCTGAAACCGTTTGGTGCTCCTGAGCGGGAAGAAGCTTGATCGCAAACACAACTAGCAGGACAATGACCACCAACGCCGTCCCGGCGCTAGCCATATTAAAAAAGTTCTTCAGGATAGAACGCGGCCTCATTTTGGAGGTATATGCATCTAAGGTTTGTATCTTAGTTGGTTTTTGTCCATCCCAGCGGATATGCATGGCGTGACGCAGCCTGCCCTCGAGCACATGCATCTGTGATTGGTATTGCCTGCATGCAACGCATCCCTTCAGGTGCGTACGCAGAGCCTCCTGTTCAGATGGAGAGACGACGCCATCCATTGCTGCCTGGATAAATTTTTGGGCTTGCAGGTGGGTCAGTTCACTCATTTCTAACTCTCATTCAGACAGTAATTCCTCATCGATCGTTAACCGCAAGCGTTCTCTGGCTGTATATAACCTGGAAAGGACCGTACCCTCCGGAATTTCCAGGGTTTGGGCGATCTCGTTAACGGAAAAATCATGGTAGTAGTAGAGCAGGATCGGGAGGCGATGTATCTCTCCAAGATCATTGATGGCCGCCATGACAGCTGCATGCGTCTCGTTCTTTATGGATGTATCTTCAAGGTTCGGGAGGCTGGCACTTTTGACTTGAAAGATAGATTGGAGCGCTTTCACCAGCCGTTGCCTGGCATAGCGTTTACGGATTCGTTTGCGGCAGATATTGATCGTGATCCCGGAGAGCCAGGTGGTAAAAGCAGCTTCGCCCCGGTAACCATCCAACCCATTAATGGCCGCGAAGAAGACATCCTGTGTAACCTCACCGGCCGATTCGGCATCATCCAGAATCGATAGCGCCAGCCGGTACACACGCTTTTCGTGTTGTATGATTAAATCTGTAATCGCTTCCGCCTCGCCAGCCTGGCAGCGCCGGATAAGGTTGGTACTATCCATAGGCCCTATTCTATAGTATGAGTACCCTATCCGGCAAAAATATTCATTTTTTCTAACTTCTTTAGCACATTATTGGGGAGTATTCCTTGCAGGACGGGTAGAACCTCGGATAACCGCGGAGCGGTGAGGGAAGGATCCGTTTCCACGCGGAGCATGGAAACGAGAAGACGAGGGGGAGAGTGGAAACGAGAGGGATACTATAATACTAATATGAATTCCTCCAGCGTCCCTACCCGGAGAAAACTGGCCCTGGTCTTCCAGGCGCTGATCGTGTTCTTGAGCCTGTCCGGCGTTGCAGTCAGCTTGTGGACGGCGCCAAGCTTTTCTGCCCGCTTGAACAGCTTCAGCTATTACACCATCCAGAGCAACCTGCTGGTAGCCGCCGCGCTGCTGCTCGGCATGCGCTACCTGTGGGAGGGAAACCCCGAACCGGAGGGCGTGGTGATCTTCAAAAGTGGTGCTCTGCTGTGGATCCTGGTGACGGGCGTGGTTTACAGCCTGCTGCTGGCCTGGATGTCCTATCCCCTGCTTTATATGCTCGTATCCTTGCTGCGCGGCTCCCTGACTGGCTTCTACCCGTACTGGTTCTTGAACCCCAATGACCCTTACCCGCAAGGGGTCGGGTCGGTTAGCGGAATGCTGGGAGTGATGGGAATGATCGCGGCAGGTTTCCTGCTGGCCGGATTGCTGGTCCTGATTATTGACCATCTGCCCAGCATTTTTAGGGATGCTGATCAACGTTGACGAACGCGAAAGATTCCTTAATTCAAACCAGAAATATACTTATTTCTCATAACTCCCGATCTCGACATAGTACCAGGTTCCGTCCCTCAGCCCGTAGAACCAGGCCATGTCCTGGTTGCCGGTGTTGTTGAACATGGCAGGCTCGCAACAGCGGTAGTGAATGATCTCCTCGTAGTAGACCGGCAACCTGTTCCCATCGTAAGAAATGCCAACGCGCGGCCCCTTGCGGAAGTAATAGAAGGGTTTGCCGTCCAGGAGCTGCCAGCCGAAGATCTCCTCGTAGCCCAGGCGCTCGTTAAGGATCTCGCCGTCCTGCACCAGGAAGCCGTCCACCTCCAGCAGCCAGTGACCGTCCCAGCTCCACAGGCCTTTGACCGGCATGTCCACCAGGTACAAGGCCGCGAAGGCGAATACCAGCTCCTCCCCCTGCATGACCTGCACCTGCCTGCGCGCTGAGTCCCAAATCACATGCAACAGCTCATCTTCGTAGAACACGGGCGGGATGAATAAGCTGGCGCCCATATCCCAAACTTCGACCTGTTCATGCAGCACCAGGTGGTAACCGCCGTTCCAGAGCTCCACGAGCAGGGCGAAGTCTTGCCCCGATACGCTGAGCGAGACCGGCCAAAAATATGAGATTTGATCCTGGACCAGCTCGCCATCCCGGTACAGAGCGTAGAGCTGCATTTCGTCTCCCGGCTGGGATTCCAGGAGGTAGCCGAAAGGCTCGAGCAGCGCGTTCTCCTCAGCCAGCCGCCGGTCGGGGGATTTGTCCCGCCATTCGGCGCGCAGCTCGAAGACATCCACCGGGATGCGCTCCAGGAACTCGAATCGGGTTGGGCTGTCGGCAGACGCTTCCACCACAGCATATTCTTCCAGCTCCAATTCATCCGGCTGGCCTGGAGCAGCGGCCCAAAATTCCTTGTCCTGCACGCGCATAGGGCCGCTTGGGTAGGGGAAAGCTTCCTGGACGGCGGGAGGGTTGAGTAGTTCCAGCGAAGCGGCAATCCCCGGCACGTCAGGCAGGCGCGTTTCCAGGTAGAAATAGCGCTGCTCGGGATCGCCGCCGGGGTTGGAGACGACCAGCGTGGCCCGGTCGATGCTCATCTCAGGGTATGGAGACAGCAGGCAGGCGTCGGCGGAGGGGAGCGGGGAGAGGTCGATCTTGCGCCCGGGGCCGCCTGGGGTGTTGGCCAGGCGCTCGCAGACCCGGTTGGCGCTGTTCATGAAAGCCATTTCCGGCAGGTAACCCACCTGGAGCAGGCTGCCTGGCCCGGTAAAGAGGCCCGGCTCTTCTCCCGGCTGCCAGCCTGCTGGAAGGCTCAGGCGGAACTGACCGGCAGGGTCGGTATAGGTAAATGGGGGGAGGTCAGTGACCAGGGTGGGACCAATAACGGTTTCAACCGGCTCTACGGTTTCCATTGGATAAGGTATCGAGGTGTTCGGTTCTACAAGGTCAATCGGATAGGGTATTGTGGTCGTAGGCGTACAGGCTGACAGCAGCCATGCCAACACAAGGAATATCAGAATGCGTGTCTTCATTGGTTTTCCTTCATTTTTAAGGGACACTTAAGAACGCGGAAAAGGCGGATAATAGGTAGAGGATGGTTTTATAATTTCCCGCGTTTTTCAGCGCTCGTGCATAGATAGGAGTTATTTGAAGATATGCTTAAGACGTCTAGAAGCTAGTGTTTGTTCCAATCTTCACATTGTATTCCAATACCATCCATCTGTCTATTGGTCCCATGCCTCCTCCAGGCCAGTAAAATTTATGAAGGAAAAGCATGGAAAGGAAATAAAAAGAGCAGTAGCACGATGATCCAGGTGCCGATGAATCCATTGATGTGTGGGTTTACGCGGTAATCGATGGCCGGCAGGTTCAGCCAGATGAAAGCGGACGTAAAATTATAAGCGCCTTCGAAGAGCAGCCTTCCCAGCCCCGCCAGGAGAAACGTCCACAAGACCAAGTAAATTACCTATTCAGCTAGGCTATTTACTATCCTCGATCAACACTTTCAAGAAATTCGAAAGTCCAATGAGCTCCTTTTGGACAAACTTAAAAGTAGGTTTTAGATTTATTATGAGGTGTTCAAGGCGCTCAATATCAAACTGGAAGGAATAAACATTCCGTACAACATGGCGAAATCGAAGGTATTCTTCTAACGGGTTTCTTGCGCGTCTATTATTAATAACAAGTGAATAATCGTACAAAATTACACAATGTAGGTATACTATATCCACGAGGGAAAGCAGGTATGTCCACCATTCTAGAGACCAAAGCCGTTACCAAAGAATACCGCATGGGGGAAGTGTCCGTCAAAGCGCTGGACGGGGTCGATTTCGATGTCCAGAAGGGCGAGTTCGTCGCTATCATGGGGCCATCTGGCTCTGGCAAATCTACACTGCTGCACCTGCTGGGCGGCCTGGATACCCCCTCCTCAGGCGAGGTCATCCTGGCCGGGCAGCCGATAGCCTCGCTCAGCGACGACGCCGTTACCCGTTTCCGCCGACAGAAGGTAGGCTTCATCTTCCAGTTCTATAACCTGCTGCCCACATTGACGGCGGCCGAAAACGTAGCCCTGCCGCTGTTGATCGACGGGCAGGCCGCCGCGAACCACCGCCAGCGCATCGATGAGTTGCTCTCCCTGGTCGGTTTGGGGGATCGCGCCGCACACCGCCCCGACCAGCTCTCCGGCGGGCAGCAGCAGCGCGTCGCCATTGCACGCGCTTTCGTTAACCAGCCAGAAATCGTCCTTGCCGACGAGCCGACCGGCAACCTGGATTCACGCTCCGGCAAGGCTATCCTGGAGCTGCTTCGCAAGACCTGCCGTGAGCTGGACGCTACAATTGCGATGGTCACGCACGACCCGCGCGCCGCCTCGTATGCCAGCCGGATTGTGTTCTTGAAGGACGGCCGAGTGGTGCACTGCCTCTCCAACGGCTACGAGGGCGTCCCCGTCAGCCGCATCAACGAGGTAATGGCCTCCCTCGAGCTCTAACTCTCCTGCCGGCATGCTATCCCGCTTCCCTACCCTGCTGCCCTTCAGCCTGGCCCTGCGCAATATCCGCACGCGCCCGGGCCGGACTTTGCTGACCTTGCTGGGCATCGTCCTGGGCGTGGCGGTAGTGCTTGCCATCCAAGTCACCAACCAGAGCACGCTGGCCTCTCTGCGCCAGATCTTCGACCGGGCCGCCGGGCAGGCCAGCCTGATAGTCATCCCATCTCGAACATATACGCGCGCCGGGCTCCACGAAGACCTGCTGCCAGTGCTGGAGGGTGAGCGGGGGGTGATGGCTGCCGCGCCCCTCCTGCGCCGGCAGACCACGCTGGCCAGCGAGGTCTCCAGCCTGGATTTCAACCTGACCATCGACGGGGTGGCGGCAGGCCGCATCCTGCAGTTATACGGGGTGGATCCAGATCTGGATCCCCAGGTGCGGATCTACGAATTGAGCGCCGGACGGATGCCAGAAGCCGGGCGGTACGAGGCGGTCCTGCCGGCGAAGTACGTGGATGACAGGCGCCTGCGGCTGGGGGGCGACCTGGTCATCGTGACCCCGCAGGGCGTGGCTCGCCTGGAGATCGTCGGCTTGCTGGCTGAGGAGGGCGTGGGCCTGCTTAACGACGGAGCGGCGGCCTTCGCTCCCCTGGCGGTGGTGGATGAGCTATTCCTGGCCGCGGGGGAGCTGGATGAGATCTCCCTTGCTATCGACCCTTCTTTCAGCGAAGACCCGCGCCGGTTGGCGACCTTGCGAGAGGACCTGGGCGAGCGCCTGGGCAGAGAGGCGGAGGTCATCTACCCGGCTGCCCGTGGCCAGCTCGTCCCGCAGATGCTGGCCACTTACCAGCTCGGCCTGTCCTTCTTCTCCCTAATCGCCGTTTTCGTAGGCGCCTTCCTTATCTATAACACCTTCTCGATGACGGTCGTTGAGCGCACGCGCGAGATCGGTATGTTAAGGGCTATTGGCGCGGGGCGCGGCTACGTACTGCGCATGGTGTTGGCCGAAGCCGTGCTGCTCTCCCTGGCCGGTTCGCTTATAGGCTTGTTGGCCGGCTTCCTGCTGGCGCGCGGGCTGATGGGCCTGGTAGGCGCGGTGGTCAGCACGGGGGAGAGCGCCCTGGCCCTGCCCTGGCAGGGCGTGTTGCAGAGCCTGGCAGTTGGCGTGGGCGTCACCTTGGGGGCGGCACTGGTTCCCGCAGTGCAGGCCGCCCGCATCTCGCCGCTGGAGGCGTTGCGCGTGCGCAGCCGTAGCACGGAGCAGGTCCGGCCGGCCGTGTGGATTGCGGGCTTGGGCCTGCTGGCGCTCGGTTACCTGGCGCTGTACCGGATAGAATGGCGGCCCGAGGCGCTTTTCTCGGTCGGCAGTACGGCCGTCCTGGGCATCCTGTTGGGGGCAACCCTGACCGTGCCGCTGGTTGTGGCCGCACTAGAGCGCTTTACGCGCCCCTTTGCAGCCCTCATCTATGCCCAGGAGGGCTCACTTGGCTCCTCCAACGTGCGCCGCTCGGTCGGTAGGACGACGCTTACGGTGGCCTCCTTAATGGTCGCGCTGACGATGGTGATCGGGGTCGGCTCGCTGGCCTACTCCTTCGAGCAAGACATCACCGCCTGGATCGACACGGCCTTGGGCGGCGACCTGTACGTACGCTCACCGATTCCAATGCGCGAGTCCTTCGGCAGGCAACTGGTAGCCGTTCCGGGGGTAGCTGCAGTCACACCGGCCCGCTATATCGAAGTGCGTCTCTCGCCCGCTCATCATGCCTCCAACGGCGGGATGGAGGAAAGCCTGCTCTTCAATGCTATCGACCCGGCCAGCTACCGCCTGGTGGGCCAGTTCCAGTTCGCCACCGGGCAGGGGGATTCCGAAGCTATCTGGGCGCGCTTCGAACGCGGCAATGCCCTGTTCATCTCGAATTCTGTGGCCAGCCGCTACGACCTTAAACAGGGAGATAACCTGGTGCTGCTGACCCGGCGGGGCGAGCAGGTCTTCAGTGTGGCTGCTGAGATCGTCGATTTCACCGGCGAAGCGGGTACAGTAATCGGCTCGTATGATGACCTGCACCGGTCTTTCTCGGACCGTGGCGCTGATCGTTTCACCGTCTCGGTGGTTGCAGGCTATCCCGTCGAGCAGGTGGTCGAGGAGATCGAGGCTCGCTTCAAGAACCGCCAGATCTACCTGCAAACCACCCAGGTCTTCAAGGAAAAGATCAGCGACCTGATGCGCCAGTCCTTCTCGCTCTTCGATGTCTTGAACATGATCGGCGTGATCATCGGCGCTTTGGGGGTGATCAACACGCTGACCATGAACGTAATCGAGAGGCGCCGCGAGATCGGGGGGCTGCGCTCCCTGGGCATGACACGCGGCCAGGTGCTGCGCATGGTGCTGGCTGAATCGCTGGCCATGGGTGTCATCGGCGGCGCCTATGGGCTGGCCTTTGGTTACCTGATATCGCATGTGCTCATCCTGGGGATGAATCTGATGAGCGGTTACGAGCTGGTTTACCGCTTCACGCCGCTCCCATTTATATACGGTATTTTGATCGCTTTTCTGGTCTCCCAGCTAGCCGCCCTCTACCCCGCCCGCGGCGCAGCCGGCGTTAATATCGTGGAGGCCATCAAGCATGAATAAACCAGGGGTAGGAGAAGAATTATGAACAGCAAGAATATCCTTTTCGGCGCAGTAGCGGTTGTCCTTACCGGGGTCCTGGCGGTCTATGGCTATCTCAATTTCCTGGCCCCGGTACAGCCGGACCCCACACCCACGCCGGATCTCCAGGCCGGCTTCGACCCGGGCGTGGTGTCCGCCGAAGGGCGGGTCGTGCCCGGCGCCAGCCTGTCGTTGGGGTTCACCCAATCCGGCCGGGTATCCGAAGTGGCCGTTACGGTGGGTGAGGAGGTGCGCGCCGGTGAAATCCTGGCGCGCCTGGACACAACTTACCTGGCTGCCCGGGTGGAGGAAGCCCGCGCTGCCCAGGTTGCGGCTGAAGCCGGATCGGAAGCCACCCGAACGCAGCTAGAACTGGCCCGCCAGGCTGCTCATGCTGCCGGGGCTTCGACAAGGACGGACCCCTGGCGCACCCCCGTCCCTTCTGAGATGGAACAGCCCACCTGGTACTTCGAGCGGGAGGCCCGCCTTGGCTCGGCTCGCAGCGAGGTCGAGGCAGCCCGCGCTTTGTTGGAAAGAGAAGCGGAGAAATTGCAGAGTCTGCTGGATGAGAAAGGAGTAGAGGGGCTGGCAGCTGTGGAGCAGCGCCTTTCGGACGCCCAGGCGGCCTTCCTGGTAGCCCGTGAAGTGAGCGAGCGCGCCGATTCCGGTAGGGACAGCCAGATCCAGCAGCAGGCCCGACAACAGCACGACGTGGCGCGCAGCGAGCTGGAGGCTGCCCAGGACCGTTACAATGACTTGCTCTCGACGGAGGAGGCAGAGGATATATTGGAAGCCCGGGCCGCAGTGTCTGTGGCCCAGGAGCGCTATGAAGCATCCCTCGACCGGCTCAACCAGCTGTTGGTGGGCGACGATTCGCTAGAGGTGCAGGCGGCTGACCAGGCCCTCCAGCAGGCCGAAGCCGGACTGGAGCAAGCTCGCGCAGCCCTGGTTGTGGCCCAACAAGGCCTGCGGGAGGCAATCCTGTCCGCACCAAGAGCAGGGGTAATCGTGCATTCTGAGATCGAAATTGGATCTGTGGTGGCCCCGGGACAGGTTGCCTTCCTCCTGGCAGACCTTTCCTCATGGCAGGTCGAAACCACTGACCTGGTGTAGAGCGATGTTGCCCTGCTCTCCCCGGGCATGCAAGCAGACATCTCACTGGACGCCTTTCCTGGCCAGAGCTTCCCAGGTGTGGTGAGGGAGATCTCCTACCTTAGCGAAGATGTGCGCGGTGCTGTCACTTATACTGTAACCATCGATTTCGACCCCGGTGGTGCTCCCGTGCGGTGGGGTATGACGGCATTCGTTGACATCCTACTACCCTGACAAACCAGTGATTAACTGAATATTCCGATATAGAGAAATCAAGAAAGAATAAGAAATGCACCTTTTCTTATTCTAATTCTCCTTTAATTTGTTATAATCTTCTCAAGTAATTCCAATAGATTCAAATTCCTACAACAGTTACTCTCAGCTAAAATTAAATTGTGAAATATCGGGCAAACCGGGTCTGCGATGCTCTGGTTAGAGGAAGCGGAAGGCTATACGTTTTTGCAGTAAACCCGGCGAGTTTGACCGAGGAGGCCAAAATATGAAATTGCCCTTTATTGTTGGGATCGTGG
>CAZAQS010000139.1:0-12029 GCA_964486825.1 uncultured Anaerolineaceae bacterium | reverse complement strand
TCAACAAGACTTTACCCTTGGAGAAACGCTCATATGGCTCCGGGAGCGAAACACTCAACTTCTGTTGTATTGGATTTGCCGCCAAGTAAAGGATGGGGTATTCGTTCAACAAATCCTGGAGTATTCAGCTCCTGCTCTGCCCGTTTCATGGGCCAATTGTTTAATCTGCAAAACTACTGTATTTTAATTGACAACCAGGCCTTTTCATTTCTTACGAAATTGATCCCATACAAGTCGGATCAGGATTCCAACCATCCACCTCGGAACCCTGCCCGGCGTAGACTTGTGACTCGATATGGATCGCGGCGCATCAAAGTCCAAAGCATCCCGGTCCGGTAATTTTCCACCATGAGAACAAGGGGACCCTGGTTGAGCCCGTAATGGTGGGGAGAGATCCAACCGCGTGGATCATAAGGCTCATCCCAGAAGGTTGGATTAACCGTGCTCTTACACCCATATTCGCTGATCAGCTCGGGGTAATCCTTCATCAATCGTCGGACAGCCGGCATCACGATTTCTGGCACGAAGGGCAGCGAGGCTACGACAGCCCACGGGGCGACGCTGCCATCATCCGGTCCGAAGGGCGCCCCACGGGCTTCATAGTCAAAAAAGAGCCGCTCGATACCGTCGACAATCTTAAAACCTGGACCTGGTCCTTCACTGGCGGTGAGCCCCCAGAATTCTTCTCCATACGCCCGGTAAGCCAATGGATTATGGATCGCATACTGCTGCTGGATGAGGGTCGCCCTGCGGCTGTTTTCGAAATAGTCGCTCCCTTCCTCTCGCATGAACTCATCAGTGTTATAGTTCATGGGGAGCCTCCGGTAGTTTGGCCTGTGGTAGCCCATCCTACCGCAGGCTCCTCCTCCCTGACAACATTTGCGTGCACACCATTCCTTGTTTTACCTTGACAAGTTGTTAAAAATAAACTATATTCTGAGTAACTTGTAATAACAGGATGATTACATAACAAGTGACCCGAATATGGATTTAAAGATAAAAGTAGACCGTAACTCTTATATCCCCTATTACATCCAGGTTTTAGATGCCTTGCAAGGCATGATGGAAAATGGGGAGATCAAGCCAGGTGAGCAGCTCCCCGGTGAAGCGCAGCTGTGCCACCGTTTCGACGTCAGCCGGACGGTTATTCGCCAGGCATTGAAAGAATTGGAGATCAAAGGGTACATCCTGCGCAGGAAGGGTAAAGGCACTTTTGCCAGCGAACCTAAGATTGGGGAGAGCTTGTTCCAGGAGCTGACCGGTTTCTTCCAAGACATGCAGGCGCGCGGGCACGAACCGCTCTCCAAAGTCTTGGAGCTTGAATTGATCCCCGCCCCACCCCGCGTGGCCGCCGGCCTAAAGCTGGAACCTGGCGCGCAGGTGGTGAAGATTAACCGCCTCCGTTATGTGGATGGAGATCCTATCGTCCTGGTAACCACGTACTTGCCCTATGAAATGTTCCCAACTCTATTAGATTTAGACCTGACCGAGCAGTCTTTATATGCCTATCTGGAGCGAGAATACGGGGTGGTCATTGCACGCGGGCATCGCACACTGGAAGCAGTACCGGCCAACAAAGTGGAGGCAGATCTCCTACATGTAAAAAAAGGTGCGCCGTTGATCTTGATCGACAGTGTGTCCTATTTAGCGGACAACACACCTTTCGAATACTACCATGCGCTGCATCGCGGCGACCGGTCCCGTTTCGAAGTAGAGCTGATACGGGTCCGAGACCATAATTCTGCAAACGCGACCAAGATTGTAGATGTACTACGTAATTCTAGGCGAAATCACAGCACTTAACAAATGAGATTTCCGGATGTCCCGTTGTCAAGGGTGGGCAAGTTTAGCGCCCCTGATGACAGTGGAAATGGCCGGATTTATGCCGCTAACCTTCTGCGGACGATTAAACCCATACCAATAAGGAGAGTGATCAAATGGGAAATGCTAAGATGAAAGTCGGCATTGACAGCTATTGCTTTCACCGATACTTTGGCGAAGTATATCCACACCAAGCCCCTCCAGACAAGAAGATGACGATGGAAGATTTCCTGGCCTATGCCAAATACCTGGATGTGGATGGAGTCTCCCTGGAATCCTGTTTCTTTCCCTCTTTCGATCCAGGTTGGTTCAAAGACCTGAACGGAATGCTGGATGAGTATGGGTTCGACAGAGTGTATGCCTGGGGACATCCAGATGGGTTGGAAGCTGGAAAGAACCGGGAAGCATTCAAAGACATGGTCAACCAAATCTCGAATGCTCGCTTGATTGGCGCGGATGTCATGCGGGTGGTAGGCAGCAGTTTAATGTTCCGTTTCGAGCCGCATGGTCCACAGATCGATATATTGGTGGATTGGTTCAAGGAAGCTGTGAAGGTTGCCGAGGATAACGGCGTCAAATTGGCTATGGAGAATCATATCGATTACACCGCAGAAGAATGCGTGGAACTGCTTGAAAGAGTTGGATCCCCGCACCTGGGTCTGAACCTAGATACGGGCAACTTCCTGCGCCTGCTGGATGACCCCGTGGAAGGCACTCGTAAGCTGGCGGAATACGTCCTTGCCACTCATATTAAAGACCTGAAGCCGGTCAAAGGTCTGGATGCCAGGGAATGGTACTTCTTCTCCTCCACACCCGTTGGTGACGGCCTGGTGAATAACCAAAAGATTGCCCAATACCTGTACGAAGCCGGATACCAGGGATTCCTGGCTGTAGAAACAGATTCACTGCATCCGGATTATGCAGGCCAAGAGCATGCAGCTGTTGCAAAGTCAATTATGGAGCTAAAAAGGATAGCAGCCAGCGTTTATTAATTTAATCAGCACGCCCTTGCTGAACGAACTGGCAGGGCGTGCACGTCCTTTTTTATGTACCTTAACATGCGCTATCACTTATTTGACTCCTAGACCCTTATATGCTATATTTCACCTAACTTACCAATTATTAATACAAAAGTTCCTTTATATTAACCAAAACTAGGTGGCCTAAATACAAAAGCTGGGAATTTTTCCATGTCCCCTTTGCAGGAAATGGCTCATCCACTGTCCCCCGAAGTAAACCTGGCACTCTCCCAATTGGAGAATTCCATTGTTCAAGCGATCCGGAAGGCTGGTCTACTTTCCAGGACAGCTCTAGCTGAGAAGTTAAACTGCTCGCGTACCAGCCTTACTCCCACGCTCGCCCGCCTGGTTTCCATCGGGATCCTAGTTGAAGCTGGACAAGGTAAATCGGGTGGAGGACGACCTCCACTTATGCTCGAGGTCAACGGTAATCTGGGCTTTGTAGCGGGGGTCGATATCGGGGCAACCAGTATAGATATCGCTCTGGCAAACTTTAATGGAATCATCCAGGCTCGCTATTCAGTAACTGCGGATGTTCGTGATGGGCCGGAGATGATGCTTTCCACAATCTGCGAGCAGCTCTTAGAGCAGCTTTCTGCTAAAGGAGCGGGGCCAGAGCGGTTGCTTGCAGTAGGCATCGGAGTGCCCGGACCGGTTGAGTTTTCACGGGGAGTCCTGATCGCCCCGCCTCTCATGCCTATGTGGGAAGGCTATCCCATCCAATCCTTTGTGCATCGCTCCTTTCCCATGACCCGTGTAGTTATTGATAATGATGTCAATATCATGGCTAAAGGCGAACAGATGGTAGGGGCAGGGGTAAACCTGGATAACTTTCTATACATTAAGATCGGTACCGGAATTGGCTGTGGGATCATCAGCCATGGGGAGATCTACCGGGGGTCCGACGGCTGCGCTGGCGATATTGGACACATCTGTGTAGATACAGAAGGTCCGGTATGTTTCTGTGGAAACCGTGGCTGCTTGGAATATATGGCAGCAGGTGGAGCTATCGCTGGGAAAGCCATGCAGGGAACGGCTGCCGGTCAGAGCCCCTTTTTGGCAAAGCGCACAAAAGAAATTGGAAGTACCCTTACAGCCAAAGACGTTGGTGAAGCTGCCTCAGCAGGCGACAGACTCTCCATCGAGATTATTCGGGAAAGCGGCCGCATGATCGGAGGCGTGCTGGCAGGGTTGGTAAATTTCTATAATCCGCGGGCGATATTTATTGGGGGTGGTGTGAGTAATATTGGTAATCAGCTTTTGTCCACCATCCGGCAGGCGATCTTGAACCGGGCTACAGCTCTTTCTACGATCAAATTGCGTGTGGAATATTCCAGGTTGGGAGAAGACGCCGGCATCTATGGAGCAATCTGGATGGCGCTTGAAAATGTATTTTCAGTGAAAAATTAGGAGAGGCCAGATATGAAAAAGAAAATGAATGTCGCCATAATCGGAACAAAGTTCATGGGGAAAGCCCATAGTAATGCCTGGCTTAATACGCCGCGTTTCTTTGATTTAGAGATCGAACCGATATTAAAGGTCGCTTGCGGACAGGACCAGCAGAGTTTAGATGAATTTGCCCACCGCTGGGGTTGGGAAGAGACAGCTACCGATTGGCGGGAAGTAGTCGAGCGCCACGATGTAGATATTGTAGACATCTCCGTTCCCACGCACCTGCATCACGATATCGCTGTTGCGGCTGCAAAGGCTGGGAAGCATATTTTCTTAGAAAAACCCTTCGCAATTACTGTCGAAGAAGCGCGCCGGATGTATGAAGAGGCCGATAAAGCTGGTATCGTCCATTATCTCAATCACAACTACCGCCGCTGCCCGGCGGTGCGCCTTGCAAAACGCTTGATCGATGAAGGGCAGATTGGCCGGATCTTTCACTGGCGAGGTGCCTATCTACAGGATTGGATTGTCGATCCGCAGTTTCCACTGACCTGGCATCTACAAAAAGAGACAGCCGGTTTTGGAGCTCATGGAGATTTGAACTCTCACTCTATCGACCTGGCTCGTTACCTGGTCGGAGACATCAAAGCCGTTACCGCAATGGCAACCACATTCATCCGTGAGCGCCCCTTACCCGGTGCAGGCGCGGCCACCTTCACGGCAGGTACGGGCACCGGTGGCGAGACAGGGGAAGTGACAGTGGACGATGCTGCGTTCTTGCTGGCTGAGTTCGAGAACGGGGCGCTGGGTTCCTTTGAGGCTTCTAGATTTGCCCCTGGTCGCAAGAACTATAACTATTTCGAGATCTATGGCAGTAAAGGCAGTCTCATTTTCAACCTTGAGCGGATGAACGAGCTAAAACTATTCCTGAGGGACGATCCTGCTTATGCGCAGGGCTTTCGCACAATACTGGCCACGGAAGGTGGGCAGCATGAATATATTTCTGCCTGGTGGCCGCCAGGGCATATCATCGGTTACGAGCATGAATTCCATCACGCAGTCTATGACTTTATGCAAGCTATCGCAACCCATAGTGCTATTGCTCCGAACTTTTATGATGGCCTTAAAGAGGTAGAAGTTCTGGCTGCTGGGCTAGAGTCCGTGGCGAGCGGTCGGAAAGTTAGCCTGCAGGCATAAGCAGGGGCCTTTATCAGGAACCCATGACCTGAAAAGTCTGTCCAATCAAGCATTAAACATTAAGGAATCATTCATGCGACTGGGCGCAAACACCTTCATCTGGGAATCTCCATTCTCCACTGCTAAGCACCTTTATCTCGTGGAAAAAGTCAAGGCTATGGGTTTCGACTTGATTGAGATAGCAGTGGAAGATCCTCAGCTTGTGGATATCGCAAAACTAAAGACCGCACTCAGGGACAGCGAAATGAGCGCTATCCTGTGCGGGGCGTTTGGGCCCGGTCGAAATATCAGCAGCTTCGAAGCAGGCGAACGCCAAAATGCGAGAAACTATATCCGTTGGATGATTCAGGCCGCCTCTGAAGTCAGCTCACCGGTGATTTGTGGACCGATGTATTCGGCGGTCGGAAAACCCCGTTTGGAAGATGAAAACGACCGGCAACGTGAATACAATCTTGCCGTAGAGGGTTTGGCTGTGTTGTGTGAATACGCCGCCGATTATGGTGTCCGGCTTGCCTTTGAGCCGCTCAATCGTTTTGAAACCGATATGATCAATATCGTGGAGCAGGGCCTAAAGCTCATAAGAGATGTAGGCAGCCCACACCTGGGCTTTCACCTGGATACATTCCATATGCATCTGGAAGAGAAGGACTCCTATGCCGCAGTACGAAAAGCCGGCGAACGTGTTTTCCATTTCCACGCCTGTGAGAATGACCGCGGTATTCCCGGCACCGGCCAGGTAAATTGGCCGGGTATCGCTCGGGCTTTACGTGAAATTGGTTATGGAGGGGCAGTCGTGATAGAGTCATTCACCCCCCAGGTAAAGTCGATCGCGCGCGCAGTTTGCATTTGGCGTGAAATTGCCCCAGACCAGGACAGTCTGGCGAGACAGGGTCTGGTCTTTTTACGACAGCTTCTTAATGAACCCGATGTGCTGCCGGGAGTCTCTTAACTCCCAGAGAACCTGGTAGCTGCTCGAGAAAGCTGCAAGGAGAAGATGAATCCATGCTTCCACAAACCGAGCCATTGAGTGATCCTGTACTGGTCCAGCAGGAAGAAACGGACCCCCGTATCCCACTCCTGGAAGTGCGTGATATTACCAAGCGCTTCCCCGGCGTGCTTGCGCTCGATCAGGTCTCGGCTAAATTTTACCCGGGAGAAGTCCATGCCGTGGTAGGTGAAAACGGCGCTGGTAAATCCACTTTAATGAAGATCATGGTCGGTGCTTATCACTACGATAAGGGAGAGATCCTACTGCAAGATGAAAAAGTGGTCTTCAATCACCCTGACGAGGCTCAAAGGAAAGGCATCAGTATCATTTATCAGGAATTAAACCTGCTACCTGAGCGTACGGTAGCCCAGAATATATTTCTGGGACGAGAGCCAGCCCGTTTTGGGGTAATTGATAACCGTAAGCTGAATCAAAGAGCTGTGCAGGTTCTCAAAGAGTTGGGGGCAGAAAAGATGGTTTCTCCGACAGCTTTGCTCAGCTCGCTCTCCGTGGCAGAGCAGCAAATCGTAGAGATTGCAAAAGCCATCTCTATCGACGCTAAAATCCTGATCATGGATGAACCCACGGCAGCATTAACCATCACTGAAGTAGACATGCTGGCGGATTTAATTGCCAAACTTAAGGCCCGCGGGATGGCCTTAATTTTTATTTCTCACCGTCTGGTGGAGGTCTTCGATATCGCTGATGTAATCACGGTCCTGAAGGATGGTCGTCTTGTGGACACCGTCCCGGCTGGAGTGGTAGGACCTCAGGATGTGGTCCGCATGATGGTGGGCCGCGTCCTTGACCATTATTTTCCACCCCTTGCTACGCCGGAGGAAATGGGGCGGACCATGCTGCGGGTTAAAAATGCCTCCAATCATATCCTCAAGGATATAAACCTGGAGCTGCGTGCTGGAGAAATTGTGGGGGTAGCCGGATTGCAAGGCTCAGGACGCACCGAGCTGGCCGAGGCTTTGTTTGGCGTGCAGCCTTTCAAGAAAGGTGAGGTTGAAATCATTGGTAAAAGCATAGCCATCGTATCCCCGGACCAAGCCATCAGGCACCAAATGGGATTTGTAACGGAAGACCGGAAGACCGAAGGGATCCTACCGAACCAGCCGTTACGAGATAATATCCTGGTAACGATCCGCTCTCTTCAGCGGGTCTTGACGCGGGTCATGAAGGATGGCGTAAACGGCTCTCCGTCCCTGGTACCTACATTAACTAAAAAGGTAGACGTGCGTGGAGCCGGCCCCGACCAGGAAGTGCAGTATTTGAGTGGTGGCAACCAGCAAAAAGTAGTGCTGGCCAAATGGTTGGCCTCCAACGCCAAAATCATGATATTTGATGAGCCCACCCGAGGTATCGACGTGGAAGCCAAAGCCAGCATCCATGAAATGATCCGCGATCTGGCAAAAGCTGGGGCAGCCATTCTGATGATCTCCTCTGAGCTGCCGGAAATCCTCGGAATGAGCGATCGTATCGTAGTGATGTGGGATGGAGCGATCGCAGGGGAGCTTCCTGCAAACTCAAACGAAGCTGATATCATGCTCCTCGCCACCGGCCACGAGAATGGAGATGGAAAGCTTTCCCACGTGCTTGCAGGGGTAGAGAAGGAGTAATGGTTATATGACCACGACCAGCCTATCCGTCTTCCAAAAGCGCGTTCAGAGCTTACGTATCCCACCAGTCTATTATTTCTTGGTGGCTATCTTTGTCGTGGGGATCCTCCTGGACCAGTTCTTCGCCAGGGGCCAAATGATCTCTCCAACCATCCTGACCAATATCCTCATTCGTTCCGTGGCGCTGGGCATTGTGGCAATCGGCCAAACTTTCGTCATGATCGGGGCATCCATCGATCTATCGGTTGCATATACGGTTAGCGTTACTGCTGTTATGGCCTCCTTTCTGATGCAGGGCGACCCTGCCAGGGTACCCATGGCTGTAGTTGTGGTGCTGCTGATCGGAGTGGTGATCGGCCTGTTCAACGGTCTGATCATCACGAAGTTAAAGGTAAACGCATTTATCGCCACATTGGGTGTTGGGCTGGTGCTGAAAGGCATTCTCAACGCCAGCTTCTCGAACTTCGCCGGGGCCGTGCCCTCCAGCTTCCAGACCTTTGGATACGGTGCCATTGGCCTTGTTCCGATATCCGTGCTGATCCTGTTGGCGGTAGCTTTTCTGGGAGGTTTTATCTTACAGCGAACCAAATTTGGGTCGCATTTGTATGGGGTGGGTGGAAACGTAGAGGTGTCACGTCTTTCTGGTCTGCGGACAGACCGAATCCTGATCCTGGCGCATATCTTCTGCAGTGTGACGGCGGTATTGACAGGCTTATTCGTGGTTAGCCGCCTTCGCTCTGGAGCTCCATGGGTAGGACCGGATGGCTTGTATGACCTAGAATCCATCGCTGCCACCGTGGTAGGCGGCACGGCTCTGTCAGGTGGGCGGGGTGGAGTGGCAGGTACTATCGCCGGCGTAATCATCTTTGGTATCCTCGACACCCTTTTTAACCAATTAGGTGTAGATACCTTCCTCAAGCAGGTCTTGCGTGGTTCGATAATCATTCTGGCTGTTGCAAGCTATACGTTACGTTCCCGCCGTGAGGCCTCTTAGAAGGACGGATCCATGACGGAAATAACTCATATTCCCTCAACGGTAAAGACGATCCCGGCTCGCATTTGGGAGCAAATCCGCCGTACTCCCCCCATCTTTCCCGTATTCATCGGGATCTTCTTGGCAGTGGGTTTGCTCAACCCGAATTTTTTAACGACGGAAGGCTTCCTACAGTTCCTGCGTCGCTCAGCTCCCCTGGTGATTCTGGCTACGGGCCAGCTGTTTGTGATCGTATCCGGTGGCTTCGATTTATCCGTCGGCTCGCTTGTATCCTTCGTGGTGATTGCGGCAGCTTTGTTAATCAATAATGATCCTGGAAACGTCTACCCGACCATCTTAACCCTGCTGGCAGTCGGCGGGGTAGTGGGCCTTGTGAACGGTTTTGCCGTGAGCTATCTGAAAGTTCCATCGCTGATCGCCACTTTGGGAATGATGCTCATCTTACGTGGAGCAGGCTTATATTGGTCTGGGGGAGCTCCGCGCGGGTATCTGACCGATAATTTCCGTCTTTTTGGGCGGGGTTTCATCAACGATCTTCCCTTGATCGGCCGCTTGCCTTATGCGGTGATCATTTTACTGGTGGTAGGTTTCATAGCCTACTATGTTTTTCACCTAACCAATCTAGGACGCCAGATTAAAGCCATTGGCGACAATCCAACTGCGGCAGGCCTATCCGGCGTCAAAGTCCGCAAAGTGCGCATTATCGCTTTTATCTTCTCCTCGGTATTTGCTATCATCGCGGGCGTGCTCGTGGGTGGGTTCGGAGGAGTCACGACCACCGCTGGAGATGGCCTGGAAATGCAGTCGATCTCCGCGGCAGTCTTAGGTGGAGCGGTCCTATTGGGTGGGCGTGGTTCTGTACCGGCTGCCATGGCTGGCGCCTTAACCCTCGAAGCCCTCTTCAACCTGCTTAACCTGCTTGGACTGCCAAAACCGGTCCGGGATGCCGTACAGGGGTTAATCATTATCGGAGCAGTGGCCTATGCAGCCCTGGGATCCCGGAAAAACAAATAGAAAAAATCACTAGGTTGCGCTTCCCCGGTATGTTCAAAAGAGCTTTCCCTGCCATCCGGGCGAATGTGACAGCATAAAGGAGGTGCACGACAGATAAACGAGTCAAACGAAAGCTAAACCAAATATTGATCTGACCACTGGTAAATAACCTTTAAACCAAATTTTGGAGGAGAACAATCCATGTCTGGAAAACTTAAGTACAACGTAAGTCTGGTACTGTTTGTGCTGATATCAATGTCCATGATCCTTTCAGCCTGCTCTACCCCAGCAACACCTGTGTCACCAGCGCCCGCTGAACCGGCCGAACCGGCTGCCCCCGCTGAACCGGCTGAACCAGCTGAACCGGCTGCCCCGGCTGCTTCTGGAGCCCTGGAGGGTGAGAAAGCGGCTGTGGCTATGGAGTTCTTTAATGCAGCAGAAATGGCCCAGGATATCGAGTTCCGCACTGCCAACGTTCAGCCAATGGGACCGGAAGGCAGGCCCTGGGAACAATATCTGATCGATAATCCGGTTGACACCTCGCAATACCAGAAAGAAGGTCCCTATACAATCTGCTTTTCAAACGCCGGCGTTAACAACCCCTGGCGCGTGGTAGGTTACAACACGATGCAGGCTGAAGTTGAGTTGCACCCTGAGATTACAGAATGGATACATGTGGACGCTGAAGGTTCGGACAACAAGCAGATTTCAGATATTGAGGACCTTGTGGCCAGTGGCAACTGCGATGTCTTAATTGTATCGCCCAACACTACAGCTGCTCTGACCCCCGCTGTAGAAGCTGCCTGCACGCAGCTGCCTGTGATTGTCTTCGATCGTGGTGTGCTTACAGACTGCCCGGTCAGCTTCATTCGCCCGATCGGTGGTTATCTCTTCGGGTATGATGGCGCGACCTTTATTAAAGAAAATCTACCGAATGGTGGAAACGTGCTTGCCCTGCGAATCTTGCCGGGCGTGGACGTACTGGAACAGCGTTGGGCCTCTGCCAAAGCTGAATTTGAAAATTCAAACCTGACCGTCGTCGGTGTTGAATTTGGTGAAGGCGACAACACTAAAGTCAAGGCAATTGTCGACGATTACCTGGACCGCTTCGGGAAGATTGACGCCATCTGGATGGATGCAGGTGCAACTGCCGTTGCAGCAATCGAGGCCTTCGAGGATCGCGGCGAACCCTATCCCATCATGGTAGGCGAGGATCAGCAGGACTACCTGCAGAAATGGAAAGATGCCGGCCTGACCGCTACCGCCCCGACCTTCCCCACCTACCAGTGGCGCACACCCGTCATCGCGGCCCTGCAAATCCTGAATGGTGAACCGGTTCAGAAGAAGTGGACCCTGCCTCAACCTGTTATTACGGCTGAGAACCTGGACCGCTACCTGCAGCCCAACATGCCCCCGCTTCACTACGCTCTGTGCGGTTGTGAAGAAATGCCAGGATTCCCCGAGCGCTGGGGTGGCAGATAAACTCGTAATAAAATTCTAGGCTAGCCTGCAACTAGCGCTAGAAGAAGTGTGATCTAAAAGGCGCGGCCTACCGCTCCTGTGAGCGGTAGGCCCGCCTGGTTTATCAGGCCGGCCGGATTCTCAGTCGGACGGCAACCCGGTCCATTGAATGGGAGGAACCAGTATGATCGAAATAGGATTTCATACCGACGCCTTTAACAGCTCTTATTGGAACTTTGAAAAGTGCCTGGAATGGGCACAGCGTAACGATGTCCATTATATCGAATGCGGCACGATCGATGGCGTAAGCTGGTTACATGGTCTGGGCTACCAACCCCATGTTTCCTTGACCGAAGACCCGCTTGCTTTAAGAGAGAAGATGGATCGCTACGGGGTCCGTTTCTCTCAGCTCGATGCTGCCTATCCAGTCTCGCTGCCCGATGCCCCTTCGCTAGGTATCCGATACATCATTAACTCCATTCGTTGGGGTCACCTGGCTGGATGTGAGCATATCGATACCACCGACCATATGTTCAAGC
>CAZAQS010000138.1:0-12055 GCA_964486825.1 uncultured Anaerolineaceae bacterium | reverse complement strand
TTCTGGTGCGTAAGCAAGAAACCGTTGTACGCGCCCTGGATGGCGTGGATTTAAAAATATTTTCGGGCGAGACCTTAGGGCTGGTAGGTGAGAGCGGCTGTGGTAAGACAACCTTGGGACGTGTGCTCATACATCTCTATGAGCCTACTCAAGGACAGGTCTATTTCCAGGGGAAGCTTATTTCTGGTAAAAGGGAGCCGCTCCCTGGTAATGGTAAGGCTAAGAAGGAGGCTTCCTTCGACTATCATCGGGTGGCGCAGCTGATCTTCCAAAACCCGTACTCTTCGCTAAACCCCCGCAAGACTGTCCGGCAGATCCTTGCCGTGCCGCTGGGCATGCGTGGTATTAAGGATGCTGTCCAGCAAGAAGAAGATATTCAGGAGCTGCTGAAAAGGGTTGGCCTGAGCCCACGGAATATAGACCAATATCCTCACCAGTTCAGTGGGGGACAGCGGCAACGGATCAGCATTGCCCGTTCCCTGGCCATGCGCCCCCAGTTCATTGTGGCTGATGAGCCGGTTTCATCTCTCGACGTTTCCATCCAGGCCCAGGTATTGGAGCTGTTGATCGAGCTCCAGGATGAGTATGGCCTGACCTATCTCTTCATTACCCACGATCTGAGAGTAGTGCGCCATATCAGCAATCGTCTGGCTGTGATGTATTTGGGGAAAATTGTAGAAGTCGGGCAGACCGACGAAATTTTCGCCAACCCCTCACACCCGTATACGCAGGCGCTCTTGGCAGCCATCCCGCGTTTCTCCAAGGAATTCCGGCGTGATCGGATTATCCTCCCTGGCAATGTGCCCAGCCCTGTTAATCCCCCTTCCGGTTGTCCTTTTCACCCGCGTTGTTTTGCAAAAGCCGGCAAGATCTGCGAGGAAGAATATCCCCCCTACTTCCAGGTGGCTGAACAAAAAGTCGCCTGTTGGAATTACTCGGCTTATCCCCAAGTCCCCTGATCGGCATAATTGTATCTTTGACATCCCATGAGCTAGAGGTTAAGCAATGATTCGAGTGCTGAGCTTATCTGGTGATCCCTTCAGTATTGGACGACAGCATGGAGAGCAAGTCGCAGACCTGCGCCTCCAGATCCTTACGGCTATGGATAACCGTTTGGAAGAACTTCGACAGACAGCTTTTGACCTCTCCAGGTATATAGAAGGCATGATCCGGGCCTGGGAGGTGCACGCCTCGAGTACCCTGGATATGGTCAAGGGCATGGCAGAATCACTGGATTTGGATTGGGAGGACTACTTCACCTATACCCTGGCTTCTTTCCTGGATAGCCAGATCAAAAATGCCCTGGAAGACGAGGGTTGCACGACCTGGGCCGCAAAGGGTAAGTACACCCGAGATCAGGCCCCATTACTGGTTAAAAATAGGGATTTTAGATCGGACCATATCCCCTTGCAGTACCTGGCCCGTGTCCGGCCTGCGCATGGTCACCCGTATATCTGCCTCACAAGCGCTGGAAGCCCCGGGGTATTCAATTCTGGCATGAATACAAAAGGACTTGCAGTAGCTGATACTTTCGTTGCTTCAAAAGATTTAGGTTTTGGGGTGGCTCGTTATTCCCTGATGATGGATTTGTTGGAGAAATTCGAGCGCGTGGACGAAGCCATCGATTATTTCCATACCATACCACACACGGGCGATGGAACCGTAACCGTTGTCGACGCGCAGGGAGACATGGCTGTTTTCGAGATAGCCCATTCTATTCAGGCCGTGCGCATACCCGAGGACGATTTTGTCGTCAGCACCAACCATTTCACCTTTCCCGTCATTCGCAAGTTATGGGTAGACCGGGAGCCGCCACACTTGAAGGGCAATACTCGAGAGCGCTTCCGGCGAGTCAAGAAAGCCATCAAAGCTTCCGAGGGCAAAATTGACGTCGACTGGGCTCAGGCCTTGATGAGGCGACATGCAGGCCCTCTTGGCGCCATTTGCCGGCACGCGGACCTGAATGATAGATCCTGGACCATTGGGTCCATCATCTTTTCCCCCAGGTCCTCCCGCCTATGGGTGGCCAACGGAGTCCCCTGCCAGACGGAATATGAAATGTTCCACGTGATGGAATGATTCCTCCCCTCAGCGGGTAGCAAATCAAAAAGGGCGGCAGTTTTCAGGACTGCCGCCCTCTGCGATCCATCCTCTAGAGAGGAACGCCTGGACCTTGGTTCTTGTTCACATATTGCTCGGGATCATTATCGAAGCTGCGCTTGCATCCCAAAGAACAAAAATAGTAAGTCTGTCCTTTGTACTCGGATTTCCCTGCTGCCGATTCAGGATCAACTTCCATTCCACATACCGGGTCAAACATTTTATCTGCCATTTTCTGTTTACCTCCTGATAAAAATTTAGTTTCCCTCTGGTGGCAGCCTGCCCTCTAGGATAAATTTTAGTTTTCCTCTAGCGGCAGCCTGCCCTCTAGGATAAATTTTAGTTTTCCTCTAGTGGCAGCCCTGATCTTTCCCAGGCTACCATCCCACCGCTCACGTTCCAGACATTTGTGTATCCTAAGCCAACCAGCGTCTTGGCTGCGATGGTGCTCATCCGGTCGCTTCTACAGTAAAGGACGATTTGAGCGTCTTTGTCCTCTGGCAACAAGTCCATATTTGCTTCGATTTGGTTGTAGGGGATCGATAGGTCCGTATTGGGTATGTCACCTTCAAAAGGAATATGGACGTTGATAAACAAGAAGTCCTTGTTGCTCAACAAAGTCTGCAAGCCTTTTACAGAAACATCTGTATAAGAACCGCCTGGGACTGTAATTATTCTCCCTGACCCCTGGTCGCGTTCATCGATGGGTTCGTTCCCCTGGCAGGCTGCCAAAAGTAGGAACATGATCAGTAAAGATATGAGCATCGATCGTTTCATAAACACCTTCATAAGATTAACAAACTCATTACTGTACTATCCTAAGTAGCTAACTGGTGCCTTCTTAAGAATTGAGCGTTGATGGCAACGATGATCGTGCTGAGCGACATCAGCACCGCACCCATCGCCGGGCTCAACAGGATGCCCACTGGCGCCAGGACCCCGGCTGCCAGCGGCAATGCGAACACGTTATAACCCGTGGCCCAAACCAGGTTCTGGATCATCTTTCGGTAGCTGGCCCGGCTCAGGTCGAAGATCTTGACCACGTCCAGGGGGTTGCTCCTGACCAGGATGATGCCGGCCGATTCGATCGCCACGTCCGTACCGCTGCCGATGGCAATCCCGATATCGGCGCGCGTCAGGGCCGGAGCGTCGTTCACCCCGTCACCGACCATGGCAACCCGCTTCCCTTGTCGTTGTAGCTCGCTCACCTTCTGGTCCTTGTGCTCTGGAAGCACCTGGGCGAAGTACTGGTCGATCCCCAGCTCCTCAGCCACAGCCCTGGCTACCGCTTCGCTGTCGCCGGTCAGCATGGCGACTTCCACGCCCATCTCGTGCAGCTTATCGACGGCCTGCTTGCTTTCCGGGCGGATCACGTCCGCCAGGGCAAACCCGGCTACGATCCTCGGCCTGCCGCCGTTCCCGTCCTCCTGCACCAATGTGATCAGGCTCTGCCCCTTATCCCCGGCCTCCTGTCCAAATCGCTCGATCTCCTGCGGTATCTCGATCTCAAGCATCTCGATCAGGCGTGGCCCGCCGACATAAGCCGTCTGCCCATTTACATTGGCGCGTACCCCACGCCCTTTGATGGCTTCGAAGCTGCTTACAGAGGGTAGGGAAAGGCGGCGCTCCTCGGCAGTTTTGTTGATCGCCCGTGCGATCATATGCTCCGAATCGCCTTCGATTGCCGCCGCCAATGCCAGGGCTTCCTCTTCGCCAATCCCCTCGCTGGTGACGATCCCCACCACGCCCATCTCTCCCAGGGTCAGGGTGCCGGTCTTATCGAAGATCACCGTATCGATCTCGCGGGCTTCTTCGAGGGCTAGGCGATCTCGCACCAGGATTCCGTTACTGGCGCCCATGGCGGTCGTGATGGCGACGACCAGCGGGATGGCCAGGCCGAGTGCGTGCGGGCAGGCAATCACCAGCACGGTCGCCACGCGGGCCACCGTATCGACGTTAAACCCCACCGCAATTGTCCAGGCCACGGCTGTAATTGCTGCCACCCCGAGAGCGACGTAAAACAGCCAGCCGGCCGCCTTGTCGGCCAGGATTTGTGTCCGGGACTTGCTCTGCTGGGCCTGATCTACCAGGCGCATGATCCCAGCCAGGGCCGTCTCATCCCCTGTGGCTGTGATCCGTACTCTCAGGCTGCCGTCCTCGTTGATCGCACCGGCGATCACCCTCGCGCCGGGCTGTTTCTTGACTGGTTTTGATTCTCCAGTGATCATGGCCTCGTTGACGTCCGACTCCCCGCTTTCTACTTCGCCATCCGCCGGGATGCTTGCCCCTGGGCGCACCAGCACCAGGTCCCCGGTCCTCAGGCGGTCTGCCGGTACTTGCTCCGTGCTTCCATCCGGGCGGATGCGCTCGGCGGTATCCGGCATCAGCTTGGCCAGCTCTTGCAGCGCTCCGGAGGCCTGCCGCACACTGCGCATCTCCAGCCAGTGGCCCAGGAGCATGATATCGATCAGCGTAACCAGCTCCCAGAAAAAGGTCTCTCCTTCCAGGATGAAGAGCGCTGCCAGGCTGTAGACGAAGGCTACCGAGATTGCCAGGGAGATAAGCGTCATCATGCCCGGCTGGCGGTTGCGTAGCTCGGGTACGGCCATTTGCAGGAAAGGCAACCCGCCATAGAAGAAGATGATGGTCGAGATGCCTGGGGTGATCCACTGGCTGCCGGGGAATTCCGGCATCGTAAACCCGAACCACGCCTGGATCATCGGGCTATACAGCAGCACCGGGATGGAGAGGACGAGCGAAACCCAAAAGCGTCTACGGAACATGTCTTCGTGCCCGCTGTGGTCTACGTGCGCGCCATGTCCATCCATCTCATGTGCGCCGTGAGCCTCAGGGGCTGCCTGATCCATTTGAGCGTGGTCCATCTGATCGTGATCCACGTCCCGGCCGTGCATGGATTTGTCCATCGCCTCGTGGTGGGCGTGTTCATCTTCCCCTGTCTCGGACTGATGGCCGGCGTGCTCCTCCTGTGGATAGGCTTCCGGAGTGTGGCGTCCGTGTTCCGGTTGGCTCTCTTCTGGTATTTCCTGCCGGTGCTCAGGCTTTTGATGATGGTCATGATGCTTATCATGTTCATGACCTTGATTTTCTGTCATAAAGTCCTCCCTTTTGTCAGGATATTTTACCTCTTCCTCACGACAATCGCAGGCTCGTTCCCAAAATCGGGTCTTTATTCCGAGGGATAATGGCTGTCCCTCCCTTAATCCTAAACGCAAATTTGCCTGCTGGCGAGCGCATCTTTTACCTGTTGGATACGCAAAATTGCTTAATAACAGGTAGGCATTCCTCCTCTCTAGAGCTAGGAGATTCCCTTATTGTTCCCCGTCTAATCCAGACCTATACTAGATAAGTACCAAAATCTTATTCGATAGATCCTGACAAGGGAGGTAAATAATGGTTTCTCATATACATACGGGACAACAGATGAGCGAAGCCATGCGGCGTTGTATCGATGATTGCTTGAACTGCGCCAGCATTTGCACCGAAACGGTGATGCACTGCCTGAAAATGGGCGGGGAGCATGCCGAGCCCGACCATATCCGCCTGTTGCTGGACTGCGCCGAGATCTGCCAGACCAGCGCCAACTTTATGCTGCGCAACTCGAATTTACATGGCAAGACGTGCGGGGTATGCGCTGAGGTGTGTGAGCGCTGCGCGGAAGATTGCGCTCGCTTTACCGATGACAGCGTCATGCAGCAGTGCGCCGAAGTTTGCCGGACGTGCGCCGCCTCCTGCCGGGAGATGGCTGCGTCTGCAAAATAAGGCAGGACATGATCGGCCACCAAATAATGGCGTTTATTATTTGGATGAACTTAAGGCCTGTGGTAATCACTGTTGCATGGTGTTTATCCGCCATATGTAGAATAGGGCAACTTCCCTAGAAAGAATAGGGAAGTTGTCACTTATATTTCTCCCAATAATGCTTTATCTTATGACTGTTCCTATAGCCTATCTATGGAGGTTTTCATATGTCTATCACTTATAAGGAATTTTGGACATTAATTCACGGAATGATTCTGGGTGCCCTGTTCCTCCTGTCCTTTGCAGGTGGTCTGGCAGGATTGTATAGCTTACGAACTGAACTGGTCACTCAGGAGGGGCTAAAAGAAAGGCTGCTCCGGTTGAAAGCGGGTACTTGGTTAATGGCAGTTGTAGCATGGTTGACTGTAATCACAGGAACCTACATTGTTTACCCCTGGTACCGGGCTGTTCCTCCTGAAGGAGCCGACTTATCCTTGTATCCGAGAGCATTCTTGAGAGCAGATCCCGCTCTTATCGGATGGCATACGTTTGCTATGGAATGGAAAGAGCATGTAGCCTGGTTTGCTCCCATTTTAGCAACCGTGGTTGCCTACCTCATTTGGAAGTACGGTCCTGAGCTGAGTAAAAATCAGACGTTACGCAGGATGATTATTGTCCTGTTTATTATTGCATTCGCCTCAGCTGGTATCGCTGGTTTGTTCGGAGCCTTGATTACGAAGGCTGCACCCATCCTATAAAAAAATTAATCTACTATAGGAATAAGAACTGGAGAAAATGCAATGGCTACCCAAACAGCTGCAACAGCTAAAGCAAAGATTATTAGTAAGGTAGATGCCGCAGTTAATACTGGTCCTGCCGCGGCAGCGATGATATCAGGCGCAATCGGGACTTTGGTCATTGGGCTAATGACTACCGGTGCGGAAATTAGTGAAGGATTGAAAAACGCTTTGAATATCTACAATCCAGCCGGACCTTTAAGTGGGAAAACCAGTGTAGGCGTTTTTGCCTGGCTGATTGCTTGGTTCCTGCTTAACTATCTTTGGAAAAACAAGGACTACGACATCCGCAAGGCTTTTATCATCACGCTGGTAATAATTACTGTAGGACTTCTGTTTACCTTTCCGCCATTCTTTGAAGCTTTTGCTAAGTAGATCAGGAAGGCATAATCAAAGAGCCCGGCAAGAGCGGGCTCTTTTCGGTTACCAATAATATGCTCTTTCGGTTTTTCTTTGTTTTAATACCTATCGGAGGCCCGCCTATAGTCGATACTTAAGCACTCGTTCATTTTGGATATAACTTGTGTAATATCTACAATATAATTATGCCTATGTTTGTGGATCTCCAGGAATTTTTCGAGCTAAACATCGTCTTGGTCTACTTTTTGTACGGCCTTGTCTTCGTACTTTTGGGGATGGCCATTGTGTTTCAATCGAGCCATCGCAGCAGATTGGAACTCGCTAGGGGTATAGGTTGGTTGGCTAGTTTTGGTATTAGTCATGGAATTTATGAATGGGGGATAATCTTCATACCCATTCAGGAAATATATCTAAATCAAGCTGGAATAGCATTCCTGGAATCGATCCATGTGGTGTTGTTAGCCCTGTCATTCGGGTTCCTTTTCCAGTTTGGCGTGGTGATGCTAAGCCGCTATTGGCCTGGCTTGGTCGCAGTACCCTTGGTAGTGATGGTTGTTTGGATGCTGCTTTTTATTATGCCCGGGTTTGTGATTTCAAGAGATGGATCTAATTGGCACCAAAATGCAATTATTTGGGCGCGCTATATGATAGGTTTTCCAGCCGGTATTACTGCGGCTTTTGGTCTCAAAATTCAGGCCAGAAATACTCTTATGAATTTTAAAATGAATGGCATCTACAAGACTCTACAAGTAGGTGGAGGTGCTCTGGTAGCATATGCCATTTTTGGTGGGTTGGTAGTACCTCAGGGAAATTTTTTCCCGGCCAGCTTTATATCCGAGACCAGCTTTAACAATTTGCTAGGTATACCGGTTCCAATTTTACGCTCTCTCACTGGCTTGGTTTTGGCGATTGCTATTATCCGTGCTCTAGAGGTCTTCGAAATAGAAACCGATCAGATAATCGAGCAGATCGAAATGGAGAGGAACCTGGCGCTAGAACGTGAGAGAATAGGGCGGGAACTTCATGACAGCACGATTCAAACGATTTATAGTGCGGGGCTATTGGTCCAATCTGCGCGTCAAAAACTTCCTGCAGATGATAAAAGTGCTCAACGCCTGGATAGGGCGATGGAGGCTTTGAATGATGCCATTGCTGGACTCAGGGCTTATATTGATGTCTTGCGACCATCTCTAGACTTTCAAACCCTGGCTGAAGTCATTCGATCATGTGAAAATGACTTACGCTGGGCTTCTCTGATTGACATCGAGATAACGATTGATCTTCCCAGGGACACATCTACCAGCGTACCCAATCTTCAGCATATAAAGGCTATTTTGTGCGAAGCTATTTCAAATGCTGTACGCCATGCTTCTGCGCATCAGGTCAGGATAGACGCATCTCATACTAACAATCATTTTTCTATTGTTATTCAGGATGACGGGCAGGGTTTCCAGGAGGTGCACTATGGTAAAGGGTATGGACTCAGAAACATGCGCGACCGGGCACGTCTGTTAGGGGGATCACTTACGATAGATTCTAGGCCGGGTTTAGGGACTACTGTTTCCTTGATTGCTCCACTAGAGGTAATCGAATGAAAAAGTTGCGAGTTCTCCTGGTAGATGATCATGAGGTTGTTCGGTTAGGGTTGATGGCGCTCCTGGAGGATATAGAATGGGCAGAAATCGTCGGAGAGGCAGGTTCTGCCGAGGAGGCTATTCAGGCGGTACAACTTACCGATCCCGATGTGATTGTCATGGATATTCGGCTTCCTGGGGCAAGCGGGATCAATGCTTGTCGATTTATCACTCAAAAATGGCCTAATATTTATGTTATCATGTTAACAACATCTGGTGACGATGAACTGATCTTTGATGCGCTTCAAGCTGGAGCCTCCGGATACATATTAAAACAAGTCGGCAATCAGGCCTTGATTTCAGCTTTAGAAGCCGCGCGACTTGGAGAGTCCATGCTTGATCCGGTAGTAACCAGGCGTGTTATTGCGCGTCTTAGGGAGAGTGAAAAACAGCACCAGGAAAAGGTATTTAATGATCTTACCGACCGAGAAATGGGAGTCTTAGCTCTGCTAACTCATGGTAAATCCAATTCCGAGATAGCCCGAGAGCTGTCCCTTTCTCAGAAAACAGTTGGACACCACGTAAGTTCGATTTTATCCAAATTGGGCCTTTCGAACAGGATAGAGGCGGCTACTTTTGCAACCAGACACCATATTTCAGATCACATGAAGAATAAATAGCCTTCCTTTACTTTCCTTTTACGAACCCTTCAATTGGAGAAGGTAAGATTAAATCAGATATAAGATGAGGGAAAAAAGAAATGTGGCCTGGACATATGTGGGGAGAATGGTGGATGTGGCTGGCGGGTGGATTAATGATGCTCCTCTTCTGGGGAGGCTTGTTTGCCCTGGCATTTTTTGCCATCCGCGCGGTCTTGCGCTCCGGAAAAAGCGAAGGGGACGGGACGGCGACCTCTTTTAGGAGCGAAAACTCGTTAGAGGTCTTGAAGCAGCGCTACGCGCGTGGTGAGATCACTCGGGAAGAGTACCTGTCGATTCGCAAGGATCTGGAGGAGTGAATCCCCATGAGCGAAAGCACGCACCGCTGGCTGGTTGTTGGGATCGTCCTCCTGGCAGGCTTTATATTTGTGACGGGCACACTCCTGATTGCCGGGTGGTTTTTTACCGGCCGTTCCATGGTGGATTGGGGTTTTGGAATGGGGTGGCGTTCCCCATTTGGAGGCTATGAATCGAACGGTGAGCGTATCTATTTCACCGGGCAGAGTGAAACAGGTCCTCGGATCACATCTCAGATGCAAGGCATGCACCGCATGCCGTCTGGAAGGATGGCCTGTGTAGATTGTCACAGCCCGGATGGCCGGGGCGGGATCGTGCGCATGATGATGTCCAGCTTCGAAGCCCCTGACATTCGTTACCGCACGCTCACCGAAGGCGAGCACGCTGATGATCACGCAGACCATCCACCTTACACAGACGAGGATATCAAGCGCGCCATAACCCAGGGCCTCGATCCGTCTGGCGAGCCGTTGGAATGGCTGATGCCGCGTTGGGAGATGACCGGCGAGCAGCTGGATGATCTGCTCGAATTCCTAAGAAGCCTGGAGTGAGCCGCAGCTCCTGGTTCTTTAACGCAAAAACCACGCTGGTGAAGGTGCCGTCTCCATTGACCTGCACGAGAAACTCCCGCAAGGTCCGACCCTGCGGGAGTTTTGCCACATACTTTTCTTCCCCAATGCCCCTCCGCCACAACCTGCCCGCGCCAGCCCGCCAGCGGGCTATCTATTGAATGAGGGTATCCGGTTACTCCTCAAATTCGGGCAGCTCCTTGAGCTGCTGCGTGCCGACCTCTAAAAACACTTTGTCTTCGTCCCACATGCTCACCCAACGGATAGGCACCATCTTCCTGACTTTGTGCAGCAGGCCTTGTGAGACGATGAAGTGCGTGACCTGCAGAGTTTGGGGATTGGTAACCACACGCTCGACATTCCCGACCTGATCGTCGTCGGCGCTCACCACCAGCGCCCCCTCCTTCAGGGCCACCAGCTCCTCCGGAATGGTGCGCGTGGTCTCCTCGACCACATAATCCTCCGGTGACTGGTTCAAGAAAGAGCCTGGCGCTCCGGAAATATACGTGTCGCTTCCGCCAGTACCAGTCATCGGGACTAGGTGGGTGATGTTCAGAGGCGCCATCTCATTGAGCTCCTCGGCGCTGCATTCCAGGGTCACCCCGTCATGTAATGCAGAGATGATCTTCTCCACCGCGACGACTTTATCTTCCTTGTTGAGAAATCCTCTTTGGACCACGATATGGGTCACGGCATGGGTCTCCGGGTCGATAACCACCCGGTGCAGACGGCCGCCTTCTGCGCCGTCTGAAGTATAGACACTCGCACCTTCTCTGAAATCCATCTCGAACCTCCTTCCGCCTGGCCATGCACGATGGGCAGGCTTAAACCATTTAGGCAGCTTTCAAATCATCACAAAAGGGTAGCTAGCCGACTTTGAGCTCGTTGATGACGGTCACCACACCCGCTTGCTGGCGGGAAATTTCCTCTGCCGCATCACGAACTTCCGCGTTCTTAACCAGGCCTACAAGTGTAATAACGCCTTGATGGAAGGCAACTTCGACCATCGCATCTCGTGTGCGGGGGTCATTATTAAGAGCCGCCAACACACGCTCGGTGACATTCGTTATGGGCGAAACCATGTTCAACTCCTTTTCGATGAGAGACAACAATGAGCCGGCCATTTTAAGGCCAGCAATGATCTCCTTTTCAGCAGCCTCGGAGACATTCAAGGGAAGCTTGTTTGCGATGTAGAAAGAAAATAGGAATGTATTTGCGATACACCCGTTGGGGCTTTACCCTCTGATGTACTGCTTTTTATAGTATATGATCATTGATATAATAAGTTTCCCATCCGGTCAATCAGGAGAATTCCTAGGACCTATAAGGGGATTCCCCCATATTCGTGCTCACATCTCCCCTTGCCCACGATCTTTCCCTTAAGATTACTCCCTCTTGACTACCAGCCGGCCCAATCCATACTACCACATAGGCTAGCTACAGTTAAAACAAAAAGGTTCGAAGCTACTCCCATAAATGGTGGTGAGTAGACCTTCAAACCCTTTATATAGGCGCCCGCGGCGCGACTCGAACACGCGACCCTTTGCTCCGCAAGCAAGTGCTCTAATCCACTGAGCTACGCGGGCAATGCTTAATCGATGCGTATTCTACCACTAAATTTCGGTTAAGCAAGGCTGCGCGCTCTATCAAATAAAATGGTACTCTAGGGCTCTATCAACTCGGATAAAACCATCCGTTACCAACGTAGAAAATGCTGGATCATCAAACATCCGGAACGCTATGTCGAAATAATACCCGCACTAAAGGCGGCAATGGATGATCGCGAGCAGCAGATATCAATGAACCTGGCGATACGATAACGGATCGTCTCTATGTGGATGTGATCTTTGGACGCTGCCAGGGCCAGGCGCCTACCGTGA
>CAZAQS010000137.1:0-12060 GCA_964486825.1 uncultured Anaerolineaceae bacterium | reverse complement strand
TTTCGATAGATGGGCAACCCCATCACCCCACTTAGCAAGGTACTTGGGAACAAGTCGTTGAAGGTCCGAGACTGGAGCCAGGCTGCCAGATGGTCGGGTGGGAACCAGCTCTTGGCAGGTTGGAAGCCGCGGTAGTTTACCGCCACCCCTACACGGGCAGTTGGTTGGAGGCTATGAATAACCCGGTAAGCGGCTGCGTGGGCGCGCAGCATATTTTCGTAAACCTTGAAGGCCGCTTTCATGTCATTCTTACCAGGTGGGAAACACCCGATGACGTAGGCGAAGGTGGTGTAAACATTGGGTTCGTTGATAGTGACCCACAGGCTGGCGTACTCCTTCAGCGCCTCCACCACTTTGCGGGTATACTTTTCAAAGCATTCAATAACCAGCTCGTTCTCCCAACCCCCCAATTCCGTTAGCCACAGGGGTTCGGTGAAGTGATGCAGGGTTACCATCGGGATCATATTCCGTTCGTGCAGGCCGCGCAACATCTCCCGGTAACGGTCGAGGGCATCTTCATCCCAACGCTCCTGGGCAGGCTGGACACGACTCCATTCAATAGAAAACCGGTGAGAATTCTGTCCCCCTTCGGCTGCCCGGTCGAAATCTTCCCGCCAGCGCCCTCCCCACCAATCGCAAGCCATGCCAGACTTGTGGTCGTGAATGATCCGCCCGGGCTCTTGCTCCCAGGCCCACCAATTATTGTTGAAATTATTGCCTTCCACCTGGTGTGAGGCGGTGGCTGTACCCCATAAGAAACCGCGCGGGAAGTTAAATTTGGCTTGCGGCATTCAAGCTCCTTCGGTTGCCATTTGGGAACTGCGAAATATGCTCACAATTGTAGCCTTTGCTGGGGATTTTGGCAATCGAGGCCAATCCGGTATTCCGGCGCTTCAATTCCCAGCTCGTGATTTGGTTTCATGGTATGCTTTAATCATTCCAGTATGCGATCCAAAGGAGGGGAATTACCCATGGCAGGTGATGCGTTTATCTTATCCGCCGTACGTTCTCCGGTAGGCCTGGGGAAACCGTCAGGCAAGTTAGCCCCAATTGCTCCCGTCGATCTGACCGCTTTTATCCTGAACGAAGTTGTCAGGAGGGCTGGGATCGATCCAGGGCTGGTTGAAGACGTCATTTGGGGAGTGGTAACGCCGGTCGGAGACCAGGGCGCAAACCTTGCCAGGCTGGGTGTCCTGCAGGCAGGATTTCCTGCCAGTGTCCCGGCAGTCAGTCTGAACCGGATGTGTGGTTCGAGCCAGCAAGCCGTTCATTTCGCTGCGCAAGCCATAGCCGTTGGGGATATGGATATTGTCATCGCTGGAGGCACCGAAATGATGTCCCACCAGCCGCTTGGCTCGGACTACCCCTCGAAATGGCCCGAAAACTTCCCTTACAAGCTGGTCCACCAGGGCGCCAGCGCCGAACTGATGGCGCGTAAGTGGGGATTGACCCGGGAGGTGTTGGATGATTTCGGGTTTGAGAGCCATATGCGCGCCATGCGGGCCATTCAGGGGCGCTGCTTCGAGAGCCAGATCCTACCAGTTACCCTGCCGGATGGAAGCGTGGCCGCGGTAGATGAAGGGGTGCGGATGCCGCCGGACCGGGAGAAAATGGCTGCCCTCAAACCGGTCTTCCAGGCAGATGGCGTAGTTACAGCCGGCAACTCCAGCCAGATCAGTGATGGTTCTGGCGCTTTGGTGCTGGCTTCATCCAAAGCCATCGCCCGCTATAACCTGTCACCGGTTGCTCGAATCGTCTCCCGGGTTGTGGTAGGCTCGGATCCAGTTTTGATGTTGGATGCGCCTATTCCGGCAACGAAGATGGTCCTGGAGAGGGCAGGTCTCTCTATCGAGGAGATCGATATCATTGAGATCAATGAGGCCTTTGCATCGGTAGTACTGGCCTGGGAACATGAGCTCCGGCCAGACCATTCCAGGGTCAACCCGAATGGCGGTGCAATCGCCCACGGGCATCCATTGGGCGCCACAGGCGCTATCCTGATGACCAAACTGGTGTATGAGCTTCAACGAACCAATAGCCGCTATGGCCTCCAAACCATGTGCATCGGGCATGGTATGGCGACGGCGACTATCTTAGAACGGACCTGACCTTTTCTGATCCCCATGCAGCATATTGTATTCATCGCCCTGGGCACGAATCTGGGAGACCGTCTCAAAACCTTGCAGGAAGCCATCGCTCACCTGCCTCCCCTGGTCCGGCCCCGGTCTGTTTCTCCGGTTTACCAGACGGCGCCATGGGGTTACAGCGACCAGCCTGATTACTTGAACCAGGTCATCGAGGCTGAAACCGATATGGAGCCGCTGGGTTTGTTGGAGTACCTTAAAAAACTGGAGACGAAATTGGGCCGGAAGCCTACTTTTCGGTATGGGCCGCGGGTTATCGATATGGATATCCTATTTTATGATGACCTGGTACTGGAAACCTCTGGGCTGGTGATCCCTCACCCCAGGCTGCACGAACGTGATTTTGTCCTGATCCCCTTAGCCGACCTGGCCCCCGAAAAAATCCATCCTGTATTTGGAAAAACGGTATCAGAATTGAAAGACCAGGTCAGCCGGGGACGAGTGGAAATCTATACTGGATAACTGCAAACCTGAGAAAGCTGAGCCATGCCACCAAAACACTGGAAAACGCTCTTCTATATCTTGGCTCAGATCTTATTCGGGTACATGCTATGCCTGAAGAGACGGAGTTCTTGGAGGTAGGCGTATTCCCGTTCGATGAAATGTTGAGAATGGTTCTGGCCAGCGAGATCCGGGATGTGATGACGATTGTAGCCGTCTTGCTGGTAGAACGTCTGCGCCAAAATGGCAATGGGACAACAGGGTAGCAGGATTACTTCTTGTCATTTTGCTAAACCAGCCCACAGATCGGATATTTTTGGGTAAAATGATTTACAAGCCAGGTTATATCTGCCTCGATATTGTTAAGATTTGCTTTGATGCACGATCCGCCTGGTGTAATCTTAAGAAACTCTACTCGCCTGAATTTGACCACCGGGAGCTATACCATGCCGGAAGAAAACAAACCACTGAAATGGAATCCTGATCCCAATATCGGCTACACTGTCCACCGTCGAGAGGACGGGGGAATGCATTTTACATTCACCGACCTTTCTCTGAAAACCTTGAAACATTGGCATGAGTTTGCTCTAGAGCATCTTTACGATTCGGACCGGCTGACCCGCAATCTATATGACCTGCGCCAGGTTGAGGATGTCACAGAGGAAGCCGCCCGGTTTGCAATCGAGGCGAATAGCGATCCGGCAGCCAGAAATATCCGTCTTGCGGTTCTGGTCGCTAATGAAAAAGTGCGCCAGGCAATCCTGGATATCAGCGCCATGACCGCTCCCGGGGGAGTAGAAATGGGCGTGTTTACGGACATGGAAGTTGCTGAAGCCTGGCTAAATCGCCCTCTCACGACATTTATATAGGAAACGAGAGTGGAAAAGACAGTTGCCCTATGCTATCGCCATTACGAATAGCCAGGCGGACTTTCGAATGGGGAGCCCGCACGTATATTATGGGGATATTAAATGTAACCCCGGACAGTTTTTCTGGGGACGGGTTGCTTGGATCAGAATCCAGCGCCGGGGTTGAGCAGCTTGTCCAGGTCACCCTGGAACAGGCGCGGCGGTTCGTGGAGGCGGGTGCAGATATCCTGGATGTTGGCGGGGAAAGCACGAGACCTGGATCTCAGGCTCTAGATGCACAGGAAGAGCTCGAAAGGGTCTTACCGGTCATCGAGACTCTGGCAGCCGAGTTGGATACCGTCATTTCCATTGATACTTATAAGGCAAGCATTGCTGAGGCTGCCATACGCGCCGGGGCGCATATCGTCAACGACGTTTGGGGCTTCAGAGCTGATCCAGAATTGGCAGACGTCGTAGCTCGCCACAAGTTGCCCGTAATCCTGATGCATAACCGGAGCTCGTGGGCGAACGCCGAGATCAAGGAACGTTTGGGGGGTCGATATATCGGCATGGCTTACGAAGATTTGTTGGCAGATATCTGCAAAGAGCTCCGAGAGAGTGTGGCGATCGCCCATTCAGCCGGCATACCGGACGAGCATATTATCATCGATCCTGGGATTGGTTTCGGGAAAACGGTCGAGCAGAACCTGGAGCTGCTGGACAGGTTGGGAGAGATCAGGGAGCTTGGCTATCCGGTTCTGTTGGGGCCGTCCAGAAAATCTTTTATCGGGTACACTCTAGACAGGCCGGTGGACCAGAGGCTGGAGGGCAGCGCGGCTGCCGTGGCAGTGGGGATTGTAAGGGGAGCTGATATCGTCCGCGTTCATGATGTTGAGTTCATGGTCCCGGTGGCGCGCATGAGCGATGCAATTGTCCGCCGGCAGCAATGATCTGAAAAGCGATTGAATCGAAGGCTAAAATCGCAATAAGGGGGTGTATTTTGAAAAGAATCCGAAGGAGTGATCTATGATTGATTATTTTGGAGCTCAGGGTGTCTTAACAACTCCACATGGTAACTACCGCATACTTCGCCTGCAACAGTTAGAGAAAGAGGGTCTGGGCCTTATCGATCGACTGCCATTTTCGATCCGGATCATGCTGGAATCCGTCTTGCGCCAGGTGAATGATATGGAAATCACCCGTGAAGATATCTTGAACCTGGCAGGTTGGAAACCCAGGACTGCACATAGGCCGGTCCTACCCTTCAGGCCTGCGCGTGTGATTATGCAAGATTTTACAGGCGTTCCGGCGGTGGTTGACCTGGCTGCAATGCGAGCAGCCATGGCCCGATTGGGAGGCGACCCACGTAAGATTAACCCGCTCGTTCCTGTAGACCTGGTTATCGACCATTCTGTCCAGGTAGATTTTTTTGCCAGTGTAGACGCCTTACAGAGAAACGCTGAGCTGGAATTCCATCGCAACAGGGAGCGTTACGAGTTCCTGCACTGGGGGCAGAAAGCTTTCGATAATTTCCGGGTCGTCCCGCCGGCAACGGGTATCGTTCACCAGGTCAACCTGGAATACCTGGCTGAGGTGGTGATCGCTGCGGAGCATGAAGGGCAGCTGCTGGCTTATCCGGATACGCTGGTAGGAACAGACTCCCACACGACGATGATCAACGGTTTAGGCGTTGTCGGTTGGGGGGTGGGAGGCATTGAAGCCGAGGCGGCGATGTTAGGCCAACCGCTCGATATGGTTACCCCAGATGTAATTGGATTCAAGATGTATGGGGAGCTGTCAGAGGGAGTCACAGCTACAGACCTTACCCTGACGGTCACACAGATGCTTCGCCAGATGGGTGTGGTGGATAAATTCGTCGAGTTTTTTGGTCCCGGGCTTGCCTCCCTGTCCCTACCGGACCGCGCTACCATTTCCAATATGTCACCCGAGTACGGCGCCACAATCGGCTTTTTCCCGGTCGACGCCGAAACCCTGCGTTACCTGCGCCTGACAGGAAGGCCACAGAGCCTCATCGATCGAGTCGAATACTATTATAAGGAGCAAGGTCTTTTCTGGACGGTTGATACCCCGGACCCGGAGTATACGAGCACATTGGAGCTCGATCTGGGTAGCGTGACTTCCAGTCTTTCGGGGCCAAAACGACCCCAGGACAGGTTGAACCTTGCCGATTTGAAGCGCACCTTCCGCCTGGCCTTGACAGCGCCTACCGCAGAACGAGGCTATGGCATGTCACTCTCCGATATCGGGCGCAAGTCCATCCTGGAAATTAACGGGGGTGGAGAAAATGAATCCCTGGAAATGGGGCATGGCGCGGTGGTAATTGCTTCAATTACTTCGTGCACGAACACCTCCAATCCCTCGGTGATGTTGGGGGCAGGGCTATTAGCCAAGAAAGCGGTCGAGAAGGGCTTAAAAGTCCCCCCCTATGTAAAAACCAGCCTGGCGCCTGGTTCGCGGGTCGTCACTGAATACCTCGAGAAAGCCGGCTTGATCGAGCATTTAGCTGAGCTTGGATTCAATGTGGTGGGTTATGGCTGTACAACCTGTATCGGGAATTCCGGCCCCCTACCTGGAGAGGTTGTAAAAGCAGTCACCAGCGCTGACCTTGTCTCTGCAGCCGTTCTTTCCGGCAACCGGAACTTCGAGGGTCGCATTCATCCTTATGTACGCGCCAATTATTTAGCTTCCCCGCCACTTGTAGTGGCCTTCGCTTTGGCGGGTACGGTGGATATAGATTTGCTGGGTGAGCCTCTCGGTACTGACCGTGATGGAGAGCCAGTCTACCTGGCAGATATCTGGCCTACCAATAAGGAAATCCAGGATGCTATTTCTCGAGCAGTGATTCCTGAAATGTTCACGGCCAAATACGCTAACGTCTTTACCGGCAACGAGACCTGGAACGCAATTCAGGGCGGTGACAGCGAACTGTACGCCTGGAAGCCCGATTCCACCTATATCCAGGAGCCGCCATTCTTTGAAGAGCTATCCATAGAAGTCCCGCATATCGAGGATATCGGTGGAGAAACAGGCGCCCGGGTTCTGGCTTTATTGGGGGATTCGATCACGACTGACCATATCTCTCCGGCGGGATCGATCCCGGCTGACAGTCCGGCAGGGAAGTATATGATCGAGCGTGGGGTTACATCGCGGGAATTCAACTCGTATGGCTCAAGACGAGGCAACGACCGTGTGATGACGCGCGGCACTTTTGCTAATATCCGCTTGAAAAACCTGATGGTTCCAGGGGTGGAAGGCGGTTACACCTTATACTATCAAGATGGAAAAGGCGTCAAGATGACTATCTATGAGGCTGCCATGAGGTATCGCGAAGAAGGCATCCCCCTGGTGATCCTGGCTGGCAAGGAGTATGGGACCGGTTCGAGCCGCGACTGGGCCGCAAAGGGCACGATCCTGTTGGGTGTGAAAGCCGTTATTGCTGAATCCTTCGAGCGCATTCACCGCTCGAACCTGATCGGAATGGGGGTGCTGCCTTTGCAGTTCAAGCTGGGCGAAAATGTAGACAGCCTGGGCCTGACTGGCGAAGAGGTATACTATGTAGAAGGGCTGAGGGATGATATCCCACCGAACAGCGATGTTTGGGTGCGGGCTGTCAGGCCGAATGGCAAGGATGTCCGATTCAAAACCATGGTACGCCTCGATACCCCAGTGGAAGCAGAATATTACCGTAATGGCGGCATCTTGCACACCGTTCTACGTCGTATGCTTATGCAGTGAGCTCAAAGACCAAAATGGATGAAAAAGCAGAGCCAGGTTTTCTTCCGCTGGCTCTGCTTTTTCATGAGTTCTGATTATTACGCCAACAAAGTTATCCCTTGGGTCAGCAGCCCCAGCTGGGTTACACCTAATAACACGAACAGAAAGGTCAGGATGATATATGCCATATCGATCCACTGGTCAATATTTTGATCAATTCTACCTAAGCGCAATTGGTAATCAGAGACCAGGGACTGGTAATCATTCATCACTGTTTGGGCTTCTACCATACTTAAATTGATTTCATGGATATCTTCTGCCATCAGATTGATGTCGGCCTGGATCACTTCCAAATTCTGGCTGGTCAGAGTCAAGCTTTCTTCCATTGTTTGTAAGGCCTCTGGTAGGTTCTCGATGCTTTCATACACCTGCCCGAGCGCGACATGCAAGGGCACTGGCGGGTTATACAGGTCGCGAGGCACAAACGGGATCGAGGCCAGGGCGGAGAGCACTCCGTCGATAATTTCAGCGCTGTCCTGTGCAGCGACCAGGGATAGTTGGGCGGAGTTGACTGCATTGGGCAGGTCCTCTCTTGTCAGGACGACGAATGTGTCGATCAAGGGAGCAGTATCGTCGATCGACCTGGCAGTTGCTTCAACCGTGGCTTCCAATGTGGTAATGCTTAGGATCGATGATTCCAACGAACTGGCTGCCAGGACAAGACCATCCTGGGTGGTCTCAAGGTTTTCCCCCAATAAGCGTACATTTTCCTTGGCAGTAAAACTCACCTCTGGACGGTATGTCCAAATTGCGATCAAGGCTACTATACTAAACAAGATTCCAATGATTGCAGTGAATATAAAAATAACCCCGATTATCCTGGCGAATATTGTTTTCACTCTCTATCTCCTCCCGATGAGCGCCTGCAGCTTCAACAAACCGCAAGGTGTGTTTGGCGAGATGTACCGAGCGGCTGGCGCTCCGTGAAAGGCTTGATAAGGTAAAAAGTTTCCTTATAAGCCAATCACCCGGCTGGCTGCAGTACACCATAAAATTGTACCATTAGAGACCGGGGGGACAACGACCCTGTGATAAATACTGGTGGGTCTACGAAAACATACGCTCGCCGGATTGAGGCCAGGGTTATAATTTCCCTGGGCTGGACGATCAACTTATCTGGGGGACCGGCCAAAGATAATTTGATGATAGGATGGATAAATTATTAATAACCAGCAAAGGACGCAAAAAATTCAATGCATATCTTGATCACTAACGACGATGGTGTTACAGCTCCTGGATTGCTGGCCCTGGCAAAAGAGATGCTCTCTCTAGGTAAGGTCACTGTCTTGGCTCCTGACCGCAACTGGTCGGCCTCGGGGCATGCAAAGACCATGGACCGGCCGATGCGGGTCAAGGAAGTGGACCTGTTGGACGGTGTGCCAGCGTTTGCTACGGACGGCGCACCTTCCGATTGTGTGGCGCTGGCTGTTTTAGGTGTCTTGCGAGAAAAAGTAGATCTGGTCGTCTCGGGTATCAATCCAAATGCAAATTTAGGCCATGACGTGACGTATTCCGGGACGGTAACCGCAGCGATGGAGGCTGCCATCTGGGGCTTGCCTGGATTCGCAGTATCCTTGAATGGCCCAAGCCATCCGGCTGCTGAGGTGGATTTCAGCTCAGCGGCGCGTGCAGCTCGTCATATCGTGGATACGGTGATTAAGCGAGGCTTGCCCCCAAACATTATCTTAAATATCAACGTACCTAATCTACCGGAGCAAGAGATCAAGGGTTATATGGTCACCCGGCAGGGACTGCGCGTGTACCTGGATAAGTTGGTCAGCCGCAAGGATCCACGGGGCCGGCCTTATTATTGGATTGGCGGAGAGGAGCCTACCGGCGTCCCTGATGATGGGACGGATTTTGGAGCCCTTTCCCAGGGGTACGTCTCCATTACTCCCCTGCACCTGGATATGACCGCTTACGGCGCTATCAATACTCTATCCGAATGGAGCTGGGACCCCCTAGGTTAAAATATTGGAAAATGTCGAAATTCATCCTTGACATATTTCCGATTTTCTGTAAAATCGGGCAAGTATGCAAATTCCAAAATACACTTCGTTCTTAGATCAAAAGCGCCCTCGAGCTCTCGCTCGAATGGGCGTTTTTTCTGTCAAAAAAATGAGCCGTAAAGGCTCTATTTTTTTATAAGGGAACAGCATGCAATTACCCGGATTAGTTGACCTGCACGTCCACATGCGCGAGCCTGGCGCTGTCCATAAGGAGGATTGGGATTCGGGCACCTCGGCTGCTCTGGCAGGTGGGTTTACTGCCGTTCTATGCATGCCGAACACCCGCCCACCCGTTACCGACCGTGACAGCCTGGAGCTCACACTGGAGATGGCCCGCAGTAAAGCGCGTTGTGATTATGCACAATTCTTAGGTGCAGGAGCAGAAAACGTAAGCCAGGTTGGAGAACTCGCCGCTCGCGCCGCCGGCTTGAAAATGTATTTGGACCAGACCTATGGCCCCTTGCGTCTGGACGATATGAACGATTGGATGGCTCATTTTGCGGCCTGGCCCGCAAACCTACCCATCGCTGCACATGCGGAAGGTAGAAGCCTGGCAGCCGTGATCTTGATGTCTGCTCTCTTCGATCGCCCCGTCCATCTATGCCACGTCTCACGGCGAGAAGAGATCCTGCTCATCAAAGCTGCAAAAGAGAAAGGTCTCCTGGTAACCTGTGAAGTCACTCCCCACCATCTTTTCCTGACGAAGGATGATATACCCGCTTTAGGCGCAGGAGTGAGCGAGGTCCGGCCGCGGTTGGCAGATACAGCAGACCGGGACGCCCTATGGGAGAACCTGGATGTGATCGATTGCTTTGCCACGGACCACGCCCCACATACCTTGGCTGAAAAGGAATCACAGGACCCCCCACCGGGTTTCCCGGGCCTGGAAACAGCTTTACCCTTGTTGTTTAATGCTGTTTCCGAAGGGCGCCTTACTCTGGAGGATCTCGTCGAGCGCTTGCATACCAACCCGCGCCGGATCTTTCGCCTGCCCGAGCAACCGGAGACCTATATCGATGTTGATATGGATGAACTTTGGGAAATTCGGGCCGCGGAGACTCACACTCGTTGTGGCTGGACGCCTTTCGAGGGCTGGAGGGTGCGTGGGCGGCTACGGAAAGTGGTCCTGCGTGGGCAGGAAGTTTATCTAGATGGACAGGTGTTGGCGCCGCCTGGATATGGTAAGAACCTGCGTGAGTAGAAATTGATGGGAAAGAAATCAGCAAAAGGAGATTAATATATGGCAACTTATGTACCCCCCACCCGCACGGAAAACCCCCACCTGCCTTTTGGAGACCAGCGTACCGCTCCTTTTTATGGGAAAGATATCCTTTCTGTAAAGCAGTTCAGCCGGTATGACCTGGATTATATCTTCGATGTGGCGCATGAAATGCGAGAGATGGTAGCCAGGGTTGGATCGTTCGACCTGTTGAAGGGCAAAATACTGACCAACCTGTTTTACGAGCCATCCACACGTACCTCCTCATCCTTTACGTCTGCAATGGAACGCCTGGGAGGCAGCGTGATCCCGATCAACGAAGTGCGGTATTCCTCGGTATCGAAAGGGGAATCCTTACCTGATACCGTCCGGACCCTGGAATGCTACGCCGACGTGATCGTCTTGCGCCATCCCGAAATAGGATCGGCGGCCCTGGCAGCCCAATATGCCCGTAAGCCCATCATCAACGCCGGCGATGGAGTTGGCGAGCATCCTACCCAGGCGCTTCTCGATCTATTTACAATTCTCGAAGAGCTAGAGGGTGTGGATGGTTTGAAGGTGACCATGCTGGGAGATCTGAAGTACGGCCGCACGGTCCATTCCCTCGCCCGCCTGCTGTCGTTGTATGATGTCCAACTCAATTATGTATCACCCGATATCCTGCGTATGCCCTCAGAAATCCTCGATGAGTTGAATGCGAAAGGTATCAGCCAGGCTGAATACTCTACATTAGATGATGTTTTGCCCGAGACGGATGTCCTTTACGTCACCCGTGTCCAGAAAGAACGTTTCGAAGACCAGGCGAGTTATGAGAGCGTGAAGGGCGCCTTTGTGATCACGCCTGAGACGATGACCCTGGCAAAAGACCTGATGATCGTCATGCATCCTCTGCCTCGTGTAGGAGAGATCAGCATGGAAGTTGACGCCGATCCTCGAGCAGCTTATTTCCGCCAGATGGAGTATGGCCTGTACGTCAGGATGGCTCTTTTAGCGATGGTCCTGGGTAAAGCTTAGGCAGCCCTGACTAGTGGCCTTTGGTTTGCTAGACGCTCATGGTAGAAGGAAGCTCGAAACTCCTTCTTCCGAAGATGAATTTAGTTACTAGCGGTAATCCGCCTCGTTCGATCCTAAACCACTATAAGTAAGAGGAGTATAAGATGAGCATGCAGCAGAATGACTCGAAGATCCTGGGATACCTCCCAAATGATGTGCCGCCTGTTGGGCATATCATCCTGCTAGGCTTTCAGCATGTCCTGACCATGTTCCCGGCAACGGTGCTGGTTGCGTTGCTGGTAGGTTTCCACGTCAGCACGGTGTTGATGGCTTCTGGTTTGGCTACAATCGTAGCCTTGATCGGGTCCCGTTGGGGCATTGGCAAGTTCATCCCCCTGTATTACGGCTCTAGCTTCAGTTATATTGCTGCTACCCTGGCTATAACCGGAGCCAGTTTTGGGCAGCCGGTAAGCGATGAACTGATCAGCGTAGCCCAGGCCGGCATTGTTGTAACCGGTGTGGTGAACGTTGTGATGGGCCTGGTGATCCGCTATGCCGGTGAGAAGCAGACCATCGATAAGATACTGCCTCCGATCGTGACCGGGTCCGTC
>CAZAQS010000136.1:0-12128 GCA_964486825.1 uncultured Anaerolineaceae bacterium | reverse complement strand
GGCCTGTTTTTAGCACGGTTGGTCCACTGAGGGTAAGGCTCGTAATCGCATAAGATGTCAACTGTAAGGCGCGGTAAGCATTTAGCCGCCCGGCGCCGTAATAGATATCCCAACCGCTGGCCCCTAAATCATCGGCGCTGGTTCTCAGGATCGTTCGGATCTCCTCCACGCTTAATTTTGGATCGAGATAGCGCATCAGACCGATCACCCCTACAACGTGAGGGGTTGCCATCGATGTGCCGGAGGAATAAGCATAGGTATGAGTATTCGGGTAGATCCAATAGGTGCTGAGGATCTCGGAACCAGGGGCGGAAAGATCGATATGGTTGCCGTAGCTGGAGAAAACAGAGCGCACGTCCAATTTGTCCGTCGAGCCCACCGCGATGGTTTCGGGATATGCAGCAGGATAATAGATCGCGGTGGGATATCTTTCCGCCTCATTCATCATCGCTGCAACGATGGGGACATTTGCCAGATAAGCATACCTGACGGCGTTTAATAGGGTTGTACTTCCATCTGGACCCCCGAGGCTCAAATTTATGACATGCGCCCCATGGTCAACGGCGTAACGAATAGCATTAGAAACCGTCTCCGTCGACCCAGAGCTCTTCCCCAGCGCCTTCAGCGGCATGATCCGGCATTCCCAGCATACCCCGGCTACCCCGATAGAATTATGTGTGGCTGCAGCTATGGTACCGGCGACATGTGTGCCGTGGCCTCCGTCATCTTGAGGAGGGCTGCCTGGTGATATGAAGTTGTATCCAGTAAAGAGCTTATTAACCAGGTCTGGATGGGATAGGTCTACGCCCGTGTCGATAACGGCGATGATGATATCGCGGCTGCCGCGCGTGATTTCCCAGGCCTCTGGCAGGTCGATATCGGCGTCTAGCTTGCCGGTTGAGCTGACAGATCCATACGTGATCAACTGCCCGGTATTGTTCAATCCCCACTGCTGGTTGAATGAGGGGTCGTTGGGAATTACTGCGGTCGTCAACACGTAATCCGGTTCGGCGTACTCAACGTTCGGATCTGCTGCCAGTGCCTCGGCAGCCTGGAAGACGTCTACGCCCTCTTCTAGCTCGAGGAGGTAGACCCCCTCGAGCCCAGCCTGGCGGGCGAGCTCAGGGTACGCGGCTGGCTCCTGGTACAGCTCACGGGCGGATTCAATTTCCTCACGAGCCAGGACCTGTGTGGCTACATCCATGCTGGCTGTTCCCAGCTCCTTGGAACTCTCAAGATGATCTCTAAGCTTGACAATGACCCTTCCCGGCACAACCTCCGCTAACACCTCGTCAGGGTGCTCAAACGACAGGGCGCTTGCATGAGGAGTTGAGATCGCAAACAGGAGGAGAACGATGAGTAAGATCCGAGCCTGGAAAGAGCCAGGGCGAGGATGCAGGTGGTGTTTATACCTGTGTAGTGAGGCCATCCTGAACGGAAATGCCCGGAAAACCACGGAAGGTGATGATGTTTTGTGTTTTGTATATAGCTCGAGTACTTGCTGGATCAAGATTTATTATAACGGCAAACTGCTATTCAGAAGATTAAATGACAATATCGTTAGGAACAAGCCTCGAGTTTCAAACATAAGCCTTACCACATTCTCATCAATAAGAAGTTGCAATAAAGATTCCCAAAGATTATAATTAAGCAAAATCCAAGAATAACGGTTGTTTTGGAGAAGATATCGATATTGGTATTGCCTGTAACAGGCGTTCGATCGAGTCAATCGCTTGTTTAGGGCAACATTACAAGATATAGAAAAGGTAAACCTGTTGAAAAACAGGGGCACAAAGTTCCGGGTCTAAGCGGGTTGTGATCAACTCCGTAAGGCGGCCGAACTGCCTAGGTCAGGAAGCTCTTCTCGCATTCTGATTCCCTTAGTCGGTTCGCGCTAAGGGTTTTTTTTGTACCTTACCTATCCTAGAATTTACCCCTTCTGAATATCGAAGCATATCATCGCAATGAAGAGGTGTCCACAATGTTGCTGGCAGAAAAAGAAGGCGTTACTCAGCTTGAAGCTGAGCGATACCGGTTAAGGCTTGCACCGGATAAACCATTTGTATATCTCGAGGACCAACAGGGGAAACCGCTGGCTGAGCTTTTTGTTCTATCCAGCATCCACCCAATGCATGCCCGTGACGATACAACCCATATCGGTCCGTGGGTGGTGGAAGAGTTTGAAAATGAAGTGGTTTTCTCTTTGAAAGCCGCCAGTAATGCCTGGCGGAGCAAAACCTACCGTTTCCGTTGCACGCCCAGGCGCCTGGTTTACGAGGTTGAAGTAGAAGGTTCAGGCCAACTGGTTGAGGCCAACTATTTCGGGGGGTTCTCTTCGGCGCAGACCCGTTGGGGGTCTGGTTTCTATTGGTCTGGGCAGAGTTTTGTAAAAGGCTTTAATCCAACACCGAATTCAGATGAGACCAATTATTTTTCGCCTGCGGAGGGTTCCCATATCGAGCTGATGGGAGTACCGTTGCCGGTAAAGTCTACCTGGTTTTTCACCCCACCACCCTTCTGCTTGTGTTTCGCTGGTAATCAAGGTTGGTTGGGATTGGGTGTAGAGGCTGCGCCTGGCTCTAACCGCTTCACCCAATACGCATACCATGCGCAGCGAGGTGGGTTCTACCTTTCTCTGGCGTATGAAGGGCATACCATCGTAAAGGACAGCTACCGATTGCCAGGCATCGGCTTCGACTTCGAATCAGATGAATACCTGGCCCTGGCTGCGCATATCCATGCCTTGAAGGAATGTGGATGGGCGCCAACAGCCAGAAAAGCCAACCCACCAGACTGGTGGCGAGAGCCGATTTTCTGTGGCTGGGGCCAGCAGTGCTACCAGGCGGAAGTCGATCAAGGAAAGGCCGCTTCCTACTCCAGGCAAGATCTTTATACAGGTTTTTTATCAAAACTGACCGGTCAGGGAATAGAGCCAGGAACGGTGGTATTGGATGATAAGTGGCAGGCGACGTATGGTCAAAATCAGGCCGACGAGATGAAATGGCCCGACCTGCGCGGTTTCATCGACCGGCAGCATGCCGATGGGAAGAAGGTCTTGCTGTGGTTGAAAGCCTGGGATCCAGAAGGTGTACCAGACGGGGAATGTATCACCAACGCCAGCGGTTTGCCCGTTTCGGTGGATCCCACAAACCCGGCGTATGAGGCCAGGTTGCGAAAGTCAATCCGCCACATGCTTTCTTCTGATGGGTACGATGCGGATGGCTTTAAAATCGATTTTACGGCACGCATGCCGAGTGGGCCTGGGCTGTGTCTTTATGGGGATGCCTGGGGCCTGGAGCTGATGAGATCATACTTGGGGATCATTTACGATGAAGCCAAGCAGGCAAAGCGGGACGCATTGGTCATGACGCAAACCCCGCATCCCTACCTGGCGGACGTAACCGATATGATCCGGCTGAACGATGTCAATATGGACAGTGATGTCAACCAGGCCATGCAGTTGCGGGCCAGAATCGTACAAATTGCCTGCCCGCAGGCCATCATCGATACGGATAATTGGCCGATGAGGAACCGGGCAACCTGGAGGCGTTACCTGCACCTACAGAGAGAACTGGGCGTGCCTTCGCTTTATTATGCTACTCATATCGATACTTCACTCGAGCCTCTCACTGAGAAGGATTACGCGCTAATCCGGCAGGTGTGGAGCGCCTACCGGACCCGCCTGGCTCACCCGGGCGAACAGGGCAAGCCTTTGGACCGGATAGGACAGCAGCTACGGAGCATGGGGGCCTCCCTGAAACCGGGTAGTCGCCGGGGTAGGAAAGCCATGGGATTTAAGTGATAACTGGTTTTGATCGATCAGGTAGATCTATGCAAAAATTTGCCATCACCCACACCACACCGGTTACTGTCAGCCTGTTGAGGAACCTGGCACATGAGCTGCTGCCGGGATGGGAGATCGTCGATTTCGTGGACGACACGATTTTGCCCCAGCTGGCATCCAATGGCGGCGATGTCGAGCAGGTAGTTGGCCAACTGGTCCGGTTTGCACACCTTGCCGAACAGGCGGGAGCAGCAGGTGTGTTGAATGCCTGTTCATCCGTTGGAGAAGCCGTCCAGGCCATGGCCCAGGCAGTGTCGATCCCGGTAGTCCGCATCGATGAAGCCATGGCGGAAGAAGCCGTGCAGAGGGGCAGGCAAATAGGGATAGCTGCGACCGTAGAGACGACATTGAACCCAACACGGCGTTTGATCCTGGCGAAAGCGGCTTCTATCAGGGCAGAAATCGAGCTTGAACCTGTCCTGGTGAGCGAAGCCTACCAAAAGCTGGTTTCTGGAGATCAGGCTGGACATGACCAGGCCCTGGCAACCGCACTGGATGGATTAGCGAAAAGAGCTGATGTGATCGTGCTTGCGCAGGCATCAATGAGCAGAGTCTTGCCGGCGCTACCCGCAGACCTGCGCCAAAAATTCCTTAGCAGCCCTCGCTCTGGAATGGAAAAACTGAAGATGATCTTGGAAGGCCAGGATGGGACACAGGCTTAAGGAATTGTTGGGCGTCGATATCGGAACGACGCATTGCAAGGCAGGCCTGTTCGTGGAAATTGAGGGCCGCCTGCAGCTGGCAGCTACCCATGGACTGCCTACCGTTACGCGCCATTCTCCTGATGGCTATGCCTATTATGATCCGCAGGAGCTATGGGAAACTGTGTCAGCCTGTATGCGCAGAGCTCTCGAAGCAGGTGGATCGCAACGAGTGGCGGCGATCGGCGTTTCCAGCATGGCCGAGACCGGCTTACTTGTGGAGCAGTCGTCTGGGGCTGCCAGGTCTATGATGCTGCCGTGGTTCGACCAGTCCGCAACCCAACAAGCTGCTTTGCTTGGTCGTCATGGGGATCCTGCTCACCTCCGGAAGCGTTTCCTTGAGTCAGGCATTTACCCGACCTTTAAGTGCAGCCTGGCAAAAATCTTGTGGCTGAGAGACCAGCAGCCTTCGATCATGGAAGGGGCCGTCTGGTTACCAGCAGCTTCTTACATCGCTTACCGGTTAACCGGGCGGATGGCAAGCGATTATTCTTTGGCAGGCCGGACATACGCTTTTCAGATTGGGCCAAAGAGATGGGATGAAGACTGGCTACAGGAATGGGGCTTGAAGACGACGAATTTTCCGGAGGTCCTCCCGGCCGGGACGCCAATCGGCGCCAGCATGGAGAAAGTTCTCCCTGGTCTGCAAGCTGGAGTCCCGGTCTCCGTTACCGGACATGATCATGTATGTGCAGCTTTTGCGGCTGGGGCAATCCGGCCTGGGTTGGTATTCGATTCGATGGGCACAGCAGAGTCCTTCCTGGGTGCGCACGAGACAGGTGAGCTTGGTGAAGCTGAATATCGCTCTGGGTTATCGTATGGTTGCCACGTAGCGAGCGGATACGGCTACTGGATGGGTGGATTATCGGCGTCGGGCGGCTCAGTGGAGTGGTTTCGTTCCCTGCTGGGGGACAAGCCGCTGTCCTACGATGAAGTCGATGCCTTACTGGAGCAAGCCGGGTTGGAGCCGAGCGGGATCCTGTATTTCCCATACCTTGCTGGCAGCGGCTCTCCACATTCCGACCCGGACTTGCGCGGCGCACTGGTGGGATTGAGCAGCAGGCACGGGAGAGCCGATATCTTGAAAGCTGTGCTGGAAGGGACGGCCTACGAGCTGGAATATATCCGGCGAGCGGCTGAACGATCCCTTGGAATCCCCATCCAACGCATCCTGGCGGCTGGAGGCGGAACCCGTAACCGGCATTGGCTCCAGATCAAAGCGGATGTCTTCGGATGTCACCTGGATGCGCTTTCGATGCCTGAGGCGACAATCCTTGGAGCAGCCTTGTTAGCAGGGTTGGGAGCCGGCGAATTTACAGATGAGGAGGCCGCCCTCCGGGCAAGGCCCACGATGGATGTAGCCAGCTACTCTCCAGACCCTGAACGCCACAAAGCTTATAAATATCTATTCGAAGAAGGTTACCTGCCAATGCAGCAGCCACTGCGAGATTTGGCCAGGCAGAGGATCTATTCCCGATGACAAACTCAAGACCGGCGAAGGACAAAACGCTTTATATGATTGGCAATGCGCATATCGATCCGGTTTGGTTGTGGAGGTGGCCGGAAGGGTTCCAGGAGGTCAAAGCCACATTCCGATCGGCGCTGGATCGTATGAACGAATACGAAGACTTTGTCTTTGTGTCAAGCTCAGCCGCATTTTTCGAATGGGTAGAAAAGAGCGATCCAGTGATGTTCGAGGAGATTCGTCAAAGGGTGAAAGAAGGACGCTGGCAAATTGTAGGAGGCTGGTGGGTCGAGCCTGATTGCAACCTTCCGGGCGGTGAGGCTTTCGTGCGCCAGGCGCTCTATGGGCAGCATTACTTCAAGGATAAGTTCGGAGTCACAGCGCGGGTTGGTTATAACGTAGACAGCTTTGGCCACCATGCCATGCTGCCGCAGATCCTGAAGAAAAGCGGGCTGGATTACTATATTTTCATGCGCCCCATGCCGCACGAGAAAGGCCTTCCCGGGCGACTCTTCTGGTGGGAATCTGACGATGGATCGCGAGTCTTAACGCTGCGCCTGCCTTATGAGTACTGTACGTGGGGAGAGGGCCTGGAAAACCACGTCTTGCGGTGCGCTGCAGAGGTCAAACAGCCCTTTGAAGCCGGCCTATGCTTCTATGGTGTAGGCAACCATGGTGGTGGCCCCACCCGCCAGAACCTGGATAGCATACGCAAAATGCAAGCTGACTGCAAATACCCACACCTTGAATTGGCTGGTCCCGAGAAGTTATTCCAGGACCTAATAAAGAAGGACCTGCATATCCCCGTAGTTCACGATGATTTACAGCACCATGCGAGTGGTACCTATTCGGTCCATTCGGGTGTAAAGCGCTGGAACCGGCGAGCAGAAAATGCGTTGTTGGTGGCCGAGAAATTTTCTGCTATCGCCAATTGGGTTACCGGGCAGCCATATCCTCGCGATTTAAGCCAGGCCTGGAAAAACGTGCTATTCAACCAGTTTCACGATATTTTAGCCGGAACGAGCCTGGAAGAAGCCTACGAAGATGCTCGCGATAGCTATGGAGAGGCGATGGCGATCGCCGGACGCGGGATGAATTATGCTATCCAGTCACTGGCCTGGAAGATCAAGATCGAGCCTGAAGAAGGTATGACCCCCCTGGTGGTCTTCAACCCACATTCGTGGTACAGCCGCAGGGATATCGAGTTCGAGGTTGGCGGCGAAGCAGACGGTTTTACCGTCCTGGACGATACGGGGAAGAACCTTACTCACCAGTTGGTACAACCGAAAGCGACTGCAAAAGGTCGCACCCGGTTGAGCTTCGTATCCGAGCTCTCGCCCCTGGGATACCGGACATTTCGGCTCTATAAAAGCCAGGAGCTGGAGAGAACAAATGAAGCTCTACCATCACTCCCGGCCGGTGATACATTCGTCGAAACGTCCCGATTTCGGTTGGAAATCGATCCGCAAAGCGGAGCGATCAGCCGGCTGTACGATAAGTTGGTCGGTACAGAGGTTTTTTGCGGGCCGGCAGCCATACCGGTAGTGCTTGAGGATCGTAGCGATACCTGGGCGCATAACGTCTTCCGCTTCAACCAGGTAGCAGGCCATTTCAAAGCCACCTGTGTAAAATTAGTAGAGAATGGACCGGTAAAAGCCATCATTCGAGTGACCAGTGAATACGGGCGGTCCCGGCTGGTGCAGAGCTTTTGCCTGTATCGTGATTTGAATTATATTGAGATCAAGGTCCGGTTGGATTGGCGGGAACAGCACAAAGCTTTGAAAATCCGCTTCCCGGTCAACCTGTCCCATATGAAAGCCACCGCTGAGGTTCCGTACGGGCATATCGAGCGTTTTGCGAACGGGGAAGAAGAGCCTGGCCAGAGTTGGGTGGACCTATCGGGCGTATCAAAAGATACGGGTAGTCTATATGGGGTAAGCCTCCTCAACGATGGGAAATATAGCTTTGATGTAGATGTGCGGGATATCGGTATGACCGTCTTACGCAGCCCGATCTACGCTCACCATATGCCTGTGGAACCGCAACCGGACGGGGATTACAGCTTTATCGACCAGGGAGTCCAACAATTCCGCTATGTCCTGTTACCACACGAGGGTAGCTGGGAAGATTCAGGAACAGTGCAAAAGGCGGCTGAATTGAACCAGGACCCTATCTGCCTGTTGGGTACGTATCATCCAGAGGGAATCTTGCCACAATCCGATTCTTATATCTCCCTGGATGTGGAGAATGTCCTCGTGACGTCTGTAAAAATCGCCGAAGGGAGCGAGGACTTGATCCTCCGATGTGTGGAGGTTGCCCAGGAAGCCGTCACCACCACCATCTGTATGCCGCGCTGGAGCCGTATTTACCAGGCGAGTTTCAGGCCTTGTGAGATCAAAACCTTGCGGGTACCGAAAGACCCATCCTTAGCGATCCTGGAAACAAACCTTATGGAGTGGGCTGAATGAAAGTTGCTACACTGCCAGCCTCCGAGAGGCAGGTTGGCGCGGCTGCCAGGATGAGGATCGGTGTGGTAGCCGATGATGTGACCGGAGCCAATGATATTGGGATTATGTTTGCCAAATGGGGTATGGAGGTGCATGTGTACCCGTATTCCGGCCCGGTTTCTGAAGAGCATCTACCCACCAAGGAAGCCCTGCCACAGGTATGTATTCTTGATACCAACTCTCGCCTGGATATGCCACAAGAGGCATACCGGAAGGTGTATGCAGCCACTCGCTGGCTCAAAAGTAGCGGCGCCAGGCAATATTTTAACAAGACCTGCTCGGTCTTCCGGGGAAATATCGGTGCTGAATTTGACGGCATGCTGGATGCGCTGGGGCTGAGTTTCGGCGTCGTTGTGCTGGGTTTCCCTAAGAACGGGCGCCTGACGATGCGAGGTGTACATTACGTGCATTCAGTGCCGCTGGAAGAGTCGGAGTTCCGGTATGACCCGATCCATCCCATGCGCAGCTCCAACCTGGTTGAAATCCTCAGCTCGCAAACCAAGCGGATGGTTTCATTGTTGGACCAGGACGTCGTCTCCATGGGAGCCGGATATTTACGACAGCAAATATTGGAAATGAAGGCCAGGTGTAGCTACCTGATCCTGGATGTGACGGGTCAGGAAGCACTGCAGACGATTGCCCAGGCGACCTGGGATGAGCCTGTCTTATGCGGAAGCTCGGCCCTGGCGGAAGAGCTTCCCGCAGTCTGGTGCATTCCTCCAGAAGATCCAGGAGCTCTCGACCTGTATCACCCGTCCAGAACCGGCATCCTGTGCACCGCAGGTAGCTTGATGCCGCAGACCGCAGCCCAGATCGAGTATATCTGTAGAAAAGGGATCCCATCTTATATCCTGGATACACGAGCCATTTTCTCTGAAGAGGAACGATCCGCTGAAGTAGGGCGTTTGCAGGGAGAGATCTCGGCTGCTCTCGAAGGCGGCCTGGATGTGGTCTTGCAATCCCCCCACCAACCTCAAGCAGTCGCTATGACCCAGGCACTCGGAAGAGAGAAGGGCTTCTCAAACACGGAAACCGGGCGGCTGGTATCTACGACGCTGGCGGATATCACTGCCAGAGTGCTGCAGCGTAGCGGACAAAACCGGTTGATCGTTGCTGGTGGAGAAACCTCGGCCGCGGTATGTGAGCGTTTGGGTATTCACGGGCAACGTATCTGGAAGGAGATCCAGCCAGGCCTGCCATCCTGCCTGTCACTATCCGGAAATAGGTTGCTTTTGGTATTGAAGTCGGGCAGCTTTGGCAGCCCGGACTTTTTCGAGCAAGCCCTGGAACACCTGAGGAAGCAATAATGGAAAGGCAGGGGCTAGTGAGCTCTACACCAACTGTAACTACACCGGTTTATCTTTAGCTCACTATGAGCTGATGCTAGAAGTTTGGCGGAGAGAAGGAGTCTACAGGGCGATGGAAGTAAGCCAGTGTGAATTACGGAAAGGTCAGGAATGAGGAACGAGCAACGAACGAGCAGCATGTTTTTTACAATAGAAAAGATCGAGCACCACCTGAAGGAAATCAAACTGGCGGTGTACGAGGAAGTTTATGACATCCCGCGCTTTAAATTCTTGCAGGGGGAGGCGGCTTTGCAATGTGAAGACGCTCACAGGCCTGAATATGATGACAGCAGCTGGGATGATTTCGAGGTTGGCGATTACTGGGGCGGTTATGACGTCACAGCCTGGTTCAGGATCCGCCTACCGATCCCGGAGCATGTAAAGCAGCGTAAGCTTTACCTACGTTTCCTGGTTGGTCCGCGTGATGGAGGCGGTTCTACTGCTGAGACACTTCTTTATGTCAACGGCCAACCTCTGCAGGGCATCGATGTGTGGCATGAAGAGGCCTGGCTACCGCCTGAGCACCTGCAGCAGGATTTCATTGATATCGCCTTGAAAGCATGGAGCGGCGTCATAGATATCCCAGACCGGCGGCGATTTAAACTGGCGAAGTTGTTGGTGGTCAACGAGCCTGCCGAGAGATATTACCTCCTGGCCAACACATTGCTGAAAACGACCAAGCTCTTGGATGAGAACGACTTGCGCCGGACGCGTCTGCTTGGGCTTCTTAACCGGTCTTTGGGTTGCGTAGACTTCCACTTACCGGGTTCGGAGGTCTTTCACCGCACCATAGATAGCGCGATTCTGACCTTGATGGAGGGACTGGCAGGCTTGGAAAGCGCCGAGATCAAGCCGAGAGTTACTGGAATCGGTCATTCTCATATCGACCTGGCCTGGTTGTGGCGGTTGCGGCATACCCGCCAAAAAGCCTCAAGGACATTTTCTACAGTCCTTCACCTGATGCGCCAGTATCCCGAATACCGTTACCTTCACTCTTCTCCCCAGCTTTATGAATTCTTGAAGGAAGATTACCCTGAAATATTCGCCCGGGTTCGGGACAGAATACGCTCAGGGGAGTGGGAGATTACCGGAGCTATGTGGGTTGAAGCGGACACCAACCTGGTGAGCGGCGAATCCCTTATTCGCCAGATCCTACTTGGGAAGCGATATGCCCGGCGTGAATTCGGGGTGGATATGAAGACCCTATGGCTACCAGACGCATTTGGTTTCACGGCAGCCCTACCGCAGATCATCCAGAAAAGCGGATTGAAATATTTCGTTACCAGCAAGATCAGCTGGAGCCAGTATAACCGCTTCCCGTACGACACCTTTCGGTGGACGGGCATCGATGGGAGCCAGGTACTGGCGCATTTCATTACAACGCCGGAAGTCAACTCGCCGTCTTTTACATATAACGGAACTCTGGAACCTTTAGAAGTCAAGGGCATCTGGGATAACTACCAGCAAAAAGACCTGAATGAAGAACTGCTCCTGTTATATGGCTGGGGGGATGGAGGCGGTGGACCTACCAAAGAGATGCTAGAAACAGCCCGTGTGATGGGAAATATCCCAGGGCTGCCGAAAGTGCAGTTGGGCAAAGCGGAGGCTTTCCTCGAGCGTTTGGAGCAGCAGGTGTCCCACAAGAAATTACCGGTTTGGGATGGCGAGCTGTATCTGGAATATCACCGGGGTACCTATACCTCACAGGCCTTCATAAAACGCGCCAACCGGGAGGCGGAGGTCCTTTTCCATAACGCAGAATGGCTTTGTACGATGGCGGATATCTTAACTGCCAGGGACCGCTACCCGGGAGAGGAGCTTCTCTCAGCCTGGAAGCTAATCCTTTTAAACCAGTTCCATGATATCTTGCCAGGGTCTTCCATCCGCCAGGTTTACGAAGACTGCCGGGTGGATTATGCAGCAATTCATGAATGCGGGGAGAAAGCACTTGAGAATGCTCAGCAAGCGATCCTGGTGGAGATACCTGTCCAGCAGGAAAGCCTGGTGGTCTTCAACCCGCTCTCCTGGGAGCGAGATGCACTGGTAGAGCTATCTTTGGATGAGTGGAAGAGTGGGGCTGTGACAGGGGACAGTGTGGTTGAGGATATTCCGGTTCAGTATATTGAGCGCCATGGAAAGCAGTCTGTCTTGCTGGGGGTGAACGATGTCGCGGGGTTGGGTTATTCGGTCGTTCCGCTTGTGCGTAGTGCTAAAGTGGTTGAGACTGATATGGAGATGGCTGTGTCATTTAAAGGAGGCAAGGCA
>CAZAQS010000135.1:0-12152 GCA_964486825.1 uncultured Anaerolineaceae bacterium | reverse complement strand
AGTCCTGAGTTCGCAAGCAACCATACAAGACGAGTCGCCAAGCGGGAATCAAAGCATAACCATGTGTTGACAGATTTGATACCCAGGGTATCCGGAAGCGTATGCTGGTCTGAGATGTCAATTCGAAAAGCCGTTCGTAGCCCAAAAGGCTCCGGCAATCTTGTAGACCGTGCTTCGCCGAACGAGCGCACTTTCTTGCGTTTATCGCCCGATTTAACGAAAAAATGCTTGCCTAGATTTTGTAAAAGCCACCGAGTGGCAGCCTCGCCGTGCACTTCTCCGAGACCAAGGAGAACGATCAGATCTGCCTGCTCCAGCGGACCAAGACACGATTGAGCATAGTGCGCCAGCAGGTTCGTTAGGCCAGGTGTAACGCCCACACTTAGTACTGCGGTTGCATCTGCACGCTTTGCTTCCGCATGAAGGGTTTGAAGTTGTTCAATGAGCTGAATGGTTGCTGACACCTCAATATAATGCACGGAATGCTTCAGGCATTCTTTGGCGACTAGGAAGTTATTATCCTCGACGCAATTGACAACCAGGGTTGTTTTGCTTAAGAGATCCTGGTAGCTATCCGGTTCGGAGGCATCGATTTGTACCGGCTCCACCCGTTCGCCGAGCCGGTAGGCCAACTTTTCTGCTTTTCGAAGATGCCGTCCCGCAACCAGAATACGGAAATCACCAGTCTTTGCTAGCTCCTCGCAAACAGCGCTACCAACAGCGCCATATCCGCCCAGGACGAGCACAATTTTGTTTCCAAGAGTTACTTTCATTTGGAAATTCCTTCCAATCAATTAACAGAAATAGCTGAGAGTGTATTTAACGCATCTCCGGGGGGAAGAAGAGTGCGATTTTCAAAACCAATGGCCAGAGCAGTCGACCGCCCTCCAGGGTGGCGAGGGAGTACCATCTGCAGCGGGACAAGCCCGGTCAGGTTGAGTTGCTCTCAAAGGAACAAAAGGACGAGCATCAAGATCCACATATGGGGCCTCCTCTACCCATCAGGGTAGATCCCTGGTGTTGAACTTTTTGAAGAAGAGAATGACAAAAAATGTCGCCATAGGAAAAACAAGCAGCGATAGGCCAAATCCTGTATAGAAAAGGATCGGCTGGTCAAATGGAGCGATGATCGCACTGAAGAGACCAAAAGCGCCGCTGATGATGAAGAGCCATCGAATCCAACTCTCGAGCCTTCCCCCCGTGAAAATCGAACTGACGAGGAGCATCGACAGGCTGAGAAAGGCGTAACCGATCGTCTCGAGGGCAACGAAAATAGAACGCGGATTGGGTATTGCCAGCAGGTAAAGTCCCTCCAGGTCCACGTTTAGCAGGTTAAGACGCACTGCATATAGCTGAATATAATAGTTGGTGCAGATGATGGCTGCATAGATACTTGAAAAAGCTACGCTTGCCAGGCTAAAGACCTTCTTTGTATCTGGCGACACGTGATGGATGCAGGCCATCAGGATGACGACGGTCGGCGCGAGAAGGATCAGGGGGATAAACTGCGCCATCTCTAGTGAAGCGAATGTCGTTGCATAAGCTTCTATACCGCTCCATTCGGCCGGAGCGAACACCAGCATCAACAATACAAATAGGAGGGTAAAGAAGGTTGCGGTGACTGCCGACCAAGCTCCCAAGCTTAATGCGGGATGTTTTATGCGAGAATATTCCAGGGTGGGATTGTGAACCATTTTTCTTCTCCTGTGTCATGAGATATTCTGGTAAGCTTGCCATCCTTCTAATCAAGGCTGGCAACCTCCATTACGAATTGTCTCTGGGTTGTTGCGCTGCTTATGGCCTGGGCCTGCCATACCATCTCATATCGCATACCTTATCCCCGGCAGCGAGGGTATGCGGTCGTTCATAGGAACCGCCTTCGGTCATGATCTGTGCCAGGGCAAAATCCTGCCTGCACCAGGAATTCAGCATAAATTCTAGCTCGCCTTGCTCTTTGAAGTAGTCATGCACAGGGCAGCGGTAGATATCCAACGCAAGTACGCCTTTCTCCGGTATGACCTCAGATTCGTACCCCGGAGGGCTGAAGGGAAAGCGCAGGAACATGCGTAACATCCTGCCAGCACGGGTATAGCCAATCCGAGAACTAATCGTATGCTTTTCATTTTTTACCATCCTTTCTGCTTTAGCATGAGCAGGTAATACAGAAAACTGTTCCTCATCGCTCGCGGCCGCGTTATCTGACGACCAGCTTGCCGCGCAGCATGCCCATCTGGCATTGGAAGGGGATCTCGCCCGTTTCCTGGGGTGTAAACTCGACCGTCACTTGCTCCCCTTCAGGAAGCTTGGTGGAAATGCCAAGCTTATCGAAAATAACCATCTCACTGCACATCGAAGATTCCTGTCTCAGGAACTGCAATCGTACCGGCATCCCTTTCTTTACGACGATCACGTCCGGGCTATAGCCGCCCTTGACCGTGACCGCCGCCTCCTGCACCCCTTCGGTCTCCTCAACCTGTACACCCGCCTTCTTGTATAGCCAGAAGTACCAGACGATCCAGGCGATGCTCGCCAGGCCGATCAGATTGACGATAATTTGTATACTGTTCATGGTTTTGTCTCCTAAATAATCAAAATCTATTGGTGCTAAGAGTGGAATTGGAGGAACCCCCAATTCCACTCGATATGCTTATCTTTGCGCAAAGCTTTTTGCCTTGAAAAAGCGCAAGCGGTTAGCGTTGCTGACGACGGTCACACTGGAGGCCGCCATGGCCGCCCCTGCTAATATCGGTGAGAGCAGCAGGCCGAAGAAGGGGAACAGCACGCCAGCTGCCACCGGGATCCCCATGGTGTTGTAGATAAAGGCTCCGAACAAGCTTTGCTTGGCGTTGCGCATGGTAGCCCGAGAGACCTCGATGGCATAAGCCACACCCTTCAGGCTGCCGCTCATCAGGGTGATATCGGCGGCTTCGATGGCCACATCCGTGCCGGTGCCGATGGCAAAACCGACATCTGCTTCCACCAGGGCCGGAGCATCGTTGATGCCGTCTCCGACCATGCCCACTTTGTACCCACCCTTTTTGAGCAGGTGCACCTGCTCGGCTTTGTCCTCAGGCAGCACCTCCGCCAGCACTCGCCGGATGCCTACCTGGCGCGCGATGGCTTGAGCGGTGCGCTCGTTGTCGCCGGTTAGCATGATCACTTCCAGCCCCATCTTTTGCATCACGCGGATGGCCTCAATCGAGTCCTCTTTGATCGTATCGGCTACAGCCACCACCCCGGCAGCCTCTCCGTCGATCGCCACATACATGGCGGTCTTGCCCTCGCCCTGTAAACGCTCAACATCTGCTGCCAAACCGGTAACGGGGATGCTTTCCCGTTGCATGAGTTTGAGATTGCCGACCAGCACACTTTTCTTACCCAGACTGGCCTGTACTCCGTGACCGGGAACGGCATTGAAATCGCTGGCCTCGATCAGCTCTAACCCTCGGCTGCGCGCCCCGTCTACAATGGCCTGCGCCAGCGGATGCTCGGAGAGCAGGTCGGCGCTGGCTGCCAGGAGCAGCACGGTCTCTGTCTCATAGCCAGACGCGGCGGTGAAGTCTGTCAGCTCAGGCTTGCCCTTGGTGATCGTGCCGGTTTTGTCCAGCACGAGCGTTTTCAACTGAGAGGCCGTCTGGAGGGCTTCACCGTTGCGGATCAGCACACCATGCTCGGCGCCCTTGCCAACTCCCGCAACCAGCGAGAGCGGCACCGCCATGCCAACCGCGCAAGGGCATGCTATGATCAGCACCGTCACTGCCGTTACGACGGCGAATGTTATGGCAGGGGAGGGGCCAAAGTTGAACCAGGCCAGGAATGCCAGCACAGAGATGATCATCACGGCCGGCACGAAATAACCGGAGACCACGTCCACCAGCCTGGCGATCGGGGCTTTGCTGCCCATGGCGTCCTGCACCATCTTCACGATCTGGGCCAGGGCTGTATCTTTGCCGATCTTCGTGGCGCGAAACTTGAAACTGCCGGTTGAGTTGACGGTGGCTCCGATGACCTCATCGCCTACATTCTTATCCACCGGAAGGCTCTCCCCGGTGATCATCGATTCGTCCACCGCCGAGTGACCTTCTTCGATCATGCCGTCGACAGGGATCTTCTCGCCTGGGCGTACGATTACCAGATCCCCTGTTTGGACGTCTTCCACGGGAACCTCGACTTCTTGACCGTTCCGGATCACGCGGGCGATCTTGGCTTGAAGCCCGATCAGCTTGCGAATAGCCTGGCTGGTCTGCCCTTTGGCGCGCACTTCCAGAGCCTGGCCCAACAACACCAGGGTGGTCACAACGGAAGTCACATCATAGAACGGCTCCGCCATTCCTTCCGGGAAGAGGGCAGGGAAGACCAGAGCGGCAGATGAATAGACCCAGGCCGCACTGGTGCCCAGGGCGATCAAGGTATTCATATCTGCCGAGTGGTGCTTGAAAGCCATCCAGGCGCCGGTGAAGAACTGCCGCCCGGAGTAGAACATCACCGGCAGGGTGACGATCCCGGAAAGGATGAAAAGCAGGCGGATAGCGCTCTCCGAAACGAATGGCGTAATCAGGTAAGGCAGGTAGAGCCAGCGGATTTCCGGATATGCGACCAGGAGCACCGGGATAGAGATGATCAGAGCGAACCAGAACTTAGCCATCAGGCTTTTATATTCGCGCTGGTGAGCGGCTGTCTCCTCATCTACCGTCTCTTCAGGCAATTCGCTCGTGCCTGCCTGAAGCGTTTCATGATGTTCGTGACTGCTGTTGGGTCTGGCGGGAGCATCGCTTTGGTGAGCGTACAGATGTGGATCAGCTTCAAACTGGTCCAGACAGGATTGGGAGCAAAAGCCAAAGGTTTGCCCCATATGTTCACGAATGGCCACCGCTGATTGCTGGTCAATCTGCATGCCACAAATCGGATCTCGTATCATTGTTATTCCTCCAGTAAAAGGGTTTCTAGTATTGGTGACTGATAATATAGTCGTTCAGGATCGGTGGATGAAGAGCTAACCGGCCTGGTTTTGCTAAAGGGAAATTAAGGACCTGATATAAGCATAAAAGCCTGTTTAGTAGTATATAGATAAAGCAGGGTCAGTGTCTCCACCCAAAAGTGTTGTTAAGGTGTTATTTTGTTAGCTTCTAGAGAGAATCATTGGAGAAACAAGGTCTTATACATATAGACCTAAAAGCGCCAGGAGCGCGTCTGCGCTTGGATTAGCTGTATAAGCGATTCCTGGTTATGGAAGAGAGGATTCACTTCTCTAAGGAGATAATATACCTAAAGCCTTGGCCCTGGAAATTGCCTGCGTTCGCGAATTAACGTTGAGCTTGGAGTAGATATTGCGGGTATGACCTTTGATGGTGTTCAGCGAGAGGGAAAGACGCAATGCAATTTCTGAGTTCGAGAGACCCTCCGAGATCAGTTGCAGCACCTCAACCTCGCGTTCGCTCAAGGGTTCGATTAGCTCCTCCATAGCCGTTGGGGAAGCGCCTTGTGTAATTTCAGCCTCCGGAAAAGCGGTTAGCAGCTTTCCACAATACTCGGGGAAGATTCCCTGCGCAGCGACCTGGTAAAGCAGTTCCGCCATGGGTTGCCCTTCGTCTACAAAGATCCGTACGTAACCTTCGGGCTCGGCTAATTCCAGCGTCGTTGCTAATACCTTAAGCGCCTTCGAATGATTATTGGTCGGTGGGAGGGTATTCTGCCGGGTTCGTTCTCGGGAGAATAGAAGAACCGACTGAAGCGCGCCAATTTCGATCAAGGCATTGGTCCTTTCCCCGCTCTTGAAAGTATCGCTCAGCTGGTCTAGCAGGCGCCGGCATTCCTCATAGAGAGCCTGGTCGCTTCTTTCTTTCCATTTCGCAAGCAGCACCCGCGCTAAGGTAGTCAAATTCACTTCCAGGCTTTCATCGGCTGGCCACCGAGAATCTATTTTATCCCTGTTTGCGATCCGAAATTCGTCCACCCATCTCTCTGCGGCTGCCAGATTGCCTTGTCTGAGCCACAATCTAACTTGTGCGTAATCTACGACACTATTAACAATTGGGAGCACTTTGTACTCACGCCTGGCCTGATCCGCATGATGGACGGAACGGGCTGCGCCCTTCAAATCACCGAGCGCCAGCTGAACCAAGGCTAAATGCGCTAAAGTGCCGGCCAGGTGAAGGGTGCTTTGCCAATATTGGGTCGAGGCTACTCCATTGCTGGCATAGTGCAATGCTTCATCCAGCTTATTCTGCTCCAGATAAATCAGGGAAAGGTTCGATTCTACCCTGCCCAGGTAACTGTGATTGCCGACTCCGTAGCTGTCTGCAAAATGTAAGATCTCATGAAACAGGTGAGCTGCCTTGTTGAGCTGGCCTCGGTGCCGGTATACGATGGCAAGATCTGTCTTTGCCACTGTAGTTTGCCAGAGCTGTCCTGTTTGCCGGCTGTAATGCACGGCCTGGGTGAAAGAATCAATTGCACCAGATAATTCCCCCAGGCTGCGATAAGCATATCCAGACATCCAATGAGTGTACATCACCTCGCGTGCGCATCCACTCCTTACAGGATTCCCATCGGGCAAGAGCTGCTTTACCTTATTGGCTAACTGGATGGCGCGTGAGGGATTTCCAGAAACGAGCGTTATATAGGCGCGTAATAGAGCGACACTAGCTCGAATCACACGCCTGTCGTTTTCCGTCAGGAGACCTGCAGGGGATGTTTCGTTCTCCAGGCTGCTATCGAGTGAGATCTCCGTGTTGTGGAGCAAGGGTTCTACCTCTTCCAAGCGGTTGGCAAAGGTAAGCGCCCACGCCAATTCAATCGATAGTTTTGGCCTACGGTGAATGACTTCTTTTGGAAGCCCTTCTATCCAACCGACCAGCGAGGCTATTTCACCACTCGACAGGTAGGAAACCGCATTCTGCTCCAACCAGTCCGCCGCCAGTTCCCAATCTGCGCCCGCCAGGGCATAATTCATCGCTTCCTGGATCAATCCCTGCTGCTGGCACCAATTAGCAGCCTTCGAGTACAAGGTGCTTATCAGATCTGGAAATACTTGATGAAGTCTGGCGCGCAATAGCTGGGCGAACAGATGATGGTAGCGGTACCAAACGCGCTGGTTATCTAACGGAACGACGAAAAGGTTCGCCTGTTCCAGGTATTCCAGGATGGCTTGGCTCTCCCCTCCACCTCCTCCATTCTTCCCTATCACCGCATCACACAATGGTCCACTCAGCCTGTGAAGGAGCGAGGTTTGTATAAGAAATTCTTGGATTTCAGCCGATTGGCAGGAAAGGACTTCTTCCACCAGGTAATCCATTACATGCCGATCCGTTCCGGTAAATGCTTGCACGAAACTCGAACAGTCTGTCTGGTCGCGTAAGGTAAGGGCTGCTAATTGCAAACCTGCGATCCACCCTTCGGTACGAATCGTCAAGGTAGCTACCTCTTCCTTCGAAAGACCTAACCCCATCAGATGGTTAAGGAATCTATCTGCTTCCTGGGCTGTAAAGCGGAGGTGGCTCGCTCGGACCTCGTTCATCTGTCCCTGGGCGCGTAAGCGCGCCAGGGGTAAGGGGGGATCCTCGCGGGTTATGACGACCAGGTGCACAGGATCCGGCTGGTGCTCAACGAAGCTCCGCAGGGCTTCATGGATGGAGATATCATTAATATGGTGATAATCATCGAGGACGATTATAAAGGGGGGCGCAGATATCGCAATGTTGTTGACCAATGTGGTGATCAAAGCCCGGATGGGCGGGCGCTCAGGAGAGTTGAGGATGTTAAGGATGGACTGGCCAATCGCAGTGTCGATCTGCTGAAAGGCCGCCAAAAGGTAAGAGAAAAACCGGTTGAGATGATTATCCCCCTCATCGAGCGAAAGCCAGGCGACCGGTAGATCTATTCCCGAGACCCAGTCTTGGACCAGGCTGGTTTTGCCGAAACCCGCCGGACCAGAGATAAGGGTGAGCTTGCCCGACATACCAGCCCGCAAATGTTCGACCAACTGAGGACGCGATACAGCACCGGGCCGTACCGCAGGTATATAAAGCTTGGTTGCCAGGAGGGTATCTGGCATCGGGAATAACCTTTAACAGGAAAGGGATCGATTGGGACAACTGTCTGACCTTACTATCATATAGTGGTCGTTGGGAGGTTACAAGCGAAATCTTGCTAGGTTTGAATATAGGCCAATTTGCCTATCCATAAATAACCAGGTCAAGAGATATCGATGTTTTCAGGGTCCTGGCGTAGTTGCTTACCGGACAAACAATCACTCCTTCACTTTTGTTTCGTATTGTTTTTGCTGAAGGGTAGGAGTATGGTGGTGGTGCTCGTGATCCTCATCGTGCATCATATACTTCATCATGACAAGGTGCAGGATGGGGCAGAGCAGCATGAACCCCAACCATAAAGGCGGCGATAGCTGCACCTGAAAGAGCGATAGGGCGACCAGGCCTGCGATCGGGATCAGGCAGCAGAGAATCATTATGAAAAGGTGCTTTTTCATCATCGATAATACTCCAGGGTATGAACGAGGGCGCGCTCAGCAATCTCCGCCTCCGCGGCCAGCCAGATTAACAGGTTCTTAGACCGGAAATAAAAATGCTTTTGTCCAAAGCCGTCCAATTCGTAAATGGGCCGCTTACCATCCTTTCTCTTTCCAATTGGAGAAAACGGGGATTTCCCCTGGGCAATCTTTTCTTCCATCTCCGAAAGCATGCTTTGTGCCAGCAGGTTCACCGGTGCACCTGCCACACAAAAACGCGCTCGGGAGCATCCAAATTAGAAATGATCAGGCGAACTTCATTAACTCCTTCTATAATTGAATCCCCCCTAACCGTTGTAGGAAAGGACAACTTCCCTTCAACATGATGCCCGCCCAGCGGTGCATCCCAAAGGATAGCCTCGGTAGAAAGCCCGGTGTCAGTACTCAGGAGCGCCAGCTCCGTCAAATCCATGCTCAAATCCACAGAATGGGTATTCAATGAGACTTCAAATTCGATCGTTTCACCGGGATTATCCAGGTTTACCGGGGTAACCGTTATCTCAACTGCTCCCTGGCTGTCAATCCTGAACTGATCTACTCCCCATTCTTGAGTTTCCAAGGGCGGGATGACCGGGGTGTTTATGAGACCTTGTTCAACCGGTTCTTCTTTCACCGAATTGGTTGGAGTGGGTTGTTCATTCCTGGATGTCGCCTCACCTTCGCTGCTGCATGCCGTAATCAACAAGGTCCCAAGCACGGCCGCAGAAAGAATGAATTGGTATGGTCTTTTGAGAAACATTTGTACTCCTGATCCTCACACTGGGGATAATTGTGTGTGGATGTTACCGGAGGAAATAAACTTTGTCATGCGCTGTCTTGCTGAAGAAGGATTGCGCCAAATTGCTCATTGGCAAATCCGGGTATGACGAAATATTGTGTATGAAGATGTGGAAAAAACGAATGGGAATATATTCTGCAGAAATGGATGGTCAAGTTTCGACAAGCCATTTCGCCTATTGGTATGTTGGGCAAACAGCGCTGGTCAAATATTCGTATTATCGGTAAATTTAATCATCAAGGTAAAGCACTTGAAGCAATAACGCAATCTTTAGTAATAATGGATTTCGAAAGGGCGATAGGAAGTTATCCTATAGGAAGTGAAGAAGGAAGATGTATCAAACAACTCATCTTTTAACTGTTCCGTCTACCAGTCAAGTAGTTGTGGATCTGGTGGCTATGTATCTCCGGGAAGCCGGATTACATGTTATTCAATCGTTTGATTTGCAGGTTGCAAAAACAGCCCATACTCACTGCACCTGTCCTCATCATGGTAGCGAGCTTTGTGACTGCCAGATGATCATTCTCCTCGCATACGACCATGACAATAAACTGGTAACATTGGTGGCGCATGGCAAAGATGGAAAAACACATATAAGCATCCTGGATGATCCTGGCAGTCAAGACTCTTCTGACATCGAAAACATTATCCGGAATGCCTTGGTTTCAGTCAGAAATGATCCAGTCCAACATACATTATGGTCGGATTCAACTTGAATCAATAAGGACAATATGAAACCTCCCTCACCTATGCCATTCTCTGACCGAAGCTCCAAGGACAATCCACCAAGACAGCCAGGCATCCAATTACCAGAATTATCGAAATGGTGGGTAATATTCTTATTATTCACCTTTCTAGCAGGGAATGGCAGCGGTTTTTTGATCAACGAACAACGCCATACGAAGAAGGAATTGAGCCGCGCCTCTCAAGAAGCTCAGAGGACCTCAGAGCTGGTGCATATGGCCAGGCAGGTAAACCCGCCAGATGGCTATGCCATAAAAGCTCATTTTGGAGATGTGGGGCCAAAATTGCTGGCTTCCGGCGCCATCAACTACGCAGCTTTCCTGGAGGTTTATGAACGGGCAGGCGCCCCTTTGACGGAAACTCAGTTGGCGATTCTGGCCGAGGGTAGCGATGATCCAATAGCGATCCATAAAGAAAACGCCTACTTTTTACTCAACTTCTTCTGGGCCTTAGGCATAACCAACCAAAACAGCATCCTTACAGTAGGGCCGATGGTTACCAATAGCCAGGGCCAGGTCGAAAACTTCGCTTCCACTGGAGGGTGGTCCATCGCTGAAAAACCTATCCGCGAACTGTATGCCAGTACAGAGATCGTGTCGTTAACGGCCGATCAGCAGGAACACCTGGAACATGTGACGCAGAATGTGTTCAGGCCATGCTGCAATAACTCAACCCACTTCCCAGACTGCAACCACGGTATGGCGATGTTGGGCTTACTGCAATTAATGGCCTCCCAGGAAGCCACCGAAGATGAGATGTTCGAGGCTGCTAAATATTTCAACGCATTCTGGTACCCTGGCCAAACCATGGAGTTGGCCACCTTCTTCAAAGCGGCAATGGATCTAGATTTTTCCGAAGTTGATGCTCGCCAGGTGGTCAGCAAGAATATCTCGTCCGGATCAGGTTACCAGGAAGTGCGCCAGTGGCTGGCTTCCAACGGACTCCTACAGCAGAATCCCAGCGGAGGCAGCTGTGGAGTCTAGTATCTCAGCAGCCATGCTTTTCGGCAGGTTGTAGCACCAGCTTAGTCCACTTCAACGCTGAGTATCTGCGAAAATCGACCACAGAATTCTGCCTGAAAACCTGAACCCCACCAGGTTTCAAAATAGCCACTCCCTGGATTGTCTCTAGGGAGTGGCTAATAGTACGTTCTAGTTCTTTCGTTACAATAGAGTTGTCTCTCGTGAGATCAGGTCTATTACATCGATCTTGGTCAAGATGCCAACCGGACGCTCACCATCCACGACGACAACTACCGATCCACGCTCGAAAGCTTCTAAAACTAACCCGATATTATCTCCTGGCGATGCGGTAAAGAACCAGGGATTGACGATCGCGGAAATCGTCTCATCCGGATCATGATCGCACCCGGCGGCCAATAGACGCTTCAGCAATTCTACTTCCGTTACAATCCCGATCAAACTGCCGCTCTCATCGATCACTGGCACCTGGGAGATATCGTATTGCTTCATCAAGGCAACTACGCTGGTGATGCGCTCGTCATGCTTGGCCGTGATCAAGCTCGAACTTGTGCGGCTTCCCAAGACGTCGGCAACGCTCTTCGATGACCATACAGGTTCGAAAAAGCCATTCTCACGCATCCAGGTATCATCGAACATTTTGCTCAGGTAACGGTTGCCAGAATCGGGCAGCAAGACAACTGCAGTTTGGCCAGGTTTGAGCGTCCGCACGATGTCCGATTTCACCAGCCCTGCCACAGCTGAACCTGAGGATCCACCGCAGAAAATAGCTTCTTCCCTCATCAAGCGCCGCGCCATAAGGAAAGAGTCTCGATCGCTAACTTGAACCACTTCGTCGACCAGGCTTAAGTCCAGCGTACCGGGGATAAAATCCTCCCCTATCCCTTCGACCTTGTATGATTTAAGCAGGACATCCGGCGGAATTCTTCCTGCCTTCCAGGTATCATACAACAGAGAACCTTCGATATCCACTCCAATCAGTTTGATATGCGGATTCATTTCCTTCAGGTAACGTCCAACTCCACTGATGGTGCCACCTGTGCCCATACCCGCTACGAACACGTCGATCTTCCCGAGGGTTTGCTCCCACAGCTCCGGCCCGGTCGAGCGGTAGTGCGCTTCTGGG
>CAZAQS010000134.1:0-12178 GCA_964486825.1 uncultured Anaerolineaceae bacterium | reverse complement strand
GGTAGTGAACCAGCGTAATATGGGAGGCTTTTTCGGCTTCATTGGCAGCCAACATGACGTAAGAGGCCGGAGCCACCTCGATTACACATAGCGTTTGCCCACCCAGCAATAACCCGCCGCGGCTGGCCTGATTCACGAGCTGGGCCTCGTAGGGATTCACATTGGTGATCATTTTGACTGCCGCGATCTCGGGCTTATGCCGGTCATGTTCGGAGAGATTGAAATGGTTTAATGCTTCGCGACCGGCCACGCGCACGGCTTCCTGGAAAGGCGCGTGGATTTCAAGGTTGCCATATTCTCGTTCCACCCTCAAAGTCCCTGGGCGGACATCGCTGGTCTTGAGAGCTACATCCAAGAATTCGTAAACCTCGCTGGCTGGAGCCAGCTCGACGAACAATTCAGCCATCCCCTCGACAGGGACGTCACCCTGGAGGAGGGTCCCGGTGAGAGCCGCGTACTGGGGTTGCATCGAGTCGATGAGTATATATGTCCTGAGTTCCATAGTATCGGTTCCTCGCAATCGATCCTGTGACTAGCGCAACCGCGAACTGGCCTGCATTGCCCGCACGACCTTGGCTGGACCTTGATGGAGCAGTTTCTCGACCATCGGATGAGGGCGGGCAATGACGTGCGCAGCCAATAACTCTCCGGCTCGCTTGGCAGCAGCTACGCCAGCATCCACCGAGGCCTGCACCGCGCCAATCTCTCCGCGGACCATGATGGTGACATACCCACCGCCGATTTCTTCTTGACAGACCAGGCGCACATGAGCCACTTTCGTCATTGCGTCAGCCGCCTCGATAGAGGCTACTAATCCTCTTGTTTCGACCATTCCCAAAGCTGTCATTTGCAGTTGTGTCGTAGCCATTTATGTCCTTACCTCCTAGGAGTTTCCAAGTATTTGATTCGCGGCCTTGATGCCCGCGTTGGTATCAACCGGGTAGCCAAGATTCCGTAGAGCAGTCCCGGTAGCATTCAACAATTCAATCACCCGGTTGCGTGAAAGATCCCCCAATTGGGTTGGATCAAGGAAAAAAGCGTTTTCTGAAACCACGCCGAATGCCTCGGTCGCATTCACAACCTGCGCCAGGCTTCGCACGACCTCATCGGCCCGTAAATTATTGGGGCATTGGATATCTGTTTGAGTACCCAGGCACAAGCGGCGGGGAGAATCGCAGCCAGGACATTCGCGACCGTCGACGACCAAAGTCAGTCCCATCTCGCTTACGCCCCAACGAATAGCCTTGACCCCCAGATCAGCTAAGGGAGAAACAGCCGATGTTGTGCGGGTCGATGGAGCGCTGGTAGACGTCCCAGACCACAGCTCGGCGAGGGCCAGGCGCATCTGGCGAGCGGCAGCTCGAGGATCGGGCGCTTCGCGAATGCCCCGCCCGCAGATCAGAACGGACACGGGAAGATCGGCGAAAAAGGGAAGGATATCAATTGTCATTCCACCGGTCACCGTGAGCTTATAACCCATATCGATCAATTGGCGGATTGTATCCTTGTCATCTTCCGTCCATTCACGTCCAGCAGACTGGGCATCCCACTCACGGTGGTAAACGATACGGTCCACGCCGATCTGGCGCCATTCGGTAGCCCTTGCCAGGATGTCGCGAACACCCGTGAGCTCCATCAGCATTTCTTTTCCGCGCTGCCGAGCAACTGCCAGCGCCTGCTCCACTGTGGCCAAGGCAGCTCCACCAATTACCGTCACCATATCTGCGCCCGCGTCGAACGCCATGGTTGCTTCGAGACCGCCGACATCTGGCGTCTTGAAATCGGCCAGGATGAGCTTGTCGGGACAGATCTCTCGCATTGCACGGATAGCTTCGAGCCCGGCTGCTTTGCAAAGCGGAGTGCCAATTTCAATAATGTCTACTTCGGGAGCTACCAGGGATGCCATGACTAACGCTTTAGAGAGCGAGACATAATCCATGGCCACCTGGAGCAGGGGCGTCGATTTCATAATCTGACCTCGATATTTTGGCCGCTGGCGGGCCTCAAATGGAATGGATACCCTGATAAGGGTATCTTGTGGGGGTGATAAGAATCGCTAATGGTATCTAGAGGGAATATCACCAGTTTCAGTAGAGCACCTCGGAGCTTTCGAACTCTACTGGAGGCAAGGTAAATTCCTGTATGTCCACAAATAAGAATCATACGTTTTGGGTCTCAGATTTTTTCTAGCTATAATTTTTCGGGAAAGAAGCGTAGGTGAAATATATTTCACGCTATGAAAATATTATCAAATTATTAAAAAAAAGTCAATTGTTTTTAATAATTGAGGATTAATGTAACCAGGTTCTAATTACAAATATGACAAACCGTTTCGTCCGTTCTAAAAAATCTTGCTCCGAAAACTTAACTGGCTACTTGAACCAATCCATGCCTGGACCTGCTAATGCTCTGGCGCTTTCCTCGACCGGATGATTCCCCGGCTTTTACGTGAATTCTTATAAAACCCATCTCCAGGCCGTAGATCATAACCGGTGGTCACAACGACTTAAAATAAAAAAGGGGTTGGTGATCGCCAGAGGGATTAATCCCACATTTAATATCTTAATTTCCGTTGTTTTCGGTAACGACCGATACATAACCGACGCTATAACCACCTATTCGAAAATCTTTTCAATTATTTGGCCGCTTCCATATTCACTCCCGGCAATAAAATGGAACAGGAACCCGGTTTTTTGAAATAAATCCGGGTTCCTGTTTTTTCATCCTCCTGCTACCACCCTTGCCTTGACAAGGATCGCATAAGGGCTAATCCTTATAACCGCCGCAAGTGGGCCCTCCGTGCAGGCTCATTCCCAGCTCAATAGCTCGGCAGGCGCACATCCACCCACACCAGGCGGTGATCAGAGCTGGGGAACGGGAAGGTGCCGACCAGGCGGAAGAGCGGATCCGTGCTCAGGGGCCAGAAAACGCCGGCATCCACGATATACAAGTTCTTGCGCGGCAGCACATAATCGGCTCGTAGGTTGCCAGGGGCAACGTCATTGAAATCGGCTGTGTCGAAGGCCGGGTCGCCAATATGCGTTTCGTTGGCACCGCCCTGCAGCTCAGCCTGTTCAACCGCACCCTCGCTGCTCGGGGTGACCCTGGTGTTGACCAGCGGGTGTTCTAGCAGCAGTTGTGCCGATCCCGGGATACTGTCACCGTCGAAAGGGTCGGAATTCTGATCGCCAGCAATAACGAACAGCGCTCCCGCTTCCAGGCCACCAAACATCCCGTCGTCGTCGTAGATGTAGCCGCTGCGAGAGGGGATGATGTAGTCGGCCCAGAAGCGGATTTCATCGAAGTTACGCCGACCGTTGAAATCGACTCCCGCCGGGAAGGCCGGCGGATCATCAAAGACGGGCGGCGTGGGGTGGCTGGTCAGGAAGTGAACGGTTTTGCCCCCGATCACTACCGGTACGTCCCAATGACTCTTTGAGGATAGACGGAATATGTCTAGTTCTTCGGGTGAGTACCAATCGGCCGGCTCCGGGGTATTAGGATCATCCGGCAAGAGCGCCCCGGGTATATCTTTCCAAAGGAAGGTCTGGAAAGTGCGTACATGGTCGTAATCGATGGGGTGCATCGAGAAGACGGCCATCCCGAACTGGCCAGGGAAGAATCCAAAACCGAAGGCGTCGTTGGGTCCGCCCACGGAGCCGTTGTTGTCCAGGTCGAAGCCAGAGGGGATACCCGTATTGGAAGGCGCAACGAACCGGTATGTATATTCGATCGGATCAGCACCGTTCTGGGATATCGAGAGGTAGTTCTCCTGGAAGAGCTGAGCAGCCAGGCTGTCGTTCGGCCCTCCCTGGTCATCGTAGTCAAACTCGTTGATCAGCAGCACTTCTGGGCGTGTGCGCTGGATGATCTCGGCTACAGTTTGCGCTTGAACGTTGCCCGGGGATGATAAATCACTAATGAGCTGCCCCGCATCGTTCCGGTTGAGCGAAGCGTTGAATGTGGCGAAGCGAACCGGAGTGGGCTGCCCTTTTGGATCCTGCGCTAATGCAGTGGGCACGATCAGCGCCATTACCAGCAAGCCGATCACGATCAAAATTACCCTTGTCTTCCATGTACCAACCTTGCTATTCATGGTTTTTCTACCTCCATTTATATTAATCGCGTACTGCAATGGTTCATTCAATTCCTAAAAACCTAAATGCCATATCCTTATTCGTCGAACCGCAGATTGGCCCGTAAAACCCTTGCAGGTGGTGCTGTCCCATACAGCGCCACCCGCAAGGCTAACAATACTTACTGGCCCAAGCTTAAAGGCACACTCACCGTCGCTGACTGCTCGGTCACATTACCACAGGCGTCCGAAACTTGATAGGTGATCGTGTAAACACGTCCGGTGCCAACACCCGAACGTTCAGCACGAAGTTTGAAAGTAAAGTCATCAAGGATCACAATATCATTGACGGTATGACCATCATCTTCTCCGTCGTCCGGCTCATTCGAGGTAACCGAAATTAGCGTCACGGCCGGGTTCGGATCGAAGTTATCGGCTGCAATGACTGTCGCCTGCACTTCTACATACCGGTGATCGGGAGGCCACAGGGTATCAGGAGTGACTGAGACTTCCAGAGTCGGAGGGATCTCGTCACAGACAGCCAAACCGTTGATCACTGGATCGTGGTCCGAGGAACGGAACGCATTTGGCTCAAAGAGAGCATCCTGCGCGTCTTGCTTGAAGGTCATGTCGTAGTCGATCAGGTCTGGCTCATCGGCGTTAATGTGCCAGATCGTTAACCCGGTGACTTCATCCAGCAACTCTGTATTTGCCATGGCATAATCGAGATAGCCTAACTGCCCATCAAAGAGAAAGGAATAGGCATTCTCGCCCTGGAAATGCTTGGCCAGGTCGGTGTAGCCATTAGCTACGAGCACATCGATCGGATCTTCCTTGTCGTAGGAGTTCAAGTCACCTATGATCAGGAAGTCCGCATCATTGCTGCCTGTGGGATCGGTAGCCAACCAATCGGACAGCACTTGTGCCGACAGGGTGCGCGTCAGGTTGCAATTACCTTGTACTGGATCATCGTCACCCACACCGCAGGAAGAACCTTTGGATTTGAGGTGGTTGACTACAACTGTAAAGATTCCGCCGGTTTCATTGTCAATAAAGGTCTGCGCCAGAGCCGGGCGATTGCGTGCCTCGCCGCTGTTGGCCGGATCAACAAACCCGTCACGATCCAACACGGCGAAATCACCGACCAATGAGACCGTAGCAGGTTTGTAGATAAAGGCCTGCTTGATGGCATCTGTGCCTATGGGACCGGTAGCGATGAAGTCATACGTTCCTGCACCCATGGTTTCATTCAAGCCCGCCACCAGATCCTGTACGGGTGCATCCGTCGGGGCGTTCTCAATCTCAATCAAACCTACGATATCGGCATCTATTTCCGAAAGCGCCGAGATGATCTTCGCCCGCTGCCGCTCAAACTCCACTTGGGTGTCCGCGCCACGGCACTCCAGTCCACCGGTAGGACCACAAATAAACAGGCCGGTATCGATGGTTACGAAGTAGTTGAGCACATTGAAGGAAGCCACCTTCAGATTACCCCCCACATCGTCGGGTCGATCCGGGCGCGGATTCATTACTGTGAAGTCCGCACCTTGGGTGGGCTGAATTCGATACAGATTAAACCTGAAGTCCATCACGCCGGTCACGTTTTCCAGCATGTCGCCGCCACGGAACAGGTTATCCAGGTCAAAGACATCCCCATTTGGGTGGATGGCTGGGTCCGGATTCTGGGCGGAGCGCCCATCATCCAGGGTAATGCGGCTGAGCCGGTTGAATTCCGCCAGCTGCGCCGCTTCCGGCGAACCGGGCTCAAATATCGCCGTCGGTTGGAACTGGCGTTGGGTCGTTAGCACCATTTCACCGAAGCGGTCGAAGTTGAAATACTCCGAAATGAAAAGCGGCTGCGGGATAGTAACCAGCATACCTTCGTAAGCCTCGAACTCATCCACCGTCGTCACCGGCAGGCTGATTGGGGTTGGGGTTATGCTGTTGCCTGAAGAACAATGCAGTAGCAGGTTTACATTGCCAATCTGGGTCAGACCAAAGAATTCTATTACGGAGCCCCGCACGCGTACATTATCACCAACGCTCACGTCTGGACCACTTGGAGCAAAGACAAAGATACCATCCGAGGTAGCCGCGTCTCCATCACCATTGGCATCCTGGATATAGAAACCATCCAGGTCCGTGTCAAATGGATCTCCATCACTTTCCTGAAAGTCACCAATGACGATGCCTTCCACAGCCACTTCGCTGCCAACCAGCGGGCTTACGAGGCCGCTGCCCTGGACTTCATAGATTGGTGTAAATTCATCCCTGCAGGCCTCCACCGGTGGAGGGGGTGGGCAATTGTTTGCCGTGCCCGGTGTGCCGTCAGGTTCCGAGAAGTTATGAATGTTGTTATCGAAAGTGCCATCCGGCCCATCTGGACATCGGAAAGTACCCGATGGCAGGAAAGTGCCGTCTGGACCAACGGAAGGAGCACCGTAGTTAAAGTCGCTCACGGAATCGCGGATATTGATCGAATCAAGAATAGATGCCCAGGGAGTACTATCCAGGATACCATCATTATTTGTATCCAGATCATCTCCCAGCGCGCCGGTAAAACCGGAAACCAGGAAATAGGACGCAGTTGAGTTTTCGAAGCTGTTATCAGCTATGGTCAATTCCCCCGTAACCCCATAGGTAGCGGCGCCTGCGGGGCTGATGCCTAACCAGAATCCGCCTGACGGAATGCTTTGCCCTGCCAGGCTGATAACCGTGTCGATCGTGCCGGCAAGGCTACCGGTGTCGCTTTCGATACCCACTAAGCTCAGGTTAGAGAGATCCGTGCCTGGTGCACCCTGCAGTTCAAAGAACTCCCAGTCCGTGCCTGCCGTACTTACCTGGATCTCATTAATGTAAACACCGGTGTCATTGGTTTGAGCACCGGCAGTGGATGCCCCCATAGCTATCAGGAGAGCAAACAGGATTAAATGGTTGATCAGCATTCTTTTCATCAGATTTTCTCCCTTAAATGCGCCTTCATTGTCCGGGGAATAGTAGATCTCCCCTGTCATTATTATTCTAATAGCCTCCCTAATAGGCGTCCAATTAGGTGGATTTCAGGTGTACTTGTTACTCACCTTTGGGAAAGATGATCTTCTGGAAATTATGGGTTAAATTGATTATTCCTCACCACCTTCCGGGTATTCCGCTGCGCTGATCCGTCAACCAGGTTCTTCGACGATGGAAATCACTAAGGCCTGCTGGTAACTTCCTCAAATAAAGGGGAACGGTGCGCCGGGGAAGGGATACTGGTCGCAAGTGTGAGCCAGGAAGTCGATCATAGTGATGCCCCCGCAATCAACCTTTAGCCGGCATTATATTTTCTCAAGTAGAATAGAAAGAATCCGATGAACGACTATCAGTAACAATTATAATAAATACTATCGTATTTGTACAACCAGAATACTTTAACGTAAGCACTCAAAAAACTGGTTTCTACCCCTCTATCTCCCATTGGCACCCCTCCATCCCCGCCAATATCTCCGGCACAGGCACACCTTTGGGGGTCGTTGTTAGGGTATTAGCAATGTCAGGGACACCACGAAGAGAGCTAAAGCGGCCCGTGAGGCATGGGAAGCAACCGGCGGTCGCTGGATGAGTGAGAAAACCCTGTATAAACCCCTAAAAGTGAGGATAAAGCGAGGCTATTAGCTGCACCCTCAGCTGGATACCAAGCTCTTCACACTAGACTCACCACTGCGAGCACAGTGTTTCATTCATCCTTTTCCTATAATCGGCGGTGTAACCGGCTTAAAACAAAAAAAGCGGTTGATAACATCAACCGCCAGGTATAGGCGCCCCCGGCGAGATTCGGCCGGTCGTAGACCGCACTCACAACCTGCTGCTTCGAAGTTGCTCCAGGTCGAATCTTTTACGCATTTTTGAGTAAAAAGAACTTGAGAAAGAGTCTATACCTTATATATGGGGGTCTGCATGAACTGAAAGCACCACGCGTTGGGGATGGCAAGACACGAATATCTACTGCGGGTACTGTGAGGATATAGATTTTTCCGGTTGTAGTAAGGTTGCAATAAATTTGGTATAACGATAAGGACTGTTCAATCGAGTTGGGATTGGCTAGAAACATGGCTGAATTGCATTCTCGATGACACGTTATTGAAATCTGCGTCTGGTTTATAAATCAGGCACTTGTGTTCAAGTTCTCATCCAGTCAAATTGTAGTTAAATCCCGGTAGGTCGGGATTTTGACCAGTCAAAACTATCAGTATTCTTCCTTTCCACTATCCCCAATGAGTTCCAGCTGATTCCAGAATATCGCGCAGTGACATCAGGTATCGAGCGGCTGTAGCTCCGTCCACCACCCTATGGTCTGCAGAGAGGGTTACAGTCATCAGCGAGCGGGATAGCGGACGACCGTCCTCTCCCGGAACGAATCGAGGTGCAATCCGGCCAACAGCCAGAATGGCTACCTGGGGAGGATTGATGATGGCGGTAAAGTGGTCGATCCCGAACATGCCCAGGTTCGTGATCGTGAAGGTACCATCGGCGACATCTTCGGGCCGCAGTTTTTTATCTCTCGCCCGGCGAGACAGATCGGATACTTCCTCTCCTACCTGGTATATACTTTTACCACCAGCATTTTTGACCACCGGTACGATCAATCCCTCATCCAGGGCTACGGCGACGCCGATATTTGGTTCGGGGTAAAGGTGAATATTGTTATCCATAAAATGACTGTTTAGACTGGGATATTGAACGAGCGCAGCTGCACAGGCTTTGACAAGGACGGCCGTCATTGAGATTTGTGGCCGGTCTTGAACTTGGCGTGCATTTAGCAGAGCTCGCATTGAGACTGCCCTGCTCATATCGATATCCATGCTGAGGGTGATATGTGGGGCCTGCTGAGCGGATGCTTGCATGCGCTGGGCGATCGTCAGGCGTATGCCTTCAAGAGGCAAAATGGTGGGATGTGGGCCACCTGTCTCTACCGGGCTCGCTAAGGCAGGGTGATCGGGTTTATCAAGAGCAGGTATGGCTACGGAATCTTGTTGCTCAACCAGCGCCTGGACGTCAACCCCTTGTACCCGGCCGGTAGCTCCTGTACCCTTTATATCGGCCAGGTCCATATGGTGCTGCTTCGCTAACCGTCGGGCAGCGGGAGTAGCACGGACCTTTGTATTCGGGTCAGGACGGAGCTGCTTCAGTCTATTGCTTATGTCTTCGCGTGTTATCTGCCCATCCACACCGCTCCCTGAGACAGATCTCAGATCAATCCCTTCCACATGTGCCATACGGCGAGCAACCGGGGTAGCCTTGACTTCCGCCTCTGTGGAATAGCCATCTTTTTCTGGCGAAGCATTTTTTGTAGGACTGGCGGGCTGATCGGCTAAGATTGAACCTCCCGTTGGAGCCGGCTCGCCTTCAAGGGATATGTGGGCGATTACATGCGTCACCGGTACGACCTCACCTTCCTGGAAAAGAATTTCGGCCAGGATTCCATCGGCAGTAGATTCAACTTCCATATTGACCTTGTCGGTCGTCACCTCACAGATCGGATCCCCCTTTTCCACCCGCTCGCCTACTTTGACCAACCAGCTGACGATGGTAGCATCTTCTTGCGTCATCCCGAACTTGGGCATGATGATGGCCTTTGGCATTCTAGGATCTCCTGGTTAGTACTCTCCCCGCACGATCTTACGGGCTTCCTCGGCAATGCTTTCCACCTGGGGGACTGTATTGAATTCCAATGTGCGGTTATAAGGAATGGGGATGTCCAAACCGGTTACCCTGCGGAGAGGGGCTTCGAGGTAGTCAAATGCACGACTGGCTGCGATGCGGGAGATCACTTCACCCCCATATCCACCTGTACCTGGGGCTTCATGCACGACCATGGCCCGGCCCGTTTTCACGACGGATTCGATAATAGGCTCATCATCCAAAGGGTTCAATGTGCGCGGGTCGATAACTTCGATCTCGATCCCTTCCTGGCTGAGCAGTTGGGCGGCTTCCAGAGCACGGGAGACCATGACGGATGTCGCTACCACCGTCAGGTCTTTACCCTGCCTGGCGACATGGGACCTGCCCAATGGTACCTGGTAGACTTCCTCAGGAACTGGACCGCTGGTCTTATAAAGTAATTTGTGCTCGATGAAGATGATGGGGTTGCCATCATAAATGGAAGCGAGGAGCAGACCTTTTGCATCATAGGGTGTGCTGGGCATAACAACCTTCAAACCTGGGACATGGACAAACCAATTTTCGAGGCTTTCACTGTGCTGTGCCGCTGCTCCGGTTCCCGAGCCCCCCGGCATGCGCATGACCAAGGGAACGGAGGCTTTGCCCCCAAACATAAAGCGGACCTTGGCAGCCTGAAGAACGAGCTGTTCCATGGAAAGGGTCACGAAATCCATAAATTGTATTTCACCAATTGGATGCATGCCTGTTAGGGCGGCCCCGAGGCACGCGCCGGCAATAGCGGCCTCTGAGATGGGCGTATCGCGGACTCTTTCTGCCCCAAACTCATCGATCAAGCCAGCAGTCACCCCGAATGCTCCCCCGTAGGTGCCAACGTCCTCGCCAATGATGAATACTGATGGATCGTTCTGCATAGCCTGGCGCATGCCTTCCCTCAAAGCCTCCGCATAGGTGAGGGTACGGGTCGTATCGATCGCCTTGGGTAGTGTAGGAGATGGGCTAAGCATAAACACCATCCAATATTGTACTGACATCCGGTTCCGGACTGGAATCGGCAAATTCGACGGCCTCGTCGATCAATCTGTAGGCACGCTCCTTGATCTGGTCGACATGGGTCGGCTGAAGAATACCGGCTTCGACGAGTATGTTTGCGTATCGAGTGATCGGATCCTGGGCTTGCCATTCTTTGATCTCATCCCGAGTACGGTATAGCTGGCGGTCACTCTTCGAATGACCTCTCCAGCGGTATGTCAGACACTCAACCAGGTAAGGGCCGTGACCGCTGCGAGAATGCCCTGCGGCTTTAGCGACGGCATCGTAAACAGAGAAAACATCGTTTCCGTCAACCGTAATCCCTGGAATATTGTAGGCAGAAGCGCGCTGGCTGACGTGATCGATATTCATGGATCTTTTGACTGGCATGGACATGGCATACTGGTTGTTCTCGCATAGGTACACGACCGGGAGTTTCCAAATAGAGGCCAGGTTCAGCGATTCATGGAAAGCGCCCTCGTTAGACGCGCCATCGCCAAACAGGACCAGGCAGATTTGGTCCGTCTGGCGCATTTGGATGCTCAATCCAACCCCGGTAGCCATTGGAACACCCCCACCCACAATACCATTGGCGCCTAGGTTGTTGTTCTCCACATCCGCAATATGCATGGAACCACCTCTGCCGCGGCAGTAGCCGTTTTCCTTACCCATAAATTCGGCCATCATCAAGTTCACATCGCTGCCCCAGGCCATACAATGCCCATGACCACGATGATGGTTAAGCAGATAATCGTGACCGGGCCTGATGGCAAGAGATGCTCCTGCAGCAGTAGCTTCTTGCCCAATGGAGAGGTGCATCGTTCCATGTAGCTTTCCGAGAGAATACAGCTCTTCTGCTTTCTCTTCAAAAGCGCGGATCTGGTACTGTGTACTCAGGAGTTCTTGGGCTTTAGCTTCACCCCACTCTTTGAGCAATTCTTTAACTCTTTGATTGCTTACCTTGTGAATACCGCCTATTGTCATCGATCACTCCTTAATATATGAGGTGGAAGAGTAAACTAATTAAGGCTTACTTTATGCTTTCATTCTTAGCGTTAGCGAGGACTTTTATACCGGTAGCCTCATCTGTGATAATAACTTTTAATAATCCGCCTGAGAGCGCGCCGGCAATTGCAGGAGCTTTGTGGGACATGCCTGCTATCCCGATGACCATGGGAATAGACTTCAGCTCTTCTAAACTCAGACCTACCACCCGGTTGGAATATTCTTTGGCTACGTACTGCCCCTGCCGGTTGAACACGCGAGCAAGGATTTCACCAGCGCCCTCTTGATGGATAGCCATCTGTGCCACCTGATCAAGGGAAAGGGAAGTAAACTGGAAGTAGCTTGCCGTCTCAGGGATAAGGGACCCAACGCCAATCAGTGAAATTCGGGCTTGCCTAGCCATGTCCA
>CAZAQS010000133.1:254-12189 GCA_964486825.1 uncultured Anaerolineaceae bacterium | reverse complement strand
GGCGCTGGTCGATCCAGAGCTAACCTACGACCTACCTGCAGATATCACAGCCAGTACCGGCCTGGATGCATTGACCCAATTGATCGAGCCGTTCGTATCGGTAAAGGCTAATCCAATTGCCGATGCACTGGCTCGAGAGGGCATCCGGTGCGCGGCGCAAGCGCTGCCGGCGCTGCATCGCGAGCCTGCTGACCGGAATGCACGTGAAAAAATGGCTCTGGCCAGCCTGCTTGGTGGTATGGCAATGGCGAATACAACCTTAGGGGGAGTACATGGATTTGCAGGGCCTCTCGGAGGCATGTTCCCAATCCCACACGGCGTCGTTTGTGCCCGTCTGCTACCCTATGTGATGGACGCTAACCTGTCGGCGTTGGAGGAACGCCAGGCAGACAGCCCTGTATTAGGTCGCTATAGGGAGATCGGCAGTCTGTTGATCGGAGATGAAAAAGCACGCGCCATTGATGGTGTGCGTTGGGTCGGTAACCTGGTAGATATGCTGGATATCCCTTACCTCAACGAATATGGTGTACGGGAGGAGCATTTTCCAGTTCTTGTTGAGAAATCAGCCCGGGCGAGCAGTATGAAAGGCAACCCGATCCAGTTAACACAAGAGGAGATGCTGGGGATATTGGAACGGGCGTTGTGAATGATGGGTTTAAATTTCCGGGTAAGTTCAGGGCTTTTTTCACCGGGTATGCCTTTAGGGTAGGAATACCTCTATTCGGAATGGCAGGATGGGCAGGCGTGGCCACCATTGGGGAGCCAACTGGATATCCACTTCCTCTTCCACGGGCAGTTCTGCCTGGAGCGTGGAAGCTGCCTGGTCGGGCGTTAAGCCACGCACAAGCTCCTGTACCTGGCGCTCATCAACAACGGATTTAAGAGTACGGCGTGCTTCGATCCGCCAACGAGCAGTCAATTCTTCATCCAGCAGGGGCCTGGTCAGGTGCTCTATTTCCAAAGTTGTATGGATGGGAAGGTAACCGTCGGGCAGGTTTGCATCCAGGATGAGGTTCGCTAAACCTCGTAAATCCTGGTTGGATACCTCGATTCCCTGAAACTCCAGGCGCATCGTTAAACCCAGCTTTTCTGCTGGGTGGGTGAAGATCCCATCCTGCAGAGGGGGGTCATAGATCTCTTGTAAGACGGAGACCAGGACCAGGGACGAATCGATCGGAAAAACCCCCCGAATGTGATCACCTTCGTACAACTGCCTCTCTGCAGCTTGTTGCAGTCTGGCATACAGGACTTCATGCAGTTTCTTTGCATCCTGCAGGGTAGGAGCGTTGACAACCTGCTCGCTTCCTCCACTGGTAGGAGTTGGGTTGGTAACGGAGAGCCTGAGCCCAAGCGACCCTTCAATTGCAATTATCTCGCCAGCCTGGACATTCCCATCCTTCCCCGCTGCCAGGCTGCGTACACTTATGAGGGCAGTTTCTCCCCCAGGCACATTGACCGAAACGGTGGTCGTAAAGCGAATTGGCTCTCGTCCCTCCCCAGGAAGTGTAGTCACCACCAATCCTTTAGGGATATTGACCACCTTGTCCGTCATATTCGTAAATTCGACACGCCCAAAACTGGATTTCTCCGGCACTGCCAGGCTTCCCGAAGCCGCGATAAATTCGGAACCTTCTACGATAATCCTTACCGGGGTAGCAGGAAGATCCCCACTTAAGTTAACTGCCTTGGTGGACGGATTGGCTGAGACGGGTATACGGATCTCCTGGCTGGTGGTTTGGGGTTGCAAGGTAATGCTGGCAGCAGGGATGACGAGCGAAAGTAAGGCCAGGGCTGCAAAAATGCTGACAGCGTGAAAACCCCGCCGTGCAGTTGGAAGGTTATACCAGGCTGTACTCGCCGGGTAGATCTCCTTGCGCAAAACAGCAAAATCGGGCCTGGGTCGTCGCCGCTCAATGGAGCGTGGCGGCCGCCTGCCAGCCCTCCAGCGGGGGTTCCGGGCCTGACGCTGATTTTTGAATACGGGGATGGCCAGTTGGCGGGCGTTATAGCGGACATCTCGATCATCCGTAACCAGCGCAAGCTGGGCTCCCATCTTAATCGCATGCCGGTTGAGGAGCAGCAAATCCAGCTTGCGCACCAGGATGCGTTCTCTCTTCGGCCAGACCAGAACAATCCGGGCTGCCTGTCCCCAACCCATCTTATCCCGCGTTGAGATAACGTCGTCATGGGGCTCCAGCTGGAGGATCTGGGTTTTCATGCTACCTTCAGTCTCAGGATTGCAGCTGTCCTTCTACCCAACCCGGCACGCTTGCCAAAACTTCTTCAAGCCTGGCAGCGTCTTTTCCCCCTGCCTGCGCCAGGGTGGGCTTGCCTCCACCGCCACCGCCCAAGGGACCCGCGACGAACTTTACAAGTTCCCCTGCATGCAATCCGCGTTGGACCAGGTCTTCGGTGACCGCTGCGATGAGCAAGGGTCGTCCATCCGAGACGCTACCCAACACAGCCACCCCGCTCGGATGGCGCTGGCGAAAGCGATCTGCCATTTGCCGTAAAGTATCGACGTCTGCACCTCCTAAAACCATCGCCAGAACGGGTATACCTTTGACTTTTTGTGGTTCTTCCAGTTGCCTGTCAAATTCAAGTTTTGCCAGCTCACGGCGGATGGTTGAAGCCTGTTTCTGCTCTGTGTTAAGTTGGTGTAGCACAGCGTTAAGCTTGTGAGGTACCTCTTCTGGAGACACGCTCAAAATACCGGAGGCCTCTTTTAAAAGGCGGAAACGGCGCTGAACTAACTCATAGGCTTTCCGGCCGGTAACGGCCTCGATTCTCCGGATGCCTGCCGCTGCGCTGCCCTCAGAAATGATCAGGAAAACTCCAATATCACCGGTCTCATCCACGTGCGTACCGCCGCAAAGCTCGTAAGAGAAGGGCTCGGCGGCGCCAATCGTGATGGTTCGCACCTGCTCGCCATATTTCTCACCGAAAAGGGCCATGGCGCCTTCGCGCATGGCTTCCTGGAGAGGCTTGTGTCGAATATCGAGCTTGTAATTGGCCAGGATGTGTTGGTTAACATTGGCTTCGATGCGCTCCAGTTGCTGCGCGGTAAGCGCCTCCGGGTGCGTAAAGTCAAATCGCAACCTATCCGGAGCAACCAGGGAACCAGCCTGGCGAGCATGGTCGCCCAGGATGGCGCGCAGCTCGGCATGTAACAGATGCGTGGCAGTATGGTTGCGCATGATATCCCGCCTGCGCGTGGCATCCACCAGAGCTAAGGCCATATCCCCGGCCTGGGGCTTGCCCCGAACCACCTCTCCAGTATGCACGATAACCCCTGCAGCCGGCTTATGCACCCCATCGATACGGATCTCCCAAATATCCTTATTGGAAGGATGGGAGATGATAACGCCTGTATCCGAAACCTGCCCGCCTGCCTCCACGTAGAAGCAGGTGCGAGGCAATAAGACCTCGACTTTGTCACCTGGATGGGCGCCATCGACCGGTTCACCATCCCTCAGGATTGCCAGGAGCGTGCCCTCCACTTCCAGCTCATTATACGGGTTGTACTCCACCGTCCCGCTCTCGAGAAGCTTATCTTCGTGCAGCCGGGATAGCAACGCCCTGTAGACATTGACCTGTTCGCCGCCCAGCTCCCCAAAAGCCTCCCCTGCTCCAGATGCTATTCTATGTTCCTCCATAGAATTGATGAAACCAGCCTCGTCGACCTCCAGGCCATGCTCACGGGCGATATCGCGGGTGATCTCGAGCGGTAGCCCATAGGTAGCGTACAGGTCAAAAGCTTGTTCTCCAGGTAGAGCCTGGCCCGTGCCGGATTTGAGACGGCTGAGCAGGGTTTCTAACTTGGCAACCCCCGCATCCAGGGTATGCTGGAACCGTTTTTCTTCACGGGTCAGGCTGTCCAGGATCGCCTGCCGGTTACGCTGTAATTCCGGGTAAAACTCGCCATATCCATTGACGACCACGTCAGCGATTCGAGCAAGGAAAGGTTTGTTCAGGCCGATCTTGGCCCCGAAGCGAGCGGCCCGGCGGACGATCATCCGGCAAACATAGTTGCGGCCGGTATTTCCAGGAACCACACCATCGGCGATCAGGAATGCAGCTGCACGAGTGTGGTCGGATATGACCCGGTAGGGGGTCAGGTTGGCCTGGCGCTCTTCAGGATCATCCTCTGTAAGCGCCTGGATGGCGTCCATCAGCGGGCTGAGCAGATCCGTCTTATAGGAGGAGTAAACACCTTGCAATACTGAGACAATCCGCTCGAGGCCCATGCCTGTATCGACGTGCGTAGCCGGTAAGGGTTCGAGCTCACGCGGGCCTGTCCGGTTATACTGGATGAACACCAGGTTCCATAGCTCCAGGTAACGAGCGCAGGTGTTGACGCCACAAATGTGACCGGGGATATCCTTCTGGTCACAAAACTCGGGACCCAGGTCCATATGGATCTCGCTGCAAGGTCCGCATGGGCCTGTTTCTGCCATTTCCCAGAAATTGTCTTTGCGCCCGAAGAAGAGCACATGGGAAGGATCCATGCCGGGTTGCTGCCGCCAGTGTCCGGCAGCCTCGTCGTCGCGTTCGATCTCGCCTTTTTCATCCTCGAAGCAGGTTGCGTACAGCCGCTCTTTGGGCAAACCCCAAACCTCAGTGAGCAGCTCCCATGCCCAGGTAATGGCTTCCTTTTTATAATAGTCGCCAAATGACCAGTTGCCCAGCATCTCAAAAAAGGTGTGATGGCTGTCATCCTGCCCGACATCCTCTAGATCGTTGTGCTTTCCTGCAACACGTAAGCATTTCTGGGAATTGGCAGCCCGGCTATAGGGCCTCCGGTCTGTACCCAGGAAAACATCCTTGAACTGCACCATGCCTGCGTTCGTGAAAAGCAACGTGGCGTCTCCACCGGGTATCAAAGATGAAGAGGGGACGAAAGTATGGCCTTTTTCGACAAAAAAATCAATGAAGGTCTGGCGTATCTGGGCGCCGGTATAGGTAGGGGGGATCATGTACACTCCGCAACACTTAAGGGTTTACCAATGGGCCTATTCCTGGATGAAGCCCTATGACCTTGAATTATACCAAGGACGGTGGATCGAGGTAGAAGCTTTGGGGTCGGATTGCACCTCATGTAGATCTAAAATCGTCCCCCAAAGGTCATCTTGCATTTTTTCTGGAATATACTACAATCAAGTTATGGGATAGGGTTTGAAAATGACCTACTCAAGGGGGAAACAGGTTGTATTTTTCTTCCCATTTCAAAGATTAGATATCGAAAGGTTTACAAAAAATTAGGGGTTGCGTGAAAATGTATACAGTGAAAGCCGAAACCATCAGGTATGATATCCCAACGGCTTACACCCTGGCTGCAGTAGCGGTGATAATCCCTGCCTATAACGAGGCTGGCAGGATTGGTGCAGTTGTTCGGGCGGTTTGCCAGGTGGAATTCGTCCGCGAGATCATCGTCGTCGATGATGGTTCAACAGATGGAACTGCGGAAGAAGCGCTGGCAGCAGCTTGTCCCAACGTCCCTGTTCAGGTGATCCGCCATCCTACGAACCAGGGTAAAGGGCAGGCAATCATCGATGGCTGCAAAGCTGCCACGGATCCGCTGCTGCTTTTTTTGGATGCCGACCTGATCAATTTAGATCCGGATCATATCCGGGACTTGGTGTTACCTGTACTCAACCGGCAAGCAGGCATGAGCATGGGATTATTCGAACATGGACGCTGGATCTCTGACCTTTCTCACCGCCTGACACCTTGGCTAACAGGACAACGGTGTGTAATGGCAGAGCTGATAAATGGGCTATCCATGGAAGCCGCGGCGGGATATGGTTTCGAAACTGCGTTAACAATCCAGGCGAAGAGAATGGGATGGCCAGTGCAGACCGTTCCAATGCGGGGTGTAACTCATCCAACACAATTGAGAAGGAAAGGTTGGAGTTCAGTGAGTTTTAAAGTCAAGATGTTAACCGATGTCTTGCGTGCCTGGATGGTCTTGCGAAGATCAGCTCGCTAAGCCAGCATTCGGAGCCCTTTATTCAGACCTCCGAGGTACAGTTGGGACAGCGAGTGGCCTTGATCGGAATAGCGGAATAACAGTACGGGCAGTCCTTTACGGTAGGGCTTTCTACTCGTTCGGGTTCGACCCGGCTTTTAATCCTGTTCACCTGGCGTACGATCAGGAATAGGATAAAAGCAATGATCATGAAGTCGATCAAATTGTTGATGAATAAACCGTAGTTGAGCGTGGCCGCGCCAGCTTCTTGAGCGGCTGACAGGCTAGGGTAAGTTTCACCAGACAAGCTGATATACAAGTTAGAGAAGTCTGTTTCATCTACCAGCAAGCCGATGGGTGGCATGAGGATATCGTTAACAAACGAGTTGACGATTTGATTGAAAGCGGCGCCGATCATAATCCCAACAGCCAGGTCAATCACATTGCCGCGCATGGCAAAGTCTCGGAATTCTTTCAGCATATGATCTCCTTTGGTCCCTGGAATTATCGGATCACAATCCGGGGGTAATTCCCGAGACCCTACCTGCCAACGGCAGATCAAAATAAGATATAATCCCTGCGGTTTAGCATGAGGAATTACCTTTATTTCACCGTGTTCGCTTCAGGGATGACGACCCTGGCGATCGAAATGTCTGCTTCCCGGTTGTTGGGTCCTGCTTTTGGTGTCAGCAACCTGGTATGGGCCAGCATCATTGGCTTGATCCTGATCTACCTGACCCTGGGTTATTTTATCGGTGGTCGTTGGGCCGACCGTTCTCCCTACCCTCAAACGATGTATACGGTTCTGCTGTGGGGGGCCTTCACAGCAGGGCTGGTGCCTCTGGCAGCCCGGCCTGTGTTGCGTCTGGCTGCGAATGCTTTCGATATGCTCGAGATCGGAGTCCTGTTAGGCTCCTTCACGGCCGTGCTTTTACTCTTTATCGTACCGATAACATTGCTAGGAACCATCTCACCGTTTGCCATCCGGCTGGCGATCGACGATCCGACCAGGGTCGGGACAATCTCAGGACGGATCTATGCCATCTCAACGTTGGGTTCCTTCATCGGAACCTTCCTTCCGGCTCTGGTGCTGACTCCCTGGATTGGAACCACTTATACTTTCCTGGCTTTTAGCGGTTTCCTGACACTGGTTGCCCTGGGAGGGCTATGGAAAACCTCGGGTTGGCGAAGGACTCTTCCCTGGTTGTGGATGCCATTGGCATTGGTTCTACTGGCCCTGTTTGGAGTGCGAGGCCCTTTGAAATCAACTGCTGGACAAATCTATGAAGGCGAGTCAGCATACAATTATATCCAGGTATTGGAGCGAGATGGGCATCGGTTGCTGCGACTGAATGAAGGGCAGGGCATTCATTCACAATATCACCCAACGATCCTGGATTACCAGGGACCTTGGGAACAGTTCCTGGCAGCGCCGTTCTTTAACCCTCCCTCCGCGGGCGATCCCTACCAGCCAGAGATGGTGGAGAGCATCGCAATCATCGGTTTAGCAGCCGGTACCACTGCTAGGCAAGCTACCGAAGTCTTTGGCCCAGTCCCTATCGATGGGTATGAGATCGACCCTTTGATCATACAGGTTGGGCGCGATTATTTCGACATGAACCAACCTAACTTGAATGCCATTGCAGAGGACGGGCGGATTGGCCTGGAACGAAGCCAACATCGTTATACGATCATCGCGGTAGATGCTTACCGGCCTCCTTATATTCCCTGGCACTTGACCACGCAAGAGTTCTTTCAGCTCGTGCGAAACCGTCTTGAAGAAGATGGGGTGTTGGTGATCAATGTCGGTCGAGCGCCCGGTGACCGGCGGATGATCGAGGCGTTGGTAGGCACCATTGGTACTATTTTCCCATCCCTTTATGTCATGGACGTGCCTGGTTCCTTTAACTCCATCATCTATGCAACTGTACAACCTGGCCAGTTGGCTGACTTATATACGAATTTCGATCACCTGCTCAGGCGTGGAGACGTGCACCCGTTACTGCTCGAAGCGCTTTACCGGGCTGTCTATTATATGCAACCCACCCCGGTCAGTAATACCGTTTACACAGACGACTGGGCGCCGGTAGAGTGGTTGACGAATGATATGGTTTTGAATTTTGTATTATTTGGGGAGATGGAGGATTTGCAATGAGCGCTACGCTGCGGAGGGCTATGATGGTTATCGTAACAGTCCTGGTACCGGTCGTCCTGGTTCTTACTTCGGTCCGGGCTGTTCTTAACCCATGGTTCCTGGAATTCGAATACCGCACGCCCAATTTCCCACCCGATCGCTACGGGTTCACGATGGAGGAGCGGCTGCGTTATGCTCGCATCGCATTGGATTACTTGCTGAATGATGAGGATATCTCTTTCCTTGCCAACCAGCGCTTCCCTGAAGGTGAACGGGTTCCACCTCCCTCTTGCGCATATATGGATGACTGCACGAGCATGTATAACGATAGAGAGCTAAGCCATATGGTTGATGTTAAGGAGGTAGTACAGGCCGCGCTGGTGGTATGGTATTCTTCGATTGCCGTGCTGCTCCTGGCAGGAGTGTGGGCCTGGCGTGGCAATTGGTGGACCGAATACCGCTGGGCGCTGGCGCGAGGGGGACAGTTGACTCTTGTTCTGATTGCACTGATCTTGTTGCTGGTCCTGGCTGCCTTCGGTTTCTTCTTCGTTGCTTTCCACCAGGTCTTCTTCGAAGAGGGTACCTGGCAATTTTTGTGGTCAGATACCTTGATCCGTCTCTTTCCAGAACGTTTTTGGAGGGATACCTTCCTCATCGTGGGCGCAATTACGACCATTTTAGGATTAATCTTCTGGTTCGCCTTCCGGTCGAGGGCTGACCGGTGATCCTTGCAAATATGTCTAGATGAGTGGGTTGATTTACGGCCCTCTCATCTTAAATCACCTACTCAGCGGATATTTTTTGTGGTATAAAATGGGCACCCTGCTGTGTACGTGTTGCGGCTTTAACGGTTTTGAGCCAACACTCACTTAAAGGGTCTCGATCTTACGAAGGTGACGCGATAGGCCAGAGCCAAGGCGGATCCTTCGGGGAGAGACCCAACCTGCGAAGGCAGGTTCAAAACTTCGCTGCACACGGCATGGTGGGGTGTTTGCTATCCCAGGGTCTCCCGGAGGCCTTCCCGGGGGAAAAAGAAAGGGACGTCGTCTTATGGTATCTGCAAAATGCCCTGCTTGCAGTAGAGAAACGCACCTTATGTTGAATCCCAAGATGGGCCAGACCGTGCGCTGCTCAACTTGTGGAGCCCAATTAGAGGTCGTATGGCTCGATCCTGTCGAGCTGGACTGGCCTTTCGATGATGATGAAGGAGATGAGCTAGACGACGATTATTGGGACGATTAAGCGGAAGAATAGAAGCAGGTCGGCCGGCGCCTGGATCGGGGCGCCGGTCGGGCATTCGTGTGGACGAATTGAGAGATTTCTGCGCATAGAGAACTCTCAACTCCGTATTTGCATGGCTTTTAGCGCATCCCTGATAATCCTGTCGTGATCAAAAGCCAGGGCGGGCAATTTCCACAAAACCACCCGGCAGTGCCCAATCACCTTTGAACGGCTCGCGAGCTCGCTGTACCAGAAGGACATAGCGGCCTTCCTGCCGGTCTGAAAAAACACCCATATCGACTGTCACGGCCGGCCGGGGATGATCATAAGTAAAAGGCGACAATTCTTTCCTCCATATGGATATTTAGAATGTTAGAGGCCAGTGGGGGGAGGCAATTCCAGGCAAAAGTAGGCGTCTCCATTTTTATTATGCGTGAGCTGGAAGCCGCAGCTTTCGTAAAAGTTTATCACTTCCGACCATGTGGCTGTGGTTTCCAATAGGATGCGCTTCATACCAGCCCGGCGAGCATGTTCTACCAGGCGTTTCAAGATCAAGCGCCCGATCCCTTGCCGGCGGCTTCCAGTAGCTACGGACATGCGTACGATTTCACCCAGGTCTTCAGATCTGGACACGAGCGCGCCAGTTCCAACAATCTGACCGGCCTGCCTGGCAACCAGGAAAACCGATCCATGATAGGAAATGAAGATATCTTCCAGGTCTGGGTTTTTATGAGGATCGAGCCAACCCCAATGCTCCACCAATCCGTCCAGGATGAGGGCCTTTACGGCGGCCTGGTCCTCTGGCTGGAAGGGGACTATTGAAATATCAGCCTTACATATGCGGTTATTTTCCTCGAGCTGTTGGTCATTCAAGCCAGGTCTCCCTACCATGGAACTGTCCGATACCCCTTTAACTATACCACTCCCCGCTGACATAAGTTCCAGGATAGATTTGCTTCTCCCCTGGAGAATGGTTTAGGACTTGCTGTGGACATAATCTTTTCCGGTGGAACTTAATTTACACCGGTAGACCAACCCGATAAACCTCTGAAGGGGCTATAATTGGTAAATGCCCACATGGTTTATGGAACCTATCATATGAATAGTCAGATCAAGACCCTTATTCTGATAATAATGTTTATCACGGCCCTGGCAGCCTGTAATTTACCCGGCTCACCTGCTCCGACGCCGTTCGTTTTTACGACCCCAGATAGGACACTAACGGCGATCTATGCACCCTTGCTGACACTGACGCCTGAGCCGGTCCAGGCGCATACAGCTACACCCGGGGTCATCGTACACAGCCCTTCCCCAACAGTAGAAAGCACTTCGACTCCTGAGGCCAGTCCCTTTCCTACTGCTACACCCACCCGACCGCCGCCAACCACCCGCTCCGGTGCAAATATCGAGGCAACTTATTTGGAGAACCCACCAGCTCTGGACGGGAACCTGGGTGAGTGGGGCCTGCAGGACTACCCGGTGCGTCAGGTGGTATACGGAGCAGGCGCCCGGGGAGGGGATGACGATCTTTCGGCAACGGTGATGGTAGGTTGGGATTCTGCGAACCTGTACCTGGGAGCGCGAGTAAACGATGACCGCTATGTGCAAGAAGCCAGGGGTGTGAACCTATTCAAAGGAGACAGCCTGGAAGTGTTGTTGGATGCAGATCTGGCGGGCGATTTCAACGCCGGCAATCTGAATGCCGATGATTACCAGCTTGGCATCTCCCCAGGCTCACCTTATCCGGGCGAGAGTCCGGAGGCTTACCTGTGGTATCCAAGCTCGAGACAGGGTAGCAAATCAGATGTGAGGATTGCATCCAGAGCAAGGGAAGGCGGCTACGATGTGGAAGTGGCAATACCCTGGAGCCTGTTTGGGCTTTCACCAGAGAACGGGGATGCATACGGCTTTGCGTTCTCGGTTTCTGACAATGATCAATCCGGTGAGCAAGTCCAGGAATCGATGGTGTCGACGATCTCAACCAGGCGTCTGGCGGATCCAACAACTTGGGGCAGCCTGTTATTGGTTAGACCTTGATCTGTGATAGGAGCACGATGGGTGGAGCTTTATTTTAGCTTGCTGTCGTTCAGCTCGGATAATCATCCGGCGCACTGGTGTACTCGCTAGAGCTGGCGCCAGGTTTTGCGTTCTCCGTTGACCGGTCCCGATAGTACAAGTAGTTGATTTCTTTTATCCGCTCGCGCAGCCGGTCGCTCATATGCTCGCGGGTCATGCGCCAGCGCCAGTTCCCAGAAGGATTGCCGGGAAAGTTCATGCGGGCATCAGTTCCTAGCTCGAGGAAATCCTGCATCGGGGCCAACGTAAATACAGCCACAGTAGACCATACCGTGCGGATCACTTTCCAAACCAGGCCTTGCTCTCCCTCGACATCCAGGTAGCGCAGGCAAAAATCCCGCTCGGATTCAGGTGAGTTACGGAACCAGCCCAGCGTGGTATCATTGTCGTGCGTCCCGGTATAGGCAACGCTGTTTTGGGGGTAATTATGCGGCATGAAGATGTCGGATGGGTCACTTAAAAATGCGAACTGGAAAACCTTCATGCCCGGAAGATTAAAGGTGTCCAACAATTCCAGCACATCGTTGGTAATCACG
>CAZAQS010000133.1:0-244 GCA_964486825.1 uncultured Anaerolineaceae bacterium | reverse complement strand
CGGCAACACGACTGCCGCGCTTGGCCGCTGGGTGCCTGGGCCGAGGGGAAAATTCATCCTGGCTGTCCAGGATGAATTTTCCCCTCGGCCCAGGCACCCAGCGCCCAAACTCGGCAGTCGTGTTGCCTGCTGGGACCTCCCAATAGCCTGCAAAACCGCGAAAGTGGTCCATGCGAACGATATCGACCATCTCCAAAACACCCCGCAGGCGGCTCAGCCACCAGGCATACCCGCTGCTTTCGTG
>CAZAQS010000132.1:0-12387 GCA_964486825.1 uncultured Anaerolineaceae bacterium | reverse complement strand
GGTCCCAGCACGTTCGCGCCGCCCACTGTTGTAAACGGGTTGACCATTTCCCGGTTGATGGTGCGCGAGTCGACCTTGTCCGGCCCGATCACCAACAGCGCCAGCCCGATACGCGGCCATTGCCAGACCGGGATATTCGTATCCACAACAGCAGGTAGCGTTCTGATCACGTCCGGCAAGCTGCGAATGCCATTCACGGACAGCATGCCTCTCCAAACAGACTTGAGGAAGATTTGTCCGCGCTCCATTCGGAAGAAGTCATCCGACCCCGAGCGGTCACGCACCAGCGCCAGGGCTTGCTGACCGTCCATGCGATGGCGCCCGGCAGGGTAGCCGGACATATCGGTGGGCAGATCCACATCCACCCCTCCTAAAGCATCCACCATGTATTGGAAACCGTCGAAACGCACCCGAACATAGTGGTCTACATCCACGCCGAAGTTCTGGCGCACGGCCTGCATCGCCCCCTGCGGGCCGCTGCCGCTCTGGTTGAGCTCTGCGTAGAAATGGGCCGTGTTGATCCGGTTTTCGCCGTAATCGGGCACGTTCACCCACAGGTCTCTTGGGATCGACAGAGCCCCTGCGTATAGTCGATAAGGGACCAGCGTGGTCAGGATCAGCGTATCCGTCCGGCCGTAGTCGGCCTCGTTCGGGCGGGCGTCGATGCCCATCACCAGGATATTCGTGCGGATAGGCAGGACCAGGTAGGCGACCAGGATCAGCAGGAACAGCCCGCCGAGGGTGGTGAAAAGGCATCCGCAGGCAAATGGGCTTCTGCGTCGCCGGCGTGGCGCCAGGATCTCGCGATAGCGCGACTCGGCCAGCGGGTCGTAGCGGGCATGCGGGCGAGTATCCGCAAACGGGTCTATGTAGGGCTGGTTCTGGACGGGATAAGCAGGGTATCTATTCTTTTTCATAAGCTTGGAGCTCATTTCTCCTGGAGTAAGGCCTGGATGGCGGCCTCGATGTACGCTTCAGTATGCGGGTTCTCAGCTTCTACCAGCACGTCTGGCTGCAATCCTGAGGCGCCTTCGGGCTGTTCTAAACCTGGGATCCACCATTTGGCTGCCGTGACATGCATACTGGAGCCGTCCTGTAGCTCGAAGATCAACTGGATGCTGTCTTTCCCGAAGGTAGGGGTCCCCACCAGTGTGGCGCGCGCGTGGGCCTGGAGCGCCCCGGCGATGATCTCAGCCGCGCTGGCAGTGTTCTGGTTGACCAGCACCGCCAGGGGGATGCCGGACAGCGCCCCCGGTACCTGTACCCGGAAGGTCTCCACATCCTTTCCCCGGTACTGCTGCTGCATGACCACGCCATCTTCGAGGAACAGGCGGGCAGTATCCATTCCGGCTGACAAAAGCCCGCCGCCGTTATTCCGCAGGTCGATGATGAAATGGCTTGCTCCGCGTCCTTGTAGGTCGGCGACCGCTTTCTCGATCTCTCCCGGTGTGCTGGCAGCGATGATATTGATCTCCACCACCCCCACCTGGGGTTGTGATGGTTCCAGGTGCCAGGTGACGGAAGGCAGTGGTATCTCCTGGCGCATGATGGTCACTTCGATCGTCGAATAATCCGGTGGGCGGCCCAGCTTCAATGCCACCGCCTTCCCCACCGGCCCGCGCACGGCTGCCTGGATGGTATCCAGCGGGGTATCCAGGCTGACGACCAGCTCGTCGACTGCCATGAGCCGGTCGCCTTCCAGCACGCCCGCCTGTGCTGCGGGGCCTTCCGGGAACGGGAAGAGAACGATGAATCCCTGTGCGTCGTTCCCCAGGCGTACTCCGATGCCCCCGAAATGGCCTTGGAGGGAGTGGCTTTCCAGCTCGCTCTGCACTGGCTCCAGCAGGGTTGTGAATGGATCGCCGTAAGCCTGCAGCATGCCGCGGATCATGCCGTATTGCAAAGGCCTGCTCTCCGGAAGGTCTGAGTAGGCGTGGTTGCTCAGGATAGAGTGCGCTTGTTGGAGCAGCGGGAACTCACCTCCCAGGCGGCCGATCCTCAACAGAAAGCCGTGGGTTACAAATCCGCCCAGGAAGCTCCCAAATAAGAGAGCCACCGCCAGGAGTGTCCAAAGGTAAGCGCGTTTGAATTCTTTCATTGCTTGTCCGCTATGCTTATGCTGATACAGAAAACAAAGTTTATCATAGGATGGCCTGGCTGTCCGTAAGAAGTTTGTGAAAGGACGCACAAAGCTCTTTGTCTTCCAGCAAAAGATTATAATGTACCCATACTGGAGGAAACTGCCCATATGGATCTCGATAAAGCCTCGCCTCAATCGCAGCCCATCTTGAAAACCGACCGGCTTACCCGGGTGGCCCAGGAGGTCCGCCTGGTGGACAATGTTTCGGTTGAGGTGCATTGCTGCGACATAATCGCCATCGTTGGACCCAGTGGGGCGGGAAAATCATCATTCCTGCGCCTGTTGAACCGTTTGGATGAGCCTAGTGAGGGCACGGTCTTCTTCGAAGGGGTCGACTATCGCACCATCCCGCCCCGCCAGCTCCGCCAGCAGATCGGCATGGTCCTCCAGCAGCCATACCTGTTCCCGGGCAGTGTGGCTGAAAATATCCGCTTTGGGCCCCAGCAACGGGGCGAGACGATCTCCGACGAGCAACTCGAGCAGCTCCTCCAGCAGGTGGCTTTGCCAGGCTACGCCGGGCGGGAGGTGAGCAACTTATCCGGCGGGGAAGCCCAACGTGTATCGGTAGCTCGCACCCTGGCGAACTCACCCAAGGTCCTTCTATTAGACGAGCCTACCTCGTCATTGGATCCCGGTTCTGAAAGGGACGTGGAGGAGTTGCTGGTCAAGATCTTCCGGGAGCAGAGCCTGACCTGCTTGATGGTCACCCACGATATGGAACAGGCCCAGCGCATGGCTTCCAAGGCGATGTTTATGAAGGAGGGGCGCATGGAAAAGTTCGGAACTGTAGCGGAGGTAGTAGCATGATAAGCCAGGAGATCCTGTTGGGTTTGACACAGGCCATGATTGCCTCGGCCCTGGTACTGGGGGTAACCGTGCTGGCACGGACCCAGGCCATCCACATGGAGCGGGAGATCATCGTGGCCTTGATGCGGGGTTTGGTGCAGATTGTGGCAGTGGGCTCGATCCTGGTCCTGCTGCTACAAGGACCTGGGATCACCAGCCTGGTAATCCTGGCAGCCATGATGCTGGCAGCTGCCACGATCGCAGCCAGACGCGCCAAAGGCATCCAGGACGCTTTCAAGGTCTCCTTGTATGGCATCAGCCTGGGCTCGGGCCTGGTGATCGCTGTGATGACGGCGCTGGGAGTGATCGAGTCCGAGATGACTTCCCTTATCCCGATTGGGAGCATGTTGATTGCAAACGCCATGAACTCGAACGCCCTGGCGCTGGATCGCTTCAAAGGCGAGGTCCAGGCGCATACCGGGGAGATCGAAGCCGGACTGGCCTTGGGGGCTGACCCTAAAATCGTCGTAACCCCTTATGTACGGGCAGCCGTGCACGCCAGTATGATCCCGCGTGTAGATTCCCTGCGTTCCCTTGGCATCGTATGGATCCCAGGTGTGATGGCGGGCATGATCCTGGCAGGTGCTGACCCCGTCTATGCCGCCATTTACCAATTCGTTGTCATTGCCATGATCTTTGCTGCTTCCGGGCTGACCTCGCTGGTCTCCACCCTGCTGATCCGCAGCCGGGCTTTCTCGCCCGCCGAGCAGCTCATCCTGCGCAGAGCGCCGAGATGATGGCTTTCGCCAATCCGGTAATTCAAACCGGCTTGTCCGCCTTAGGCGGCTCCGGAAGAGCCAGTAATTTGGCGATCGGCCGTAGGTCCATCCACCATTGTACTTTGGCTCGCTGGTACACCTCATCCGCCATTCTCGGGAAATCTTCCAGGTTATGGAACACCAACTTACCGGTGGTCAAGCCTATAAAGGCGCTGTTGGCCAATCCCTGGGTGACCTGCTCGATCAGGTAATCGATGCATTTATCCGCCAGCCGGAAGGCGTGGATCCGGTCGAAAGGCGTTGGGTCCCCGCCCTGTTGCAGGTGTCCCAGGATGGCCTGGCGGACATCGAACAGGTCTTCCCCTTCTTCTTCGAATAGTGCGGTCATGAAAGCGGTAGTGTAGATTCGGTTGGCGAACTCATTCCGGATCATCAGGCCCAGGCGCTTTCCGTGCCTGAAACCGTATATCAGGTTCTGCAGGTCGTTCTGCAGGTCTTCCAGGCGGACCCCTTCTTCATGCAGGTAGACGCGTTCTGCGCCGGTCGCCAGCCCGCTCATCAAAGCCAGGTATCCCGAGTAGCGTCCCATCACCTCCACCACAAAAGCCCGCCGGGTAGCGACGGCGGATTGCTTGATCTTATCCACAGCGCTTACGATGCTATTGAGGGCTGTATCCGCGCCGATGCTCAATTCACTACCGGGCAGGTTATTGTTGATCGTTGCCGGCAGGCATACCACCGGGATATTGAAGGCCGGGAAGTTTTCACGCTCCTGCAACATGTGGTAAGCAGATTGGTACCCCGACCAGCCGCCGATGACCAGGATGCCCTGAATACTATGCTCCTCGATCGTACGGGCGATGGCGTACAGGTCGCTGCCTTTGATGACCTTGCGGTTAGTGCCCAGCTCGGACCCGCCCATCGAGGCCCAGCCGTTCACGCTCATCCATTGCATGCTTTCCATTTCGCCATCGATCAGGCCCTGGAAGCCATTCTGTACCCCCAGGATCTCGTGCCCCCGGTCGATGCCCAGTCGAACGGCAGCTCGCACGACCGTGTTCATCCCCGGCGCAGGTGAGCCTGAGTTGAGCACTGCCAGCCGCAGGGGCTTATGTTCCGGTGGTGGAGTGTGGGGCATGGCCCGGATGATCGTCCGGAGCGTGCGAAAGGCTTCCCGGAAGCTGTCGCTGCGCAGGTCCATGGCCTTCTCGTAGTCTTTGGCGGCGATTGCCTCTGCCACCGCATGGGTCTGCTCGACACAGTACATCAGCGGCAGGGTCGTGATTCGGTTGCCGCGCAGGCTGATCAGTTGGGGCTCGGCTTCTGGGGGCGAGTTCAATAGCGTCTCAACGGCCGTAAAACCCATCAGCGTCCCCAGGTTGCGGTCGAAAGCGCTCGGGGAGCCGCCACGCTGCACATGACCCAGGACGGTCGTGCGCACGTCTTCCCCTAATTCTTTTTCCAACACATTCGCCACGTACGTGCTGCCGATTGGATTTCCATGCCGGTCATGGGCGCCTTCGGCCAGGACGACGATCGTATCCCGCCGCCCGATAGCCCGGCCGGCCCGCAGCCGCTCGCTCATTACCTGTTCCCAGTTGTCCACTTTCGGCGGGCTTTCCGGGATGAGCACCCAATCTGCTCCACCTGATAGGGCGCCCATCAGGGCCAGGTAACCGCAGTTCCTACCCATCACTTTGACCACAAAGGTGCGCTGGTGGCTGGCAGCCGTGCTGCTCAAGGCATCGATGGCCTCGGTAATGCGGTGCAGGGCTGTGTCGGCTCCGATAGTCATATCAGTGCCGTACATGTCATTGTCGATCGAGCCAACCAGGCCCACGATCATCAGGTAGGGGTGCTCAGCGGCTGTCTGGCGGGTGATATCGCCCTGCTCGACCAGCTCGGAAAGCAGCTCCGGCCATTCCTGGCGGAAGATGTTCGCCCCGGTCAGGCTACCGTCGCCGCCGATCACCACCAGGGCGTCGATCCCGTTCTGGATAAGGTTGTAAGCTGCCTTACGTCGACCATCTCGCTGGCGGAACTCTTCAGAACGAGCTGTCCCAATCACCGTCCCGCCGCGGTGCAGGATGCCGCCTACGCTGTTCCAATCCATTTGTTTGATCCGGTTCCCGCCCTCGACCATGCCCTGGTAGCCTTCGTAGATGGCGAACACATCCAGCCCATGAAAGAGACCCGTCCGGACCACCGCCCGCACAGCCGCGTTCATGCCCTGAGCATCGCCGCCGCTCGTCATCACGCCAATCCGTTTAATTGATATCTCTTCCATGCTGGTACCTTTCTCCTTCGGTTAATTCGCTTGCCCGGCCAATTGGCCGCAGCCGGCCTGGATATCGATGCCCCTTCTCAAGCGGATGGTGCATGGGATTCCGTTGTGTTCCAAAATGTCCTGAAATGCCCTGGCCCGCTCCAGGGTGGTGGCCTGCCCGCTAAACTTGTCGGTCGGATTGAGGGGGATCACGTTGACATGGCATAACAGGCCCTTTAGAAGCCCCGAAAGTTTGCGGGCTTGCTCGGGTGTGTCGTTGACCTCTCGGATCAGGGCCCACTCGAAAGTGATGCGCCTGTGTGTGCGCTCGACGTATTCCCGGCAGGCAGCCATCAGCTCTACAATTGGGTATTTCTTGTTGATTGGGAGCATTGAAGTGCGCAGCTCATCGTCGGCAGCGTGCAGCGAGATGGCCAGGTTGACCTGCCGGCGTTCGGCTGCAAAGCGGCGGATCATCGGTACCAGGCCTACCGTGGAGATGGTGACCCGGCGCGCTCCCAGGTTGAAACCCTCTGGGTGGGAGAGGCGGTCGATGGCAGCCAACGTGGCTTCGTAGTTGTGGAAAGGCTCTCCCATGCCCATCACGACCACGTTTGTGACTCGATCTCCTTCTGCTTGAAGGATACGGGCATAATACAATACCTGCTCGATGATCTCGCCGCTGCTCAGGTGCCGGCGAAAGCCCATCTGCCCGGTCGCACAGAAGACGCATCCCATAGCGCAGCCAGCCTGTGTGGAGATGCACAGAGTCCGCCTCTTCATATAGCGCATTAGAACCGCTTCAAGTGGCTGCCTGTCCGGCAGGCGGAACAGGATCTTGCGCGTCTCGCCGTCTGTCGAAAACAAAACTGTCTCCACTTCCAGGTTCGAGAAGCTGAAACGGCCCGCCAATTTTTGCCTCAAGCGCAGCGGTAAGGCAGAAAACTGCTCGGGATCGTCCCAGAGCTGGCGGTATAAACCTTGCCAGATCTGCCGGGCGCGGTAAGGCGGTTCCTGCCACTCGCCGAGAATGGCTTCCAGCTCGGGTAGGCCCAGGTCATAGATCAGGGTTTTCTGCTCACGATCGTCATTCATCACAGCTAGAATTCTACCCCTCTATCGCTATTTTTAGGACTTCCCCCAGGTCTCCGGCAATCAGGTCAGGCGCCGGGGACCAGGAACGGGCGGCTTCTTCGCTCGTGACGCCAGACAGCACAAGGGCGGTGCTGCATCCCAGGGATTGGGCGCCGGCGATATCCGTCTCCAGCCGGTCGCCGATCACCAACGTTTCCTCTGGAGAGGTCTCCAGGCGCTCCATGGCCAGGCGATAGATCTCTGGGTTGGGCTTACCGGCGATGTCGGCCTGGACGCCCGAGGCGGCTTGCATGGCAGCCAGGATAGCCCCCGCACCCGGCTCGAGCCCATCGGGCGTCGGGATAGACGGGTCGGGATTGGTAGCGATCAGCGCTGCCCCGGCGCGCACCAGGCGGTTCCCCTGGCGCAGTTTCTCGTAGGTTAGCCCGCGATCCAGGGAGATGATCACCGCCTGCGCATTTACCTCCCCAATTATAAAGCCTTGCCGTTCCAGCAGGGATACCAGCCCCTGCTCACCGATTACGTACAGGGTCGTGTTTTTAGGGAACCTGTTCCCCAGGTAATAGGCCAGCGCCTCGCCGGAAGAGATCACCTGCCAGCGCTCGAGGAACACTCCAAACGAGTGCAGCTTTTCGAGGTACACGTCAACCGAGCGCGTGGCGTTATTGGTGACCAGCACGGTTTTCCAGCCCAGGGCCTGGATCTGCTTAAACCGGCCGGGTAGATCCCCGAGGGGCTGGCCCCCCCGCCACAGGACCCCGTCCATATCCATGATCAAGCCTTTAATTGATTTCCAGTTCTTCATATTTTTTTTTACGACAAACCCCCGGATTCCCGGGGGTCTGGATCTATTGATCTGGTTGGCCTGGCTGCAAGCTCATCTGGCGGGCCAGGTCGGAACTTTATACCTTATTTTTCAGGCGTCTCCATTACCTGGTCGCACAGGCCGTACTCAACTGCCTGCTCTGCGCTCATATAATAATCTCGCTCGGTATCCCGCTCGATCACATCCGTGGTTTGCCCGGTATGCCGGGAGAGGATCTCGTTCAAGCGCACCTTGAGACGCAGGATCTCGCGGGCCTGGATCTCGATCTCCGTAGCCTGCCCCTGGGCGCCTCCCAAGGGTTGGTGCATATGGATGGTGGCGTGCGGCAGGGCGTAGCGCTGGCCCTTTGTGCCGGCTGCCAGCAGGACGGTTCCAAAGGAGGCCGTCACACCTACCGCCAGCGTGCTGATCGGGTTGGGGATCATCTGCATCGTGTCATAGATCGCCAGCCCGGCGTATACCTGCCCGCCGGGGGAGTTGATATACATTTGTATGGGCGCCTCCCGGTCTTCGTTGCTCAGGTACAACAATTGAGCTACCATCAGGTTGGCGACCTGGTCGTTGATCGGTGTTCCAAGGAACAGGATCCGGTTTTTCAAAAGCAGCGAATAGATATCGTAAGCTCTTTCGCCGCGCCCGGTGGTTTCGATGACCATCGGGATCAGGGATTTTGGATCTAACAGCGTCATTATTTCCTCCTGGTGTGAATGACGAAAAATTAATGATTCTATGCTTGACCAGCAGAGGGATCGCTGCCCGTCGCTTGTGGGGGTTCAGGCGTGTCTGGCGTTCCATCCTGGGTTGTGTCTTTACCATCGCCCTCTTCGTCTGCCGGCTGGCTCTCGGGTTCCTGGAGCGGCTCGCTCTCAGGGATTGCCTCGCCCTCATTGTCTAGCGCAGAGGCCGTCTCGGCCTCGATTTCGAGCGCTTCTGGCTCTCCTTCGAGCTGTTCACCTTCCGATTCATCACCGGCAGCTACTTCCTCTTGGGCCTCTCCTTTGAATATTGAGCTCAATTTTTCTGTTGTTTTACGGATCAATAAGTCGTAGGTGACATCACTGGCTAACCGGGATATCGTATCTTGCGAAGTTATCTTGCGGACTTCCTCGCGGGACATATTTTGGGCAGCCATGCTGAGAGTGTTGATCGTCTCCGTTTGCACTTCGTTCGGGTCGACCTGTACCTCTTCTTGCCTGGCTACTTCGAACAAGACCAGGTACTTTTTAGCCCGGGTTTCTGCGGCCGGCTTGAGCTCTTCTCGAAAGCTTTCCATATCCTGCTGGCGGGTCTTAAGGTATAGATCCATATCCATACCCTGTTGCTCCAGGCGATGCTCGAGCTGGTGGATCATCTCTTCCATCTCACGCTCGACAAGTTGGGGCGGGTACTGGATGGTCGAGACTTTCAAGAGCTCATCGAACAGTTTCTCCTCATAGTCCCGGTCGTACTGCTCTCGCTCGCGTTCTTCCAACCGCTTGCGGATGTCCTCACGCAGCGCCTGCAGATCCTCATACTCACCCTGGGATTGGGCCAATTCATCATCCAGATCGGGTAGCGTGCGTGCTTTGACGTTTTCCACGACCACGGTAAACTCGGCTTCCTTGCCCCTCAGCGACTCGTATTCCGAATCCTCGGGGAAGGCAAAGCTCATGGTTTTCTCGTCACCCGCCGACAAGCCGGTGAGCTGTTTCGAAAAACCCGGGAAGGGCCATTCCTCGGGGGTGTCGCTGTCCTCGGCGCCGATGATCACCGGCACTGAACGTTCACGGATCAGGCTCTTTTCCTGGCCTTCTTCGACCTGCTTGTACTCGGCGCTCAGCTTGATCTGTAGCTGGTCTCCATCTTGTGCAGGCCGATCCACCGGCTCCAGGATGGCGCCCTGCTCGCGGATGTTCTCCAATACCTGCTCGACATCCTGGCCGGTAATCTCTTTCGGCTCATAGGGCAGCCTCAAGGATTTGTAATCTCCCAGCTCGACCGTGGCTTCCAGCGGTACGACAAACTCGAACACAGGCGGATCTGTGCTGGCGATATTTTCCAGCGATCCCGGCCCGAAGGGTTTGATATCGCCTTCTTCCAGGGCCTTCGGATAGACTTCATGGACGAGCAGTTCCATGGCGTCTTCCATGATGGCGGCCTCGCCCGCAAAGCGCTCGATGATATGGTAGGGAGCCTTGCCCGGGCGGAATCCGGGAATCTTGGCTTTCTTGGCGATCTGCCGGGCGGCTCTGCGCTTGGCAGTCTCGAGCTGCTCTGCTTCGACTTCGACGCGCAGCTTCACCTGGTGGTCTTCTGTGGGTTGGGTATCGATCTTCAAAATGAAATCCTTCGTAGTTTACCCCTTCCATCAGGAAGGCCTTCCCCCAGGTTGGTCCTGAGATGAAGGGGGGTTTGAACCTGTACGCCCTCTGGCTGATGGCCCTGGGCGCCAGATGGATGCAAAAAAGATAACTTGGGCCAAGCGTCACAATTTTACCAAATAAACGCTTTAACAAGTGTATAAAACACGTATGCGAACTGTAAGAAATTCCGGCGACCAACTGTAGAATAAGAAGTCTGCCTGGATAAAAGGCTGTCTTCACATGTTCCAGATCCCCTATTTGGATGAAATTGAGAGTAAAATGATTGTGACGTGGAATTCCGGTAAAACATACGCGCCCGCTGATCCCAGACCTGACGGCCTGCCTGTTAGCCATCCGGGGAAGACGGTTTTGATGTAAGGATAGGTTCATGAACGAGAGGGCTCAACCTCTGAATAGCGCATATCAGCCACACCTTTGGCGAGGCTTTCTCATTTTGGCGGGCTCGATCCTGGTATTGTTCCTGGCTTATTTTATATACATGTCCTTCTTTTTTTCATTCGACCGGCCGCCGCGCGTACAAGAGATTGCCCTGGCCGACCTGACCGGGGACGGCTACCTGGACGCCTACCTGGCCATCGGCCCCGGCGGGGAACCTTACCAGCATCCCGACTACGTGCTGTTCAACCAGGGCGACGGGCGTTTCATCGACAGCGGGCAGAGCATAGACAATTTTGATAACAGTTCCGTGAAGTTGGGAGACCTGACGGGGGACGGCTATATCGATGCCGCAGTGGCACACCACAGCGTTTCTATTTACAGGAACGACGGGCATGGTTTTTTCCGCTCCGGCCAGCGCATGCTCGACCGCGAGCCGGTCAGGGGCCACCCAGGCGACCCGGCCACGGGCCGTTTAAGAATAGCCCTGGGGGATCTGGACGGAGACGGCATCCTGGACATCTTCGGCGCGACTTGCTGCGGCGGCGCACTCGTCCAGCCCGAATATCGACCGCTGCCTGCGGAGGACATCGTCTGGATAGGCGATGGTGAGGGCGGTTTTGAACAAAGCCGGCAGCTATTGGCGCAAACAGGCAGCAACGCAGTAGCCTTGGGAGACCTGAATGGGAACGGCTTCCTGGATGCCTTTATCGCCAGCGGGTCTAGCACGAACCCCGACCAGAGCTTCACCCGTGAGACCCCCAACACGGTCTGGTTCAACGACGGTCGCGGCAACTTCCGTGACAGCGGACAGCGCCTGGGGCAAATGGAAAGCCTGGCAGTAGCCCTGGGGGACCTGAACGGCGACGGCTACCTGGATGCCGTGGTGGGCAATCGCGGGCCGGACGAGATCTGGCTCAATGACGGCCTGGGCAATTTCACGCTGCACGAGCAGGTCCCGGGCAGCGAGGCCACCCGCTTCGTCTTCGTGGCCGACCTGAGCGAGGACGGGCACCTGGACCTCTTCATTGGGGATGAGACCCGCGGCCAGGTATGGTTCAATGACGGCGCGGGGGTCTTCACAGCCGGGGACCAGCGCATGGGATACAAGCGTTATGACGGCCTCAGCCTGGGTGATGTGACCGGTGACGGCTCTATAGATGTATTCATCGCCGGCGTCGATGATTACCAGGTGTGGCGCAACGATGGGGAGGGACGATTCAGCGCCGCCCCACGCACCAAATACCGCTAAGGGCCCGGTCTTCCCAGGGCGCTCGTCGCTGCCGCCCGCCAGTCCCCTGTCACCTGTAACGCATTTTCCTTCAACGCGCCTAAGCGCCTTCTTAGCCGCCATCCAACGCATTCAAACCGTCCTCGAATTTGGGACTCGAATACGCGAATTCGCATTTCCCGTACCGGGATCGAGACGATCGAACGCAATACCCGGAGATATCTTTCCCCTTCATAGCCTCCATAACCATTCGTGTATTCTCCCTTCGTCTTTCCCTCCTCTCCCCGCAGGCCTCTGCAAACCGCATTATTTCTGTCCGGTGTACATAGTTTGCAGTAGAATGGATAGGAAAGGAAGGCTATGCCAGACGAAAAATCCATGCAGGAGCTGTGGTATCAAAGGCTGACCGAGGGCGAGCCGGGTGTGCGCCGCTTCCGCCATCTGATGCGCCTGCTGCCCTCCAGTCCCCGATGCAAGCTGTGCGCTTCCCCGTTCAAAGGCTGGGGCGGCTTCCTGATGCACCTGG
>CAZAQS010000131.1:0-12400 GCA_964486825.1 uncultured Anaerolineaceae bacterium | reverse complement strand
AAGATAAGAGAAATAGTAAAGAGTGGGGAGCTTGGAAAAATCAGCATGATTCGCAAACGCCACGGTCACTTTTATGGGTTGAAATGGCAGCAAGAAGATCCGGGGATATGGTTTACACAGGCCGAGTTAGCCGGGGCTGGCGCCTTTTTAGATGAAGGTATTCATGCAATTGATTGGATGCGCTGGATTTTTGGTGAGCCAGTTTCCGTTATGGCACAAATCGATACCGTTGGAACGAATTTCAAAGTGGATGATGAGGGAGTTGCAATATACAGGTTTGAGGATCGTTCCATGATGGTTTTACATGCCAGTTGGTTAGACCAAGCAGCTACCAACACAACAGAAATATATGGTTCTGAGGGGGTGTTAATCCAATCACACACAGATGGTGCATCAACGCGGGGAATCTCGGAAACCAGTCATCCTTTACGAATTTATTGGAAAAAAGCCTCCGGGTGGAGTGTTTATGATCTGCCCATACATTTTCCAAGAAATCAGGAAGCAGTCGTAAAACCATTCATCCAATGCCTCCTAGAAAGGACCTCGCCCCCCGTAACGATGTATGATGGCCGGCGGGCTCTGGAATTGGTCATGGCTGCGTACCGATCTTCCATTACAGGTCAATCCATTTCTATAAACCAGGTGACGCTATGAAAACGCTCGGACTTGGGGTAATAGGCTGCGGTGAGATCGCTTACTCATATCATTTACCGGCTTTGCAAAGGGTGCAAGGGGCCAGACTCGTTGCTGTCGCCAGTCGATCTCCAAATGTTGCCAAGCAAGCTGCACAGGACTTCAATGCAGCAAAGTATTACACCTCTGCTCATGATCTATTGGCAGATCCAGATATTGAGGCTGTACTACTCTTGACTCCGAACTATAGTCGAGTAGAGCTGATAAGCGCAGCCGCGTTGGCAGGGAAAGCCATGTTAATTCAAAAACCGCTGGCACGTAACCTAAACGAAGCGAAAGAAATTTCTCGTATTGTTGCCGATACGAAAGTTTTGGCTGTTCCGAGCTTCATGCATCGTTACTTTCCAGAAGTGCTGAAAGCGCGAGAATATATCAATCAAGGCGTACTCGGTGATGTACATATGATTCGAATGCGAAATGCGACGCCAGGCTCAAGTTGGAGCTCATGGTTTTTCAGGAAAGAGTTCGTTGGTGGTGGTGCTGCAATCGATATCGGTGTGCATGGAATCGACCTAATCCGTTGGCTCATTAGTGACATCCGAACGGTTTGTGCGGTTAGTAAGACATTGGTTTCAGAGAGGGTAATTCACGGTGAACGTATAAAGCCGGATAACGAAGACACAGTAATTGCAATTTACGAGCTCCAGAATGGGGCAATTTGCAGCCATGAAATCTCTTGGACTCAGATTGAGGGCTACAAACGCTTTGAGATGGAGATCTATGGCTCCGAAGGTTCGATTTTAATCAGAAGTGGTATTGGGCCTTTGTGTATTGCCTCGCGTAAGCTGAACCTGGATGGCCAATGGCTGCTGCCTGATCTGCCCAGGCAATTCTTAGGTGTTGTTCATCATCAAGATTTCGTTCAAGCGGTTCGGGAAGCACCGACATCCCTGACGGCTCTTCTGCAGGATGGAGTCCGTAGCATTGAAGTAGTTACAGCTCTTTCCGAGTCAACTCTGACCGGACGCACTGTTTCAGTATAAAGTAAGCCCTGGAGAACAGGTTATGGAACAACTTGCAATTTTAGGTGGCAAACCAGCTCGTTCGAAACCCTGGCCCGTCTGGCCAATTTTTGGAGAAGAAGAGCGCGCCCAGCTTGATGAGGTATTAAGAGGAACCAATGGAATGGAGCGCCCCTGGGGTGGGTTATTACCGTGTCCAAAAGCAGCAGAATTAGAACGCAGGTTCGCAACTTATCATGGTTGCCAATTTGGAATATCAATTGCTTCGGGAGCGGCTGCATTAGAAGTGGCCCTCTATGCAATCGGTTTAAAACTGGGAGACGAGGTTATTTGTACACCTTTATCCTGGGTAGCTTCTGCTACTTGCGTGTTGCGTGCAGGGGGTGTGCCGGTATTTGTGGATGTAGAAGATCAAACATATGCCCTAGATCCAAGGTTAATTGAGAAAGCTATAACGCCAAGAACAAAAGCAATATTGCCTGTCCACTTGGGGGGGTACCCGGCTCAAATTGAAGCAATCATGGATATCGCTGATAAGTATGGGTTAGACGTCATTGAAGATTGCGCCCAGGCACACGGCAGCTTATATAACCAGAAACCACTTGGATGCTTTGGCACGGCAAGTTGTTTCAGCTTTCAGACTACAAAGTTGATGAGTAGCGGAGAAGGCGGCATTATTTTAACGAATAATGAAGAAATCTGGCAACGCTGCCATTCGTACAAAGATTGTGGAAGGGTGCGAGGTGAAAACGGTTATATCCCGTTCAAGGAAGCGTTTGAGGAAGGAGAATGGGGATTTGGCTTGAATTACCGTTTGACGGAGTTTCAGGCAGCAATCCTATTGGCACAGTTCGATCGAATGGAAACGCATAAGGCACACCGCATGGCTAATGCGTACCTACTATGGGAGGCATTCCATGACATTGAAGGGATTGATCCTTTAGAGATACAAAACGGGCAGAATATCTATCGTTTTATTATCAAATACTCTTCTAAAGCTTTCCAGGGGCTTCCATTAGATAAGTTTCTTTCCGCAGTTCAAGCAGAAGGCGTCCCATTAATGCATTTTCCACTCCGGCCCTTTCCGGAAGAAGCCTTATTCAAAGGATACCTGCAATATGAGGCAGGTTCACCGGGATTCGTCTCCAACCCAAAAGTATATTCTGCAGAGGATCTGCCCATTTCTAATTATGCATATAAAGAGCAGCTATGCTTTTTGGCCCAGAATATTCTCATGGGCACGCCATCCGATATGGAAGATATTGTCGAGGCAATCCACAAGGTTCAGAATCTGGCGGGTCGCATGGTGGATCATTAATGGGTGTGCAGATAACGGAGGTGTATATGAGGTTACAAACATGATTGTTAACCCTAACGACTATCATTTCTTTCACACTATCGGGAGGCAAAAATGAGGATCAAACTTCAAACTCTAGCGTACCTTTTGTTGGTAGCTCTCGTGATGCAGATTGCTCTGATGAGCTGTAGCCCAGCGCAGCTACCAGTCACCCCAGAAGTGATCAGGGAAGTTGTTCGAGAGACCGTTATCGTCGAGGGAACTCCCCAGATAATCGAAAGGGAGGTGATCAGGGAAGTAACACCGACTGTCGTACCACAACCTGCAACAGGGGAGAAGGTGCTTAACATAGGTCTCTACCAGGATTTCACGGGCTTGCTTCCTGCCAGCGGTGGCGGCGGTTGGCCTTTATTTACAATCAACTTCGGGTTTTACGATCCCTTGCTCGAGTACAACGATGCTATGGAGCTAATGCCTGGATTAGCCCAATCTTGGAGTTTCGAAGACAATGACACTACGATGGTGCTCCAGCTTCAAGAAGGTGTAACTTTCCACGATGGAACACCATTTAACGCCGAGGCAGTCAAAGTCAACCTGGAGCGTTATATCAATCCTACCGGCATCGTGATATGGGATTTGACGAACGCCATCGAGTCAATCGAAGTTGTAGACGAGTACACAGTCAGGCTTCACTTTACCGAGCCCAATATTAACATGATCTACAACCTGGCCCAAGATCCCGGTTTCATGATCTCGCCAACCGCGCTCAACGAGCATGGGGAAGAATGGTTAAGCCAGAATCCAGTAGGTACGGGGCCATTCGTATTCGAACGCTGGGAGCCCGGCACCGAGCTGGTTATGGTGCGAAATCCAAACTACTGGAGAGAGGGTTTACCAAAGGTAGATCGAGTTGTTTGGAAAATCCTGGTCGATAATACTGTACGGAGCATCTCTATGGTCACCGGTGAAATCAATATTGAAACCTTCGTACCACCGAAGGATTATGATGCTCTCCGGAGTGACGAGAATTTGAACTTGTGGGTACAACCTGGCGGACTGGCGATGATCACGTTCAATCATACGGACCCACCATTCAATATAAAAGAAAACCGAGAAGCTGTGAAATACGCCGTTGATTACGAGGCAATTAGCGAGATCGTTTATTACGGCCTGGCTGATGCACCCACAGGTGGACCGTTTCCAACGGGAATGTGGCCCTATGACCCCGACAGGCCCAAACTCCAGCGCGACCTGGAAAGAGCCAGAGAATCCCTCGTTCAGGCCGGCAATCCTGATGGTTTCAGCATTGATATCGTTTATGAACCTGACGATATCGGCCAACAATTAGCCGAAATTGTTCAGGCAAGCCTATCCGAGGTCGGAATACAAGTTAACTTGATCAGAACCGATTTCGCTCGCTTTATTGAAGTTCTCCAAGCAGACCGAGATGCTGTTCAGATGGCGATCTTCACATATGGCAGGATGCGGGTGAACGCTGAAGAATTTTTCTTGAACGATTGGATGTGCGATGGCTCGAATGCCTTTGCCAACTGGTGTAATAGCGAACTGGATGAGACCGTTTTGCAGGCAATGACCACCTTCGATCACGAAGAACGTTTGGAGCTGTTACGAAAAGCCGAGGATATATTCATCGAAGATGTGGCAGGCGTACCGTTAGCTTACCCACCCTTCATCCATGCATCTAACGTTCGTGTTCTGGATTACAGCATACACCCTATTGGTTTACTAAATTTCAGATGGTTGGATTTGGCCAACTAATCGCTGGAGATCGAAAGTCAGGGGCTGGTTATATATTCACTAACCAGCCCCTGAATAATCTGCCTGCTCAGGTTCTTAATTCAGAAATGGTTATCTTTATACTCTTTATTTCATGTTGAAATATTTGGTTTTTCGGATGCTTGCCACAATTCCGGTACTTATCCTGGTAACCGCTGCGGTTTTCAGTATGTTACATCTGGCGCCAGGAGATCCAACCAGAATGCTTGTGCCACCTAACGAGATGGCAAATATCAGTGTTGAACGCCTGGAAGAGATAAAACAAGATCTAGGCCTGAATGATCCGATCATCGTCCAATACGGGCGGTGGTTGGGTAATGTCTTGCGCGGCGATCTAGGGATATCCATCCGTTACCATAGACCTGTTAGCCGGATGATTTTAGACGCTTTACCGGTAACCATTCAAATGGGCGCCATGGCGATGATCTTCTCATTACTGGTGGCTATTCCCGTTGGCATCCTTTCATCTCGGCGCCCAAATTCGGCACAGGATTTTGTGGCAACAACATTTGCCCTTATTGGCGTGTCAACACCCAATTTTTGGCTTGCTATTATTCTCATTTTAATATTTACAGTTTCAATAGGCATACTTCCTGCCGCTGGGTTTGTGCGTTTAAGTCAGGATCCATCGCAAAATTTCCGATACATGGTTTTACCAGCTCTTACAATGAGTGCAGAATTGATGGCGCTTGCCACACGTATGACACGCTCTAGCTTTCTGGAGGTGTTCCAGGAAGATTATATTCGTACAGCCCGGGCTAAAGGAGCGAAAGAAACGCGCGTACTCTTCAAGCATGCATTTCGTAATGCGCTTATTCCAATCGTTACTGTGATTGGTCTTCAGGTAGGAGCAGTATTGAGTGGTGCATTTATCATTGAACAAATTTTTTCTGTGCCCGGCATTGGCAAGTTGGGAGTAGATGCAATTTTTAATCGAGACTTCCCTGTAGTTCAGGGAGTGACATTATTTACTGCAATCATGTTTGTAGGGGTCAACTTAGTCGTAGATTTTATATATTCTTTAATCGACCCACGTATCGCATTTTCTGGTCGCTCTCACGACTAACGAACGAAGGAGATTGGCTTGGATAAGAGTGGAGTAGTTGAGCTGACATTAGATGTATATGTGCCACCGAATGATGTCGCTCGCTTCATCCGCAGGTTAAAGGGTGTAAAACCTGTTCTAGGCATACTTATATTGATTACGATGATCACTGTGGCATTAACTGCACCTTATATCAGCTCCTATCCACCTATCGAGACAAATTTTTCATTGGCCAGGCAAGCACCCAACGCTGCACACTGGTTTGGTACGGATAGTTTAGGAAGAGATGTATTTTCACGGGTTGTCTTCGGGAGCAGGATATCCCTGTTAGCCGGGATCATTCCTGTCTCGATCGCAGGTATATTCGGGAGTCTATTTGGATTACTTGCTGGTTATTTTGGTGGCCGGATCGAGCAACTCGTAATGCGTTTGACGGATGTCATGCTGGCTTTTCCATCGTTAGTTCTTGCGTTGGCAATAGTATATACATTGGGTCCCGACTTCCGCAATGCTCTAATTGCGATTGGTATTACCATGATCCCGGAATACGTACGGGTTGTTCGCGGGCAAACACTATCCTTAAAACAATTCGAGTTCATAGAAGCAACAAGGGCATTGGGCGCCGGACATTGGCGTATTATGTGGGGCCATATCGCGCCCAACCTGGCTGCACCAGTAATCGTTTTGCTCACAATTGGCTCCGGGCGCGCTATCTTGATTGAGGCAGGGCTGAGTTACCTTGGATTGGGGATTCAACCCCCTACTCCAAGTTGGGGCTCAATGATTCAAAATGGTTACGCCTACCTCGATCAGGCCCCATGGATGGCAATCTTTCCAGGCTTAGCAATTGTTACAACGGTACTAGGGATCAACTTCTTAGGCGACAGTCTACGAGATATCATCGATCCAAGATTTCGCCACCGCTAATACCCAGGGAGAAGAACATATGAAGGGACAACAATTATATTGGGGGGATACACATACCCACTTAACCGATCTTGATCAGGCAAGCGGAATCATTGAAAATGCTAAGGAAAATATCGATTTTTCGGTAATACTGTTGTATCCGTTTTCATACGAGATAAAGAACGGTTTCCGGATAGAGACCACTCAGAATCGCCCAGAGTATTTCGAGCACTGGAAGAAAATCAATGAAATCTCACAACGCAATAATGTTCCAGGGAGTTTTACTACCTTTCCAGGATACGAATGGAACGGTAATCGAACCAAGTATGGAGATCATAATGTGATCTATTTGAACGAGGGCAACCCCCTGGATGATTGTTGGGAACTATCTAATTTATACACCAGATTGGCGGCACGAAAAGCAATTGCCATACCTCACCACACAGGTTATCTGGTCGGTTCCCGAGGAAAGGATTGGAATTTCTTTGATCCTAATCTCTCCCCAGTTATGGAGCTGTATTCTCAACACGGTTCCTCAGAAGGTGTGGAAACTCCCGGGTTCATGGCAAACAATACAAGTATGGGTCCAGGAACCGATGGTGGCACATATCGAAACGCATTAACGAAGGGATTACGTATCGGGGTAATCGGGTCCAATGATGGACCAGGCCTTCCAGGCCGCTGGGGAATGGGCCGGGCTGCAGTGTGGGCGGTTGAAAACACTCGAGTGGCGATTTGGGAAAGCTTCTCCAATCACTCTACATACGCAGTTACAGGAGATCGGATTCGCCTGGATTTCTACATTGGCGAAACCGATATGGGAGGTGAGCTCAGCGAAAGAGAAGCCATTGATATCAATGTTGATGTTGTTTGCAGCCAGGGCCTGGATAAGATCGAATTGGTCAGGAACGGAAGGATCATCTCAAAATATGCCCATGTTGCTAGGATATCCGATACGAGCAGTTTCCCAAACAAATTCAAACTATTTCTAGAAGTTGGATGGGGACCAGCCAAGCATAATGGTTTTTCATTGCCCGAAGGCGGCTGGACTTGGGATGGATCTCTCCATGTGGAAGGAGGAAAAATCACAAGCATTGAAAGGTGTTTCAGTCTTCCCGGTCAAAGCGTTGTATTCGACGATCCACAGGATTGTCATTGGTCTTTGAAGACAGCAGCAAGAGATACCCGTTCTCCAATGGGATTAAGTCAGGGGTTGATTTTGGAATTAATGACGAATGAAAATGCGACGATTGAGTTATCCTGCGAGGGAAAGCACGTCCATCTCCCAGTGCGCACGCTACTTACGGGAACTAAACTTATACCCTTGATAGATGAAATCATCGAGGTTGTCAATCGTCAATTTGGTCTATCAGATAAAGATGTATTAAATCCGGATGCCTATTATCAAAACGCCAGAAAAATGGTACTCCACCGTGCTTCACCAGTTTGGGAGTACGAGGTATCCCATGTCTTTCCATCTGTCCCATTAGAAGCCGGTGAAAACAGCTTCTATGTAATCGTCTCGCAAACGAATGGCCAGAGAGCCTGGTCATCCCCTATTTGGGTAAATAATTCGAGATAGCATTCTTTAATTTATCGGTGGTCATGCTTTATTCTCCTACCAAGAGGGGAAATTTGTTAAAACGTTCGAATGGGTATGTTTGAACGGTATTTCTCGCATTGCAGCTATGCTATGTCCAGGTTTGCAACCCCCTAGCCTGCTACGGCAAACCCATCCCTACCCCTCTCTGAAGAGGTATAGGTTATCCCCACTCTGTGAGAACATGGGGCAGGGGTAGGTTCTTCAGTAAGGATCCTCTACGAATGCCGGTCGGAACCGGCGCACCGAATAAACGAATGAGGACAGGGGTTCTGTTATTCGTTTATTCCTTTCACCTATTCGTCTGGGGGCCGGTAACCGGCAGGGAAAAGGCGCCATCCCTGGTCGATCCAGCAGGATATTTCTATTACTTTGAAGCTATGCCTGTACTTCTCACCCAGGCGAAGTTGGACCAGCTGGAAGTGGAATTCAGACTGGTAAAAGAATACGAGCTGGCGCTGCATGCGATCGGGCGTTACAGGAAGTCTGTAGAGGAAAGGGATAAGAGACGTCCAGGTCGCCCACCGCCACGGCGTAGGTGCGCGGGCCGCTGCTGAAGGGCCAGTTGCGTGCGCCCGGCGGAGCGCAGGCTGCCAGCAGCAGTACCTCCAGGAGGATGGAGATCATCCAAAAGGAGGCGAGAGGTTGGTGTGACTCGGGTGAGTTAGGCATATACCATACAGCCCTGCCTGGCGAGCAGCGTTAAATCATGCGGTAGGGTCTCCAGCCGGTTCCAGCGCAAATCGATCTTGCGCAGATGCTTTAGCCGGTGAAGGCCTGCTGGTAAGGCAGTGAGCCGGTTGGCGCGCAGGTCGAGGTATTCGAGAGACCGGAGATGGGCCAAAGTGGAAGGAAGGATAGACAGGTCGTTAAACCTCAAGTCCAAGTCTGCCAGGTGCTCTAAATTACCGATCGTCTCTGGAAGCGCGGACAAGCGGTTGGATTGCAGGTTGAGCCGGGTGAGGGAAGATAATTGCCCGAGCGAGTCCGGTAGTGTATCGATCTGGTTACCGTAGGCATGCAGCTCAACCAGGTTCGATAAAGCTCCAATCTCTGGCGGGAGGGTGACGAGAGAGTTGTTGTAGATGCGTAGCTCTGTGAGACTGCTCAGCTGCCCAACCCAGCCGGGCAGCTCGTGAAAACGGTTGTCGGTGAGGTTCAGATAACGGAGCCTTGAAAGCGCAGATAAGGAAGTGGGCAAGTCGCTCAATTGATTGTTGCTAAGATACAGATAAACCAGGCTCACCAGGTTGCCGAAGGATTGTGGCAGGAAAGACAGACGGTTGTGGCCAAGATCGAGCATTTCGAGATGCTTAAGGGTTGCAATGCTCTCCGGCAGGTGTGTAATCAAATTCTGGGCGATGTTGAGGGTTCGCAGAAGGCCCAGCTGAGAAATGTCTCTGGGGATCTCAGCCAGCTTATTATCGAACAGGCTGAGAACTGAAAGATGGCCTAGCTTTAGGACCTCCTTTGGGAATGTAGTCAAGCCGCAGCTGTCCAGGTTTGCGTTGACGAGCGTCGACAGATCCTGGGTGGAAGCAAGGGCATCGAGCAGCGGTTTGCCGTTGAGGGTCTGGGTGTGTTGGTGGTACATAAGATGAGCCTGAGAAAGTTAAAACTGAATGATGATCCCTAATCAAATAGCAGGTGCATAATTATTGTACCCTTATAAATAGCATAGAACTTGTACTTGCGCTACAATACTGCAATGAGATCGATCTACGACGACCTGCCAGCCTTGATCAGCCTGGATATTGAAGCTGCCGGACCTATCCCCAGCCAGTACGCGCTGCTATCTGTGGGGGCCTGTACGGTAACGCTGCCGCGTAAAACATTCTACGTGGAATTAATCCCGGACAAGGAAAAGGCCGAGGCAGGCGCGACGAAGGTGCATGGTTTGGACCTGGAGAAATTGAAGCAGGAGGGGCTGCCGCCCGCGGAGGCCATGCAAAGGCTGGCAAGCTGGCTGGCGGAAGTGATACCCACCGGGATTAATCCAGTCATGCTGGCCTTCAACGCGCCCTTTGATTGGATGTTCATCCACGATTACTTTATCCGCTACCTGGGTCATAACCCGTTCGGCCACAGCGCCGTGGATATCAAGGCAATCTACCTGGGCGCATCCGGGAAATCCTGGCAGGAAAGCTCGGGCGAGAACCTGCACCGGCGGTATATCCACGGAAAATTGCTCAGCCACAACGCCCTGCAGGATGCCATCGACCAGAGCGTTATCTTCGAGGGCCTCCTGAAGGAATTCCACAATCCAGGCAGCGACAAAGCGTAAACCAAGACTTGCTACTCAATTAGGAGACAGATATGGAGACAACCGGCGTCAATCCAGGCGAGGAAATGCAAAGGATCCTCGAATCGGCTCGGCGATTGGGGGTGGAGCTGGATGAAGAGGAGGCCATCCAGTGGCTGGTAGCCATATCGGCCGCTCACGATGGGGCAGATGTGGTATTCAATGAGAGCGATGGGATCTTTGGGCACCGTATTACGTTGCTGGACTTCTCGCCGGAGCGCCTGGAATACTTCCGCAAGATCGGCAAGCTGGTGGAGTTTTACGACGAGCCGGGGGTGGTCGAGACTGCCCTGGCGCTGTCGGGATCGGCAGCCCAATCCCGCATCCAAACATACCCGGGCGACGCGGATTTCTTCGAGCGAGTCAATATCAAAGCCTCCACGCGGGAGCAGGCCTGCCGCATCTTGAGCCGGATCATGCGGGATAAAGCCTTGAGCGCCCTCAGGGGCCCGACCTACCAGCTGATCGAGGTGAAGTTCGGGTCTTACCCGCAGGCCATCGAGACCGCCGGCGGAGCGCAGAAAGCCGGCGCGCCGATCGGCTGGAGGCCGGCCGAGATCGAGGCGGGCTATATCGATGGCGTGCTGCCCGATGGCAGCCCGGGAGCAGTGACGTGGGAAGAGGTAAGCTACGACCCGGGCTGGTGCAAGCTGGATTGGGTGGTGGCCGACCCGCTGGAGAACCAGCTGGTCAACGCCAGCAATATGCTAGACGTCACCTGGGAAGCCCCGGATGGGTCGATCGAGCCTTTGGATGGTTACCTGGACCCGTATTTCCAGGAGGTATACCTGGAGTCGGAGTCGATCCCGATCTTCACAAAGCTGGCCAAACACGTCGACAGCAACGCGCTGGATGATTACGTATCCCAACTGGAAAATGAAGTACGCAAGTACGTATCCAAAGCACCCAACTACGGCAAGGCTGCCAAGCGCATGTACAATATCTTCCGGCTGACCGGGCGCTACCAGGAGGCCGCCTACCTGCGCGAGCTGTTCGATGAACCTACCACCGTGCTCTACCAGGTCTGGTCGCTGATCCGCACGATCGATGATACCTTCAGCCCGGGCAGCAGCATCCCGCTGGAAACCCTGCTGGCCCAATCGGACAAGCTGCTTTTGACAGTGGTGGAGGTTTTGGAGGGCGAAAAAGAGACCGAGATCGTGCGCATCTTGCTGCGGCTGAGGGACATCCTATCCAAAGAACACAGCGGGCACGAGCTCTCTCCGCAGGCGGAGGCTGCCCGGGCCGAGATCATCAACCTGGTGAACAACTTCTTCTACGAGAAGTTATCCGGGATACCGCAGATCAAGGCCTATATGGACGACCTGGAGAACGCCTGACGGTTGCACGGGAGGTTAAATCCTGCCAGGCCTTGATCAGGATGCAAACCGCATCGTAGAAAAGCAGGATATTGGCTGCAAATTAAAGAGGAAGAAAGTGGGTACCGAGCTTCATGATTTGCGGGTTTTAGTCTCGACTGCCGAAGCCATTGAGCCCAGTTTTGGAGATTTATACGAGAGTGCAGAGCGACTGACCCCCTACGCAACGGTTTACAGGTATCCAGGAGAGGCATTAATCCCGGATTCCGAAGAGTTTAATCAAGCTTACCAAGCTGCGAAAACAATCTTGACGTTTGTTATAAATGATCTGGAACGCAAATAATCATTAAGGTCAACTTCGGAACAATATGCACGGTTATTGAAATTCCGAAAAAAAGATAACGAATCCCAAGTATCTTGGGAAAGTAATTTGCGGATTGCCGAGTTGGAATATGCGTTGATGGAACATCAAATCGAGA
>CAZAQS010000130.1:0-12432 GCA_964486825.1 uncultured Anaerolineaceae bacterium | reverse complement strand
GTACTTTTCCTCCAGGTTCGAACTTGCCGGCTGAAAGAGAGCTTGCCCTGCAGTTGGGCGTGACCAGGCCGACCTTACGGGAAGCGTTACGCCGAATGGAGAGGGATGGCTGGCTGAATGTACAACAGGGTAAGCCTACCCAGGTCACGGATTACTGGAAGGATGGGGGACTCAATCTTTTAAGCAGCCTGGTACGCAACAGCCAGGAACTTCCAGTTAATTTCATCCCAAACCTGCTACAAGTCCGGCTTGCGATGGCTCCCTCCTATACCCGGTCGGCGGTTGAGAATTCACATTCCGAGATCATTAGCTTTTTAAATAGCTCCATAACCTTAGGTGATTCGCCCGAGCTTTATGCTACTTTTGATTGGGAACTGCATAAAACCTTGACGATTTGCAGCAATAATCCCATCTATTCGATGATCTTAAATGGGTTTACTGGTTTTTACGAGCAGATGGGATTGATTTACTTCCAACAGGAAGATGCAAGGGCTTCCTCACAATCTTTTTACCGCTCGCTCCAAAAAGCTGCCAGGAACGAAGACCCTCAAGAAGCTGAGGAGATTACAAGAAAGGTTATGCAGGATAGCCTCACCCTCTGGGAGAAAGCCAGCAAAAATTAGGAGGTACGCCATGCGGAGATGGAATGGATGGGGTGATGAAAATATTACTTTTTCTCTCCCGCCTTCTGCGGAAGATTACTTGATCGAATTACTCGGGCCGGGTTTGCCATCTCCTGATATGTCCTTGGAACAAGCCATTGACAGCGTTCCCGCTTCCGAGGTGCCTCCCCATCCACAAATATCTGTGGATGAGCAAGAACGATTGATGCATGCTCGCGGGCAGAGCTTTCCTGACTGGGTTGCATTGCGAAGTGGTCGGATCGACACCTTCCCGGACGGTGTAGCCTACCCATTGACGAGAGAGGATGTTCAAAGCCTGATCACCTATGCTAAGAATAAAGGAGTAAATCTTATTCCTTTTGGAGGGGGTACCAGTGTCGTAGGACATATCAACCCTTTGCCAGGGGAAATGCCTGTCGTCACAGTCGATATGGGCAGGATGAACCGTCTCCTACATTTTGATAAAGAGAGCCTGCTCGCCACCTTCCAAGCAGGGGTCAGAGGTCCGGATCTTGAGGCACAGTTACGCGCTCGCGGCTGCACTTTAGGCCATTTTCCCCAATCCTTTGAGCTTTCAACCCTTGGAGGCTGGATTGCTACCCGTTCCAGCGGCCAGCAATCCCTGGGCTATGGCCGGATCGAGAGGTTGTTTGCCGGAGGGCAATTGGAATCACCCTCCGGCCGCCTGAACCTGCCCTCATTCCCAGCTTCAGCAGCTGGCCCTGACCTGCGGGAAATCATTCTGGGGTCGGAAGGGCGTTTAGGTATCCTCACCGAGGCGACGGTACGGGTTACCCTGCTTCCCGATCGAGAAGCCTTCCACGGCATATTCTTCCCTGACTTCGAAAGCGGGCAAAAGGCGGTCCAACGCATGTTGCAATCTCACCTTCCAATGGTTATGCTTCGCTTATCTACGGCTGAAGAAACAACGACAACCCTGGCATTAGCCGGGCACGAAAACTTGTTGGGTCTGATGGAAAGCCTGCTTTCGGTACGTGGGCTTGGCAATGAGAAATGTCTCCTTTTGATAGGGTTCGCTGGTAAAAGCACACGCGTCTCCACTTACCGGAAAGAAGCCCTGGGAATAGCTGGAAAATTTGAGGGCGTCCATGTGGGAAGAACTTTTGGAGTGCAATGGCATAAAAACCGTTTCCGAACTCCCTACCTGAGAAATACATTATGGGAACGTGGCTACGGCGTCGATACGGTTGAAACTGCTACGGATTGGTCGAATGTAAGTACGATGGTAAAAGAAATTGACCAGTCCCTACGCTCCGCCCTGCTAGAGATGGGAGAAAAAGTACACGTCTTTACCCACCTTTCTCATCTCTATCCTTATGGATCGAGCGTTTATACCACCTGTATTTTCCGTCTGGCTCCAAATCCAGAAGAAACACTACATCGCTGGCAGATAATAAAAAAGGCTGCCAGCCAGGCAATCCTACAAAATAATGGGACGATCAGCCACCAACATGGCGTGGGCGTCGATCATAAGGGCTATTTACCTATCGAAAAAGGGCAGCTTGGAATAGAGGTGATCAAGGAGTTGTGTAAGCGTTTTGATCCTTCTGGCATAATGAACCCTGGAAAATTGTTTTAACCCAAACCCTCCCAAATTCGTAAAAAAAATCTACAGGAGCAAGACATGTGGAGCAAGAATTGGAGAGAGACATACTGGTCCCAAATCGAGGCTCGACCCTGGGATCTCCTTATTATCGGTGGTGGCATCACCGGAGCAGGTATTTTCCGTGAAGCCTCACGTTTAGGCTACAAGGTCCTCCTGATCGACCAGAATGACTTTGCCTGGGGCACATCCAGCCGCTCTTCAAAGCTCGTTCATGGTGGTTTCCGCTACCTGAAGGAAGGAAAAATAGGGCTCACACGCGCTTCCGTCGGTGAAAGGAATCACTTGGTGCAGGAGGGAGTAGGCTTAATCGACCCATTAGGCTTTCTGATGACCATTTACAAAGGGGATCATCCGGGTAAGTGGACGATGAAGGTCGGATTGAGCATTTACGATCTGCTGGCGCTGCGTTGGAACCATGAGACCTACGAGCCGGAGGATTTCCGGATGTTGGCTCCCCATGTAACTCAGGAGAAACTGGTATGTGGGTTCCGTTATGGGGACGCACTTACGGATGACGCTCGCCTGGTGATCCGGTTGATCAGAGAGGGAGTAGCCGATGGAGGACTGGCAATCAACTATACACACGCTGAGGAGCTTCTATGGGGAGAAGCTAATGAGCATGGGCCGTCCATAGCAACTGGTGCAGTGCTCCGCGATCGAGTTACAGAACGCCAGGCAAACGTACAGGCTCGGGTAGTGGTTAATGCAACCGGCGCCTGGGCAGACCGGTTGCGTGCCAAAGCAGGCGCTTCTCCTCGTATCCGTCCTCTGCGAGGGAGCCACTTGATCTTTCCGAGCTGGCGTCTTCCGGTTGCCCAGGCTATCGCTTTATGGCACCCTCTGGATGGACGGCCTGTATTTGTTTTTCCATGGGAAGGCATCACCTTGATCGGGACGACGGATGTCGATCACCAACAGTCCCTGGATGAAGAACCATTCATAAGCCCGGATGAGGCGGCTTATCTTATGGCAGCAGTGGAAGCTTTATTCCCTTCGCTCAACCTGACTCTCAAAGATGCCATCGCTTCTTACTCAGGTGTACGTCCTGTGATCGGGAGCGGGAAGGTAGACCCTTCCAAGGAATCGCGCGAGCACGTTATTTGGGAAGAGAATGGGTTGTTGACGGTTACAGGAGGAAAGTTGACCACCTTCCGCTTGATCGCTCATCAAGTCTTGGAGGAGGTTGCTCATCGCTTGCCCGATTCTCCTCAATTGGATCATAATATGCATGTATTGGAAAATATCGGGCTCGAGGTGCTGGAAGACGCCCGGACAGCGGATGGTATAAAACCTGACCTCGATAATACCGAACAACGCCGACTGGTAGGACGATATGGAGCAGAAGCCCCTGCTCTCATCGCTGCAGCGCATAAGAATGAATTATCGCTGGTAAAGGGCACTCAGATCCTGTGGGCTGAGTTACGATGGGCCGCTCGCTCCGAAGGTGTTGTTCACCTGGATGACTTGCTTTTGCGCCGGGTCCGTCTGGGTCTGTTACTGCCAGAGGGAGGCAGGGCAGAGATGCCCGCCATCCGGGCAATTTGCCAGGAGGAGCTCGGTTGGGATAACGATCGTTGGGAGGTAGAGGAACAGACCTATCATAGACTGTGGGAGGAACGCTACCGGCCACCGGTCGGGCAGGTACCGGACTGGAGAACAAAGCTGGCTGAAGCCAGGACAAGAGAACTGGAATATAAACCCATTAGGCGCCGCAAAAAAAAGACCGCAGCAGCCGGTGTATTGTTAGGCCTGATTTTTTTAATTGTTGCGATCCGATTATTTGGACGCCCATATCAGTCGCTGGAATAATCAGAGACCGAGTGAAGCCCATTTCTTCCCGAATGTCCCTGCCTGGGTAGAGACGTAGCCTGCTCTTGCTGGAGGTTGGATGTGAACAAAGACATCATACTCGCTATCGATAACGGCACCCAAAGCGTACGAGCGCTCTTGTTTGATTTACAGGGTACCTTATTAGCAAAATCTCGCATCGCGATAGAGCCTTACTACGCCAACCAACCAGGCTGGGCTGAACAAGACCCTGATTATTATTGGAAATGCCTGTGCCAGGCCTGCCAAAACCTGTGGGAACAAGAAGGGGTGAAAAGGAACGACCAGGGTGGCTTACGTGAGCGAGTAGCCGGCCTGGCAATAACGACCCAACGCTCAACCGTAGTGAACCTTGACAGGCAAGGCCGCCCCCTACGCCCTGCCATCGTCTGGCTGGATCAAAGGCGTACGTTGGGTCAGAAGCCCGTGGGCGGCTGGTGGGGATTGGCCTTCCGGCTTTCAGGAATGACAGAGACGGTAGCTTACCTGCAGGCTGAAGCAGAAGCGAATTGGATCCGCACATACCAACCTGAGGTATGGGAGAAGACCCATAAATACCTCTTCTTGTCCGGCTACCTTACCTACCGACTAACTGGGCGATTTGTCGATTCCATCGGTTGCCAGGTAGGTTATTTCCCCTTTGACTATAAAAATCTGAAATGGGCAAAAAGTAGTGATTGGAAGTGGCAAGCTGTGCCAATGGATCCATCTTTGCTCGTTGATCTCGTGCCGCCAGCGAGCCAATTGGGAGAAGTTACAGCCGAAGCAGCATTACAGACCGGTATTCCGGAGGGACTACCCGTTATCGCAGCCGCCGCCGATAAAGCCTGCGAGGTCATCGGGGCTGGCTGCCTGGAACCTTATATCGGCTGTTTAAGCTACGGCACAACCGCTACAATCAACACGACCCACCAAAAGTATGTCGAGGTAATCCCGCTCATTCCACCGTTCCCTTCCGCAGTTCCAGGCGCTTACAGCCTCGAAATGCAGATCTACCGGGGATATTGGATGGTAAGCTGGTTTTTAAAGGAGTTCGGTCAGCACGAACAGCGTATTGCTGCTGAGCGCGGGGTTGAGCCCGAGTTCCTTTTCGATGAATTGGTCAACCAGGTTCCACCAGGCTCGATGGGCTTGATTTTACAACCTTACTGGTCGCCCGGGTTGAAGATACCAGGTCCGGAAGCCAAGGGAGCGATTATCGGCTTCGGCGATGTCCACAACCGCGCGCATATCTACCGGGCTATCCTTGAAGGGTTAGCATATGCTTTAAGGGATGGCAAGGAGCGCAGTGAAAAGCGCAGCCGCATTCCTATTACAGAGCTACGCATATCTGGAGGCGGATCGCAGAGTGACGCTGCAATGCAGTTAACCGCGGATATCTTCGGGCTCGCAACGGCTCGCCCGCATATCTACGAGACCTCTGGATTGGGAGCGGCTATCGACGCAGCCGTGGGATTAGGATTACATCCAGATTTCACCACCGCAGTTCGGTCCATGACCCATATCAAGCATGTTTTTGAGCCTGATTCCCATAATCACCAAATCTATGATGCTTTGTACCGGAATGTCTACCAGAAAATGTACCAGAAGCTCAAACCCTTATACGAGCAGATCATGGAAATCACCGGTTATCCCGGGAAGATAGACCTATCATCTAAGTAAGCTTGGACCTGATCACCCTTTTACGCCAGGTCCGGCTGGTATAATTTTTCTCGTGACAACCCCTTTCTACCATTTAGATATAGCATTTGAGCTGATCAGGCACCCGTATCTCAACAACCTTGCCCGAAAAAAGTTGATCCGGGAGCAGTGTACGTTTTGTTGGCCGATTGGGATTGGGTAAGAAAGATATACCGTCCTGGCCCAACAATTGCATCCTGGTAGATTGCACGCTGAGAACCGGTAGGATCTGATAAAGGCAAGTATCAGCTTATTGGATAGATATCTGGCTCCAAAGGATAAGAACAACGATAATAAATAATCTACCTCTGTTAAGTTGGAGGAAATAACATGAAAGTTGTGGATTGCAGTCCAATTCCGATCAAAAGCAGCCCTCTAGAAGGCCTGTCCAACCGCTTCGACAACGTTTTGCAAGAGGCGCCCTTCTTTAAGAAAACAGGTAAAGCGGAGCAGGTGCTGATCGGCCAGATGGAAAGGGCTCTCAGCAATAAGTTCTTTCTGATAAAGAATGCCTCTTTCGAAGGGCTGGATAAACTTTTCCCCTTCATCCTGGTCGGCCCTCCAGGAATTTACTTGCTCAACGTTAATGCCCAAAAGGGCATCTATCGGGCTAAAGATAACGTCTGGTCGGAGATGAAAGGGCGAAATCGCCAGTTCGAGCCGGTTCAGCCCAACCTGATCAAAGAAACCACAGACCTGTCTAGTTTCCTTGAAGACTTTTTAGCTGCTTGCCTTGACAGGTTACCACCCATTCACCCTGTACTGGTTCTCCTTAATCCTGGGACACATGTAGATTCCGTGCGCCCTACGGTTCGGATTATCATGATGGACGGACTCGAAAGGTTCTTGTCACGGGTATCGATAGAAACTCCCCAGTTATCCCTAGATGAGGTTCAGGAAATCCTTAACCTGATTACCACGCCTCCCACAGCTCACCAAGAGGGTGAAGAAGACGCAAGCCAACCGGGAATAACGCACCTGGAATTGCAAGCCTTGAAACCTGTCCTGGCTATCGAGCCTGCGGTTACGAAAAATATCAATTCAATTTCCAACAAGCTGCATTTTAGCACCAGGCAATGGGTTTTTCTTGGCGTCATAGCGGTAACCAATATTTTCCTCTTGATCACATTTTTAATTATCATATTGCTCAACACATAAGGCGGTAAAATAGGGAGGCCAGACTATAGGCAAAGGCAGGCGCCATTTCTGGTAGCCATCTTTGAAGAACGAAGGTAACTTTTTGGCCGCACCTTTTCTATCTATAATCATCCCGGCTTACAACGAAGAGCATCGTCTTCCCCAAACTTTCGAGCTGCTGTTTGCTTTTCTCGAATCTCAAGTCTACCAATCCGAGGTAATCGTTGTCGAGAACGGTAGCCAGGACAGGACGTATGAGGTTGCCTCAGGGTATGCAAGCACACACCCTCAATTACGTGTTATACGTAGTTTCGAGCGAGGTAAAGGTCTGGCGGTGAAGAGAGGCATGCTGGAGGCTCAGGGGGAATATCGTTTTATGTGTGATGCGGATTTCTCTATGCCGGTTACGGAAATCAATCGCTTTTTACCACCCGTTTTGGACGGGTATGATATCGCAATCGCTTCACGAGAAGCCCCCGGTGCAGTCCGCTACTGCGAACCACATTACCGCCACTTCATCGGACGTGGCTTTAACACCTTGATCCGCATCATGGCCTTGCCAGGATTACACGATACCCAATGTGGGTTCAAATGCTTCCCGGCGAGAATTGCTGAAGATTTGTTCAGGAGGCAAACTTTACCCGGTTGGTCATTTGATGTGGAGATATTGTATATTGCCCGCAAGCTTGGGTACAGGATATTGGAAATCCCTATATCCTGGTACTTCAATCCTGAGAGCAAGATTCGGGTGATAAAAGATTCATTCCAAATGGGGTTTGATTTGCTCACCATTCGGATGAACGCATTACGCGGGAAATATGACACCTAAGTTCGATCTAGCCCTCATTCCTCCAGAACCGACTCTCGATTTCGAGCTGTCCATTTGGGGAGTGGGAACTAAATTAATTGCCGGGATAGATGAGGCAGGCAGAGGACCACTGGCTGGTCCTGTTTCAGCCGCGGCCATCATCCTGCCTGACGACCCATTCCTATGCCAGAAGTACCATGGGGTGCGAGATTCCAAGCAAATGCGGCCGGCAGATCGGGAGTACTGGGCAGATATCCTCATGAGAGAAGCCCTATCCTTTGGAACTGGCTTCGCCTCATCAGGCGAGATCGATACCCTGGGGATCATTCCGGCTACCCTGTTGGCAGTGCAGCGAGCGCTAACATCAATGCCAATCCAACCCCAACACCTGCTCCTGGATTACATTCAACTCCCAGATGTCATAATCCCCCAAACCCCAATCATAAAGGGAGATGCGCGCTGCTTGAGCATAGCAGCAGCCTCCATCTTAGCCAAAACCGCTCGGGACGCATTGATGCGCGAGATGGAAGCATGCTACCCCGGATATGGGTTCGCAAAGCACAAGGGATACGCTACCCGTGAACACTTGACGGCTTTAGATAGGCTTGGGCCATGCCCGATCCATCGATATAGCTTCTCACCGATCCGGCGGGAGCCAGAAGATAATCCTGGCGAAGATAAGATCACCCATTCCAACAAGGAGGAAGTATGAGCATATCCAAAACAATCCGGCAATTTGGACTGTGGGATAGTCCCATATCTCCTGCAAGCCTGGGTCGAGGGATTACCTTGACTGATCTACATTGGGACAGTGACGGAAGCCTGGTTTGGAGAGAGGGTCGCTCTGACCGAGGGGTTTTGGTCGTTAGACCTCCAGATGGACAGGCTCCCAGGGACTTGAACAGCGATCTTTCTGTTCGAGCGAAAGTCGGTTATGGGGGCGGGGATTTTACCTCCGGTCACGGGAATGTGTATTTTATTGAAGCCGAATCCGGACGAATCTATCGCCAACCTACTCCTACCGGCGCGGCCCGCCCAATCACCCCTGCTTTTGGATCATCCGCCGCTCCTACCCTCTCTCCTGATGGAGGTTGGCTGCTCTTCGTGCATACCTATGAAGGGATCGACCGCCTCTCTATCGTTGATAGCCTGGGCAAGTTCTGGCCTCAGATACTTGTTTCAGGGGATGACTTCTATATGCAACCTCGTTGGCACCCGCAGGGAGACCGAGTTGCATGGATAACCTGGAACTTCCCGAATATGCCGTGGGATGGCACATTTCTGCGCCAGGCTAGAATTGAATTCCCTTCCAATTCACTACCCTACCTTACGGACATCACTACACTTGCCGGTAATGATAGCATTTCCATCTTTCAGCCGGAATACTCACCCGATGGAAAATGGCTGGCCTATATTTCCGATGAAACGGGCTGGTGGCAACTATACCTCTATAACCTGGAAAGGGGAGAACACCAGCAGATTACCCAAGAGCCAGCCGAACACGGCCTCCCAGCCTGGATCCAGGGTCTACGCACGTACGCCTTCAGTCACGATTCAAGGAGCATTTATTTTATCCGTAATAAAGAGGGTTTCAACAGCTTATGGGAGTACCGGATCGATACGGCTCGCACCGAAATGATCCCGTTAGAGCCAGGTTACACATCCCTGGAACAGATAGCTGTTTCATCACAGGGACGCCTGGCGCTGCTCGCCTCCGGTGGTAGCGTACCCAGCCGGTTGATTTTAGCAAATAAAGATGGGAAGGTAGAGGTGGTAGCAAGGGCCACATCGGAAGAAGTCGATACAGAGGCTTACTCTTCCGTTAATGCTATCTCATGGACTGGAATGGATGGTAGCACGGTTCACGGGCTGTTTTACACTCCGCAAAACCCATCTTTTAAGGGAGAAGGATCGCCGCCTTTGATCGTAGATGTCCACGGAGGTCCAACCAGCCAAATCCGGGCCTCCTTCCTCCCTCGCACCCAATTCTTCACTTCACGTGGTTATGCCGTGCTACAAGTCAACTACCGCGGCAGCACCGGTTATGGCAGGCAGTACCGCGACGCGCTGCGCGGGAATTGGGGTGTCCTGGATGTAGAAGACTCTATCAGCGGAGCAAAGTACCTGGTCGAACAAGGTCAAGTAGATGAGAACCGCATCGTCGTCATGGGCGGGAGTGCAGGAGGATTCACCGTATTGAAAGCCATGGAAGACTTCCCAGGCTTCTTCAAGGCGGGCATATGCATGTATGGAGTCTCCAATCAATTTACCCTGGTAGCAGATACGCATAAATTTGAAGCACATTATTCCGATATGCTACTCGGCCCGCTCCCCAAAGCTGCAGATCTGTACCGCGAGAGGTCACCTGAATTTTTCTGTGACAGGATCAGCGATCCCATCGCCATCTTCCAGGGAGAGATAGATACGGTCGTACCTCGCAGCCAATCAGACCGGGTTGTTGCCTCGCTGCAACGCCGTGGTGTGCCTTATGAATACCACCTTTATCCAGGTGAAGGACATGGTTTTCGAAAATCTGAGACCATCGAAGCCTTTTATAAAGCGGTCGATAATTTCTTGAAGCAGCATGTGGTCTTTGCATAGGGATTGTCATTCTGACAAAACCGCTTATGCTATAATTCAAACTGGCACAGTCAAAGGTGCCGGTTCCTCAATAGCGGTGTTTCTTTTGAAATTCGTCATATTTTTGGGATAAGCTGGACCATGATCCTTCTATCATTGCTCCTTATGTATAGGCAGCCAGCGGAAAAGTCAAACTGGGAGGAAATGAAAGCAAATGGCTAATCAGGGTATTCAAGCGCCTGAAAGCGGAGAAGTTATCCGGATTAAGAACGGTGAGAAAGAGGTACCCGATAATCCCATCATACCCTTTGTTGAAGGGGATGGAACCGGCCGGGATATCTGGAGGGCTTCCGTCCGTGTAATTGACGCAGCTGTTGAAAAAGCCTATTCTGGTAAACGCAAGATTCACTGGATGGAGGTTTACGCAGGGGAGAAGTCCTTTGAAAAATTTGGCAGCTGGCTCCCCCAAGAGACGATCGATGCATTCTGTGAATTCCTGGTTGGGATAAAAGGCCCGCTCACTACGCCCATTGGCGGAGGAATCCGTTCCCTCAACGTAGCGTTGCGGAAAGAACTTGATCTGTATGCCTGCGTACGGCCTATCCGATACTTCAAAGGCGTGCCATCCCCTGTGAAACGCCCAGAACGTGTGGATATGGTTGTGTTCCGGGAAAACACTGAAGATATCTATACTGGAATCGAGTTCGAATACCCTTCGGAGGGGAATCGGCGTTTCAAGCACTTGCTACGGGATCAATTCCCGGACGAATTCAAAAAAATCCGCTTCCCAGATTCGGCTGCCTTTGCATTGAAGCCTGTTTCTAAAGAGGGCACAGAACGGCTGGTAAGAGCTGCAATTCGCTATGCTATCGATAACCATAGGCACAGCGTTACCCTGGTGCACAAAGGCAATATCATGAAGTACACCGAAGGATCATTCCGAGTTTGGGGCTACGAGCTGGCTGAGAGCGAGTTCAAGGACCAGGTTTACACCTGGATGCAATGGGAGAGAACGAAAGAAGATAAAGGCGAAGAGTCTGCAAATGCAGAACAGGATGCAGCTCTCAAAGATGGCAAAGTCCTGATCAAAGACGTGATCGCGGACATCGTATTCCAGCAAACCATCACGCGGGCGCGCGAATTCGATATCCTCGCGACGATGAATTTGAATGGCGATTATCTATCCGACGCTCTGGCTGCCCAGGTTGGTGGAATCGGAATAGCGCCCGGTGGGAATATCAATTACACCACCGGACACGCTATCTTTGAAGCCACGCACGGCACCGCACCAAAATATGCCGATAAGGATATGGTCAACCCAGGCTCCGTTATCCTGTCCGCAGAAATGATGCTCAATTACATTTGCTGGTATGAAGCCGCTGCTTTGATAATTAAAGGTATGGAAGGGGCCATCGGGGCAAAAAAAGTGACTTATGACTTCCACCGTTTAATGGATGGAGCAAAGCTGCTTAAAACCTCCGAATTCGGAGATGCCATCATTCATTACATGGATGCGTAAACGTAACAGGAGAGAGAACTGCCACAGAAAAAAGGGAAACGAATGGTAGAACTAAATAGGGGGTAAAGGTCGCTGATTATCTTCCAAAACCTCTCTCGACGATTGGGTAAATACATGATGTAAAGGAGGCTGAGCATGTCTTCATTAAAAACAACCATGGAAGGGTATGTCCGCTACCGAGGGCGAGAGGGACAGTTGAGCTTTATGCTCCACCGGGTGACAGGCCTGGGCGTGTTGCTGTTCCTAATCGTTCATATCCTCGACACTGCCACTGTTTACTTCTACCCATCCCTCTATGAGCATGCGATCGCTATTTACAGGACCACACTCTTCGGGATAGCCGAGATAGGTCTGGTTTTTGCCGTTCTTTACCATGGCGCAAATGGGATACGGATTGCAATTTTCGATTGGTTCCCTCAACTCTGGACGATTGAAAGGCAGCGAAAGATAGCAGTCCTCACACTAGTTTTTACGGTGATTCTATGGCTGCCGCTTGTATTCATCATGGTCCGTAATATCCTTATCCACAACTTTGGCATGTTCGGAGGCTAGTCTTCTCATGGATACGAATACGACAATTGAAAGCGGTGTACGAAAAGTCACTGTCCCCCGGAATTACGAAAGGATCGCC
>CAZAQS010000129.1:0-12474 GCA_964486825.1 uncultured Anaerolineaceae bacterium | reverse complement strand
CAAACATAATCTGAATCTCCGCCACCCCCACCTTTTCCAAACCAATCGATCTCCTTCAGCACGTCCTCCGGGGGTGTATGGAGAGCAGTGTCGTCCGTAAACTGAGCTCGTGCGACTGTGACGGGCATGGTTGGGGTGGGTCGGGAAGTAGCTGTGGGACTCGGTTCTTTAGCGTCGCTACGGGTGGCTTGCGGGGTGTCTAATAGTTGGGCTTCCGGCGGAACGGGGGAGATGGCAGGCTCTTCCTCTATGATTTCTATTGAGTGGGTCTGTGGGGCGGGGGTGCTGACTGGAAAAAACAGGCTACACGACATCGAGACCAGGGCCATCACCAGCGCTACTGGCAGCAGCTTGTTAACGGGTATACCAATGGAGGACGGATACCTGTTCATACCAACCCCTTTTCATTGAGATGACAGCTGCTTCATTTGCTCTGCCCTACCGATAAACAATTCTTGGCGCTCCGGGTTATCTTCGAGCAGACCGGCAGCTTTTTCGTACTCTTTGCTCGCCTGCTGGTGGTTGTCCATAAGGCTGTAGACCAGGGCGATGCGACCATGCGCCTCCGCCGCCAGCTCTCGTATGCGGGGGTTCGCCCCTTTACCGTAGGCCTGGATCACTTGCCGCCATTCATCTACCGCCCGCCCGTAATCCGCTTCGTCCCCCATGAAAGATTTGGCGTATGCCTCAGCAAAAAAACATTGCCCCAGGTTGAAATGCACCTTTACATTGACGTCTGCCAGCTCTGGTTGGTTGGCAGATCGCAACGCCCGTACATTATAGGAAATCGCCTGTTCTATCAAGTCCAGGTCCGTATCGGTAGGGTTGTTTGTTTGCCGGTAAGGCTCGAGAGCGAGGGAATAGGCTACGCTGGCCAAACCGATATAACCTCGTGAATATTCGGAGTCCAGCTCTAATGCCCGGTTGTAGTAGGTCTCAGCTAGCTCGAGCTCATTTCCTTGCGCCGCGGCATTGCCTGCCAGCAGGTAGACAACTCGCTTGTCCTGTTCATCTTCCCAGCCCTCCATGTTTTCAGCCAGCTGGAATGCATCAAAAGCGGGGAGGTATAGACGGTCTGAATACAGGTAGAGTCCCGCCGTAATGGCTGCCAACACCCGCGTTCGCGACGACATTTGAGTACCGATCTCCACACGGCCTGAGAAATTGGACCTCCCGCTCAGGGGGAAGGTGGAACCTAAAGCATGCTGTCCGGCGATTTCTTCGGCTTCATGTAAATTCTCGGCGCTGATATAGAATTCAGGAGTAACCCTCCAGACAGGTTGGGTGGTGTCGATTTCTCCATACACGACGATATCTGCGCGCAGCTTTTCAGCCAATTCCTGCGCTTTGATCGCCCTTTGACCGGCGTCACCGGCCTGAATTACGCCGACTTGATCCGGCCCCCACACGGTAACGATGCCCTGGATATCAAATCCTTGCAGATTCTCCTCCAGGTGCAGGTGGACGCCCGCAGCCATTTCCAGCCCCAGGTCCGCCTGCTCGGGCCGGCCTTTTACAGAAAAACCCGCTACCGCGATTCGAAAATCACCCGGGATGAACTGTGGAGTTTCCCGTCTCAAATTGATCCATAAGAAATAGCTCGATCCCAGGATTAACAGCACGACCAGGGAGAAACCCAAACGCTGTTCGAGACCTAACTTGCGAAAGACCTTAGCATCTGCAGCTTGAACCAGCTTGCCGATGACAGTTACATCTCCGGCCTTACCAGATATATTAACCTTCTGGTCGATCTTATCCTCTGGCATAGAATACAGGCTAAACCTTTATAACTTGGATCAGCGTTTACGCGTCTTTGGAGTGGCGCTTCTTCTGCTCAGGCCCTCCTGGTTATAATTCCCTTTCCCAAGGACGACAACATCCCCCGTGCGTCCTGAGATTTTCACAGACTGGTTGATCTGGTCGCCAGGCAGGCTTTCTACAGCATTTTTTAGCATCTTTTGCAGGTCGCTTGCAAATTGGGGGTCTTTTTCTATTTCTTCTAAGAGGACTTCTTGAAGAGAGGCCTGGCGGGCTGGGGAATCCGGTTTTTCTTCTGCCCTGGCTAAGGTCTCTTCGGCAAACGAATTTTTTTGAAACCTGGTCATGAGAGTCGTATACAGCTTCTCAATGACCTCCGGCGCTTTCTCGCTAAGTTTTTCCCCGGCAGAAGCGCCTACCTTACCAAGATAAGGTAACAAAATGGAAACGATTGCTGAAGCGATTGCGGATGGTTCCATCACTTTTCCCCTTAACTGGCTATGGTACATGTAACCCATAACGGAAGATCACATGTTGTTAAGATGCGTTGAAGTTAGCAGGATGAGTGGAATATTAAGATAATTATAACATTATTTATCTGATTTATTGCTCTTTCCAGCCGCGCCTCTACTTCTTCTAGATATTTACGCTATTTTGAAAGCCACGGGGCTTTTATACTGCATGCTCTTTGCTGGCAGTTCTAGACGGCGCACCGATCGCCCCTAACCACACCCCGTACAGGACCAATGCCCCACCCACCAGGAAAGGCACGCTGACCGTCTCCCCCAGTAGCCAGGCAGCTATGAACACCGTCGCGATCGGGAAAAGCAGGAAGGAGTACGAGGTAGCCGAGGCTGTCCAGCGCCGCAACACGAACAGGTAGAGATAGAACACCACCACCGTACCCCCCAACACCAGGTAAACAAAGGCAGCCCAGGTGCTGGGGGCGGAGGGCAGGCTCCATTCTTCTCTCGCCAGGAAAGAAACCAACATCAGAAGAGTAGCGCCGGCAGTGCCTCCCACCGCATTCACAGCTACAGGATTCGCCTTTACGTAAAGCTTGAACAGGACTGTGCCATACGCGGAGCAGGCTGCGCCGGCCAACAAGGCCAGCAGGGAGGGGATATGCACGCCATTGCCCAATCCACCGGCTACTCCCAGCGTAATCCCGGTTGTGGAGATGATCGCGCCCAGCAGCCCTCGCCAGCGGAATGCTTCCAGTCTGTGAAATACTGCCAGGAAAAAAGTCATCAGCGGGACGAAGGCCAATACCACCATAGACAGGTTCGCTTGCGTGCGCAACAAGCCCCAATACAAGAAAGCGTAGCCCGCACCCACGGTCAGTAACCCATAAAGCAGTGTCCCGACCATCGCCTTTCCCCTGGGCAGCTCGATCCGCCTGGCAAGCAATATGGCCCAAAAGACCAGCGCGGCTGCATAAAAGCGGGTCGTTGCTCCCCAGAATGGAGGCAGCTCCAGGTTGCTGAAGCGCACTGCCACGGCATTGCTTCCCCCGAACAATACCAACAATCCAAATGCCAGCAGCGTCACCCTGTCAGGCCGCCCGCTCATGCGCCAGCACCCGCTTGACGCCGGGCGACGATTTCCTGCACCTGGCGGACCTGCTCCTTGGTGAGCGGCCCGAAATCCAGGGCTCCGGCGTTATCCTTGACCTGCTGGACGGTCTTGAAGCCCGGGATGGGCGCCATGCGCTCGTCCAGCCCCCAGATATACGCCAGGGCGCCCTGGGCCATGCTACGCCCGCCCGAGGTCAGAGTCTCCCGCAAGGCTTCTACGGTTTCCAGCCGCCGGGCGACGCGCTCATCTTTGAAGTTCGTGCGTGAGCGGATATCGTCTGCTGGCATGCTCGTCTGGGTGCTAAACTTCCCGGTCAGCACGCCCCGGTGGAGCGGGTCTTTGTTGACTCCTGCCAGGTTGAAGTCGGCGCACAGCCGGCGCATCTCCGGGTTGTCGTCCAGGGCGTTCAATGCGAACTGGATCGAGGTGCAGTGCTCCCCGTCCGCGAAGACCCGCGCCCGGTCAACCAGGTCCGTGCTCCAGCCGTACCAGCGGATCTTCCCCTGGGTTACCAGGTCTTCCAGGATATCGCGCAACTCCGGCGCAAGCTCGGCCGGGTAAGCGCCGCCGTGAAGCTGGTATACGTCGATATAGTCGGTCTGCAAGCGGCGCAGGCTGTTCTCCACGTCCTTCCGCACGTTGGGAATGACCTGGCTATCGTCGCCGTAGACGGACTTCGTTTCCTCATTGATGATATGGCCGAATTTGGTGGCGATGACGGCTTTATCGCGCCGTCCAAGCAGCGCCTGCCCCAGGACCCGCTCGCTATGCCCGGCGCCGTAGTTGGCGGCGGTGTCGAAGAAATTAACCCCCATGTCCAGGGCAGTCTGGATGGCGCGCATCGATTCTTGGTCGTCCACCTGCCCCCAACCGGCTGGGAATGGCTCCTCGCCGGGTTGCGCCCAGATCCAGGGACCGCCGATGGCCCAACAGCCCATCCCGAGTGCACTGACTTCGATACCGGATTTGCCTAAGATACGCCTTTTCATGCCTGCATCCTCCCTTGGGTTGCCTGGTTATCGACCCACCCCCGCCCTTTTGGACGGGGAATATAATGAAGATTTTGATCGGTTATCTTTCTACTTTTTCTAAACGAAGCTAAATAAGTCTTTTGGCTTATTCATATGGCACCTGAGAGCTATCGGTAAGAGTATTTAAGGATGTGTTCCTGCACAGCGGAGCTGATCGCAGCTTGTTCTACCGCGAAGAGCAAGTGGCCTCCGCTCTCGTAACGGATCAACCTTGCTCCTGGGATGGTATCGGCGGCGAATTGCGCATTGTGGAATAGCTGCAGGGTATCATCTATAGCATGGATGATCAAGGTTGGCGCCCGGATCGCGGCGATCCTTTCCCCTGGCAACGCAGCCTCATTGTCGAATATAACGCCCGCTGATCGCAGGGAGACCGGGTTCATCTCCTCGATGACGCGGTCAACCACTTCTTGCTGCGCAAGATCGAGTTTAGCGATGACGGCCTGGTTGGCTCCCATCAATCCCATAAACTGTTTCTTAAAAAGCCTGGTCATACTCCAGTAAAGCCAATCGTAACGGAAGATCGTGGCTAATGTATTGCCTGTGCTGTTCGCCTCTACCTGGTCTCCCGTAGACCTGGTGACCACACCGGCAGAGACCAAGGTCAGCGAGGTAACCCGCTCTGGATATAAAACTGCAAAAAGCAAGGCCGAAGGCCCACCGTGAGATATCGCAAGCACAGCCACACTTTCGACGCCTAGATGGTCGAGCAAAGCCGCGTAGGCGTGGGCTTGATCGTCAAAGGTGACGCCTTTTTGGAAGGTCGATCGGATGTAGCCAAAGCGTGAAGGGGTAATCGAGTGGAAGCCATCACCGAGCAAGCTCTCCGCAAGCAGCTCGCCTTGATCGTATCCTCCCCCGCTGCCATGGATCACAAGGACGGGAAGACCCACCCCAGTTTGGGTGTATTCAATATCTCCATATGGTGAGGGTATAACTCTGCTCTTACCACGGACCCGTTCATGTTCTCGTTTCATATCCCTCGAATATGCAAACGAGATTAAAACAGCCCCTGCGGTCAATCCTGTAGCAATCCGGCCAAGTTTTGTTTTAAACAAATTTGTATCCTTTCTCCGTTTCCTTACCCGCGCAGGCTGCTAACAGTAACGCGCTGGCCGAATACCACCCACAGCAGCGCAACGTTGATGAGGAGGGGGAGAATAGCCCAGCCGGAGAACCAGATGACTTGCAGTACGGTGGAGAGCACGATGCCAGACACGATCAGCCAACGGAACCACCCTTCCGGCACCAACCAGCGTAGGAGAGCAGCCGCTGCCATGAGAAATAATATTCCTGATGAGATCGCCAGGATGGGTGTCAACGTGTTCAGCAGATCTCCTGGTGGGATAAGCGTGCTCGTTTCAATGGCGAATGGCCACAGCAGCCTTCCACCTACCCACCAGGGTGGCGGAGGATCACCGATTTGGAGAGGGACGATCCCAGTGAGGTTGAGTTGTGCTCCAAGCAGCAACAGGACAAGCATTAAGATCCACATAATATGCCTCCTTCGAAAAAAGAAATTATAACTCAAGAGAAATACCCTTAGCGTGGCAGGGGAAGAGGCGAGTCAAATTGGACAATATGTGTCATACATCTTTTTCACATTGGCGCTCGAATTTGTCTCGAGCGCGGTTGGGAGCATAATCCTGGCTCTGGTTCCCCTGCTCACTGGTCTCATGGGGCATGTCTTGCTACATGATGAGCGGCTCAGCCGGTTTCATGCAGCAGGTTTGGTAGTGGCTTTCATAGGAGTTGTTCTTCTGATACTCACTGGCACCAGCGGGATCGCGACAAGCGGGGGACCAATCCTTGTGCGCGGCTATTTGTTGCTGGTGGCCACTGCTTTGGCGCTGGCCAGCGCCAGTATTTATACACGGAGACAATTGCAGAATATCGACGTACTGGTTATCACCGCCTGCCAGACCGCGTTGTCGCTACTGGTCGCACTTCCATTGGCCTTGATATTCACCTCATTTGACCTGACGGCGGTGACAATGCGCGGCTGGCTGGCGGTAGCTTGGAGCGGCCCGTTTGACTCATTCGCTTTCTCCGCAAGCTTAACTCTGCTGCCTAGCATCCCTTTTTTGACAGGCCGCAATCGGAATTCGAATCGGATTGGTCGTGGTTGTCCAAATTATGCCCCAATACCCCTGGCCATCGCAGTCGCCACCAATACCATCGTGGCGACCAGAGCCGCCTGCACGACACTGATCACGGCGAAACCGTTGGCGTGGCGGGTATCGATCTCAACGCCCCGAGACGCTTGCACACGCCAGCGAATGAGTGTCGTCATGGGCCAGATTTCTAGGAGTAGAACCAGCCCAAGCAGCGCCATTTTAATCCAAAAGGCATTATTGTTTAGATAGTATGCACTGCCCTTTTCCAACCCACCGAACGCACGGGCCAGGCCGGTAGTAATCCACAACAGTGCGGCGATGCCCCAAAAGGTGTCGGCGTAGAGGGCGCGGCGCAGGTTTTCAGGGTCGGGTAATCCTTTGAGTGCGCCAGCCCGAGCCCAGATTGCGCCAAGGCCTATACCCAAAGCCAATAGGTGTATGGTGGCAACGATCCAATTCAGTACCATGTCAAGCCTCCTCATTTTCTACATTCAAATCCGGCTAATCGCACCAATTATCAAACAAGTCGTGCCACGGTTCCGGCGATGAGCACCATCAACAGTAACAGCCCAAAGGATGCCAAAGGCGACCAGCGGCCCAGGCGTGCTACTCGCTCGTTGCGCCGGACGGCCAGGTTGGCTACGGTGGCGGCGACTAGACCCATCATTGGGTGTAGAACGAACGGAAAGGCCAGGTAACGGGCGCCCGCGCCAGCGGCAATCATATATAACCAGAAGGTCAAACCGAGCAAGAACTGAATATCGACCAGGACGCGGAAAGCTTGCGCCGGCCGTCCAGGCCAGCTTTCGCGCTTCCAAGTCACGGTGAACCAGATCGCCGCAGCAAAGAGGAGCAGCGGCAGGATTAACCCGCCAAACCAGCGGTGAATTTCGATTACAGTACCCATATTTCATCTCCTTTGGAAAACTGAGCCTGATATATCTTGCTGAATATATTTGGTTTCAATGCCCACCTAGGCGCTTGCCGGCAGGTGCATCTCAATTCCGTACTTCCGGGCAATTTTGATGATTCGTGGCAGGTCCGTCGGATCGGGGGGTACAAGCACTCTCCAGGGATGGACTGCAGGTTTACCTGCTTCTACATAGAAGCGCTCATGAATGCCGCCCGGAGTGAATAGGCTCAACATTCTGGCTGTTGAGCTCCCGCTGTTAATGAAGCTGTGAACCGTACCGCGCGGCACAAAGGCGTATCCACCGGCTCCCAGCTCCAAAGCCTGCACGCCGAAAAGGAAACTATACGTTCCTTCCAGCACCCAAAATGTCTCATCATCGTACCACTGCAGGTGTGGCAGCATCCCTTCACTTGATGGAGTGGAGATTTCAAAGAGCGAGTAAATACCATGTGTATCTGCAGACACCGCTTTGAATGTGATGAGGTTGTTCATAAATCGACGTGTAAGGCCAATTTGCGGTCTCACAATCTTCACCTGGGTTTGATGTTCCTGCATATTTCTGCCTCGTTGAAGCCAATGATCCTGCCAGGCCACGAATGGTTCTGAGAGCTAAAGTCAATGTGCGAAATTCTATGCACTAATATTATTCTCGCTTGTGCTTGTGCACCACGGACAGTCCTTACACACTAGTCACACACTAGGCTGGTGATCTTTGACAGGTAATTGCGTGTATAATGATCCATTAAGTCCGCAATTGGAATCGGTAGACATCCGCCATCCATTTGCGCTGGCTGGGCTTGGACCTTACTGATATGAGCACTGACCTATCAGATACTTTTGGTGGTTTACTGAGGCGTTATCGTATGCATGCAGGCCTGACGCAGGAAGCGCTGGCGGAAAGAGCCGCGCTGTCACCTAACGCCATCAGCGCTCTAGAGCGGGGTGAGCGTCGCCGCCCGTACCCGCATACGCTCCGGGCGCTGGCGACCGCGCTCAAGCTCGAACCCGAGCAATATGAACGCCTAGTGAAGCTGCGGGAACAGGAGATGGTAAAAACCACCGAGCCCGCCTTCAACTCCTTGACTTCCGTAATGCAAACGCTATCAAATTCCCGGTCCGAGCATCCTCGCCAGGGTACCCTGCCTTTCGTCGAGAGTTCGCTGATTGGAAGAGAGACCGAATACCACGAGATTGTTCGTTCCTTGACGAACCCTCTCTGCCGGTTGCTGACCTTGGCTGGCCCAGGCGGTGTGGGCAAGACTCGTCTGGCCGTTCAAGTCGCAACCAATATGGCTTCGCATTACCCGGACGGTGTAGTCTGGGTATCCCTGGTTTCCCTCACTGAGGCTGAGCAAGTGTCGTTTTCCGTCGTCGAATCGCTGAACATCCAGGTGCGAGGCACAGAGCCGGTTGCCGATCAGATATTGATGGCTCTCCGCGACCGGGAGATCCTGCTGGTATTGGACAATATGGAGCATGTTCTTGAGGCAGTGGGCTTGATAGAGGCGATCCTGGAGTCGGCGCCTGGGGTGACCTGCCTGGTAACTTCCCGCCAGCGACTCGGCAGCAAGAATGAGTGGGTGTTTGATATGCGCGGCCTGACCCTTCCTGAAGGTAAATATGAGGAGGAGATCCCGCACACCGCTGCCGTACAGCTTTTCGAGGCGCGTGGCCGGCAGGCCTCGCATGACTTCGTCGTGAACCCTGCCAATCAAGCCGCCGTCGTACGCATCTGCCAGCTTGTAAACGGCTTACCACTTGGAATCGAACTGGCTGCCGCATGGGTAAGAACCTTGTCACCCACAGATATAGCAGACGAAATCTCGCAGAATCTTGATTTTCTGACCTCGAAAGACCGAGGCGCTCCTGCACGGCACAGGTCGCTCCAGGCAGCTTTCAATCATTCCTGGAACCTGTTGACCGTAGAAGAACGGCAGGTTTTGGCACGATTTGCTGTATTTCGCGGCGGTTGCGACCGCCCGGCAGCCAAAGCGGTAACCGGCGGTGGGGTGCCGGTGCTGGCAGCCCTGGTGGACAAATCAATTCTCAACCGCGCGCCTGATTCAGTAGGCCTGACACGGTTTGAACTGCACGAGTTGGTGCGACAGTATGCCCTTGCGAAGCTGCAAACCGATCCTCGTGAGGAAAAGCGCACCCGCAACCGGCATTGCGCTTACTATGCACAGCAACTTGGCAAGCGAACCGATGCCTTTGTGGGTAGTGGCATGCACACGGCGTTGTTGGAGGTCATTATGGATCTCGACAACATCCGGGCAGCCTGGGCATGGGCGGTGCAGCAGCGAGATCATCAGGCATTGGCGCAGATGGGGCCAAGTCTATATTTGATCTGCGAGTTTCAGGGGTTTGTCGAAGAAGGTCTCGGGTGGTTCCGAGAGGCTGCGTACGCCATGAGAGCTTCGGTCAGCGAGAAACAACATAATCCAGAGCAGGTTTGGACGTTGGGAAAGATCCTAAGTCTATATGGAATGGCAGCTTCACAAGGGGGCCGCTATAGAGAGGCGCGTGATCAGCTCATTCGAGGGTATGAGCTACTCCGAGAGCGCGGATATATCCTTGCTGAGACAGGCACGCTTGTTGGCCTTGGATATACGGCCTTTGTACTTGGAAGCTACAGCGAAGCTCGTGAATGGTACACGTTAAGTATTAATCTCTCACGCGCCCATGGCGCCACTTTCTTTTTAGCTACGAGTGAATCCATGCTTGCAATGGTCGCACAAGCCGAGGGCGCCAGGGACGCGCTCGCCCTTTCACAGGCCGGGCTAGAGGATTGGCGCGTCCTGGACCATTCCCGTGGGCTGGCAACAGGACTGTGGGCATTAAGTTGCGTTCTACACGCACAAGGTTCTCTTGCTGAGGCACACAAGGCCGCCGAGCAAGCTCTTCAGTTGAGCTCAAAATTGCAGGATCCCTGGTCGAGGGGTTCAGCAACACTGCAGCTTGGCGTAATAGCGCTGGCTCAGGGCAATGCAATCGTGGCACAAGATTTCGTTCAGGAAAGCGTTGACATCTTTACCCAATTGGGTGAACCATGGAGTCTATGCCGTGCACTCGTCGCACGTGGTTGGGTAGCCTTGGCGCTGTCCCAAAAAAGTGAGGCTCGCTCCTGGTTTGAGCAAGCCCTGAACAAAGCGCGCGCTTTACAACTCGAATCTATCGCGTGTAGCGCGCAATATGGCCTGGCCTACCTGGTCCAGGATGAAGCACCGGCGGCTGCATTGGTATTCCTGGAGCAAGTTATCAACAACCAGGCTACTGAGCGAACGATCCGGGATAATGCAATCGATCTTCGTCAGGTGTTGCTCTCCGCCGAGTAGCACCCGGCGCAGTCCCAGATTGCGAATAGCAGCTACGAAATCTGGGTCAGCAAGCTGCTCTTTTTGCCAATTATTAATAGTTTTTTTGAAACAGGGCTCACTTCTTTCCTTCAATCCGAAGAATCATCGCTCTCCGTCCGGGCGCTGATGGCCTTCTTGATCCCGCTTACCAGCAGCTTCCACACCTCCGGGCGAGAACCCTCGCAGCTCTCCAACATGCGCTTGACCGGCGTGAAGGACTGGCCACTCAACAGGCGCGGCGTCTCCTCCGCCAGTGCGTAATGCGTCACTGTAAAGACCTTGAGCCTCTTCTCCTCTCTGGCATCTAACAAGCCCCGCCGGGTCATGCCGGCTTTGAGTAGTCCCATCGCAGTATTCCACGGCGAACCGCTGTCTTCCCTCAGCCAGGTGTAGACGATATTTTGTACGCTGTGTTGGTCCTGCTCCTCCAGGCGCTGCGCCAGGTCAGCGAATGCAGCTTCCAGGCTGCCTTCCGGCAAGCGCACCTGCTCGCTGCCCGGCACGGCGTACAATTCCCTGACTTTGCGTAAGCCCAGCAAGGCTTTACGCTCACCGATCCCCAGGCTGACAGCGCCGGCCTCCTCGCAGCCCAGGAAGGCAGCCGCCAGGATGGCCAACCCAAGTTGGGCCAGGGACACCTTCTCATTGGTATGCAGCAGCTCGATATTGCCCATCAACACCTTTTGGGCGAACTGCTCTCCGTTCAAAAAGACCAGCTCGCTGGAGGTCAGCGGTCGGTCGGGAGCGGTGGTGTTCGTGAACATAATTTATTCTCTCCTATGCACGCTGAACTCCAGCGTGCGCTCGAGCTTATCGTTCAGATAGAGATCGACTTTATACTTGCCCAGCGGCCATAGCCCGTTCTATGACTAATTGTATATCCAATTAGACCAGGCAGGTTTCGAAAACCCGCCAGATCTTTATGATTTATATTTCCCCTGGAAGACCTGACAGGTCTGGACCTCGACTGATTAGCGTCCTTTGCGTTTTTGCGTGAGTTTTTCTTTCAACCTTCTCCCTCACTGTTTACTGTTCACTGCCTATTGCCCCCCATAAAAACCTACAAGTGAATTATTGCAACCTCTTCAAGTGTTGCAGAGCGTGCGCGCTGATGGGCTGCCTGGACTTCTTCTTTGGTGAGCAGCGACTCCAGGTCCTGCTGTATCTGGTCGGTGCTTGCCCTGGCATCCTGCCCGCTGGCGGGATGGTCCATGACGAAGACGGCAATCTCCAGGGCCGATTTTGCTTTGTCTTCCTGGACGTAAACCCACGCCAACCCCACCAGCGCATCCAGTGTAAGGAGATAGGCTCGCGAGTCCATGGACAGCCTGATCGCCTGCCTGAAGAGCCCGGCCGCCTGGGATAGCTCCCCCAACGAGCGCCTGAAATTACCCCACGAAATGAGCGCCCGGGCCAGGCTCCATGCATCTCCAATTTCCCGGAAGTGATCCACGCTCGCCTCGAAGAGTTGTGCGGCTGAATTGTCTTCCCCCCTGGCCTGGGCTGCCCAGGCAAGTTGTTCAAGGATCAACCCGTAACCGAACCGGTCGCCAGACTCCTGGGTAATTTGCGCGCCCTCCAACAGAATCCCTTCGATCTCCCCAGTGCGCTTCAACTTCAGGGCCGTCCGGCCAAGATAGGCTGATATGAAACCGGCCAGGCGGGGATCACCGGTAGCCTTCGACTGTTTCAAGGCCTCGTCCAACAACAGGTATGAACGC
>CAZAQS010000128.1:0-12509 GCA_964486825.1 uncultured Anaerolineaceae bacterium | reverse complement strand
TTTTTCCGGGGCGAATGCGGTCCGGGTTCAGGAGAGTGAAGCCAGGCCCGTCATCGTTTGCCGGTGCAACCTCAGGGCTTGCTACCACCTTTAGATACGTCTCTGCCATTTCATCCGGTGTGATGGCGCTACGCTGTTTCAGGTCGTACATCTTCAACAGCACCGAGCGTACATCCGGGTAGCGGCTGATGTTGATCCGCACGTTGGGAACCCGGGTGACGTTCGCCGTCACCCCGCTGCCTTCCAGTCTCTGCGCCAGCTCACGCGTGAACATGATATGCGCCAGCTTGGAATGGTAATAGGCGTATGTCGGGTTGAATTTACGCTTCTGGCTGGTGCTCAGGTCATGGAAGTGGATCTTCATAAAAGGATGCACCAAAAGACCTTTGGACGAGATATTGACGACCCTGGAAGGAGCGGAGGCTTTCAGGATATCCATCAAAAGGTTGGTCAACAGGAAAGGCCCTAAATGGTTTGTGGCGAAAATCTCCTCAGCGCCGGTTTCTGTAAAAGAAGGGCTGGTTTTACTCAGATCAAAGTTCGCGGCCTTATTGATCAGGCCATCCAGACGGTCGAAGCGTTCCAGGAAATTTTCCGTAAAATTCCGGATCGAGCTGTTGGAGGATAGGTCAACCGGGATCAGGTGGACATGATTGCTGCCAGTGATCTGAATGATTTCATTCTTTCTCACAACCGGCTCCGGTCGAAAAAACAAGCCAGATATTCTCCTACAGTCAAGTTATAATCACAGCCTGATGGCTCATAAGGTTGTACTTGACACAAACGTCCTCGTGGAAGCCGGGTTAATCCTGGAAGCAACTCGGCGCGCCTGTTATCCCTGCGGGTGCTCACCCCGACCGAGCTACTTGCCCAACAATCTTATCCTACATCTAATAAAAACATACATTATCTTTTGCAGGAGCAATATGCCAATGCCACGATTATGCAGGAGGGACATATGGACAGCATAAAATATTCTATGATCGACCTCAGTCACAATATAGAGGACGGGATGATCACCTATCCAGGCTTACCCGGGCCGGTCCTCAGCGACCACCTCAGCCGGGGTGAATCCAGGAGCCATTATAGCCCCGGGACGGAGTTTCATATCGGCCGGATCGAGATGGTCGCCAATACCGGCACGTATATCGATAGCCCCTTCCACCGCTATGCCGGCGCGGAAGATCTTTCCGAGCTGCCCCTGGCTTCGATTGCCAACCTGGAAGGTCTTGTTCTGCGCGCTACCGGGGTCACAGGTCGCCGGATCGACGCGGGTGCCTTTTCTAGTATGGACGTCAAAGACAAGGCTGTGCTGGTCCATACCGGCTGGGCCGAGCATTGGCGGACGGAGGCCTACGGGCATGGACACCCTTTCCTGTCGGAAGACGCCGCCAGATGGCTGGTTGAAGCAGGAGCCGGTCTGGTGGGAATTGACTCGCTCAATATCGATGATACTGCTGACGGACGTCGCCCTGCCCACAGCACGCTCCTGGAAAACAGGATCCCCATCGTCGAGCACCTATGCAATCTGGAAGCCCTACCTGACTCCGGCTTTCGCTTCTTCGCCGTGCCGCCCAGGATCAAAGGGCTGGGGAGCTTTCCTGTACGGGCTTTTGCGATTGTGAGGGATTAGCTTGCGATTAAGAGTATTTTCATCTATAATATGTCCTTCTTAGGGGTCAATCGCAATTTTCATATCGCAGGAGGATAGCAAATGGCAACATTAAAACGATCTCTGTGGCCGAGTGTATTGTCAAAAAAGGGACTGGAGCTGGTCGACCGGGTGCAGGCTTTGGCAGGCAAACCCAAGCTTAGATGTATAGAGTGTGGCCAGACCTGGGATGCTCCTGACCCGCGCCAGCGCTACACGGATAACTACTTCCGCTGTCCGAACGGCTGCAACACGCCCACCCGGCCTTTATAGAAATTTATCAGCTTGGATCTCTGCCGGTCTGGTTCCCATCCACGATCGAATGGCCTGCTTTGGTGAGTTTTGACATCTTGTTAAACGAAAACGGATATATGGGTTATCGTGTTTCCCATACATCCGTTCCTTAGTGTTTGGGATATTTGTGTTATTGGCAGGCGGAAATGCTCAATCCAAGCTCTGCAGCAACGAATGCGCCCAACGCCTGCATGCTGTCGTCCTCAAGAACTCCCTGCTCATACAAAGCTCGGGCCAGGTTTCGAAGCCCAAGGCGAGGTGTGGGGAACTGGCTGGAATGTTCACCCAGCTCTCCCGTCCGTGCATACACCTTGGTAGCTTGTCCCCAGCAGGCTTTGGCTGCTGGTTCGGCGCGGGCAGGTGAAGCTGCGGCAACGGATAGGAATACAACAGCAAATAAAACGATCCCGGTGATCCAAATTCGGTAGCTCATACGGTTCCCTCCTGTGAATATGATTTGGATTAACTGCTATTCATTGTAGCAATTAAAACCAAATGAGTCAAATTTGCTCCGTTTAGTACTAATTAATCTGCGTTCGTATATGCCACAACAACAGCCTGCACGCGCTGCTCCAACCCTTCAAGGCACTCCACCTGGCTGTCATCCAATGGCGCGGCCGTTACCCCCTGCAGGAACAGCTCTATATAACCAGCCGGCGCCTTCTCATCCGGCTGGTATGCCACCAGGTAGTCCGCACCCAGGGTGCTTTCTCCCTCTTTGATTAATTCCATCTGCTCGTTGTTCAAATTAGCGAAAATCCAATGGCCTGTATTCATATTTCCTCCTTTTCAACCAATTCCTGATGCTTCAAGTATATCAAAATGGATCCCACCTTTCCTGCTTTCTTTGCTATACTTGTGAAATCTGTCAGACCCATTAGCAAACCGAATAGCCCCGGAACACTTTCGCCGCTCGCCTGGTGTGGTGAAGATTCCCCGAGGCAGCATAAAGGCCTCCATGACAATTACCGAGCAATTGCGCACTTCACTCCACACCCTCCAGTCAGAACGGGAAGCTCTGGCCCGGCATTTAATCATCGTCAATCCCATTTCCGGGCGCGGTAATGGAGAGCGATCCTATCCGCTCATCGAATCGCGCCTGCGTGAGCTTGGCCTTAGTTTTGAAATGGTGCGCACAACTGCCCCGGGCCATGCAATCCGGTTGGCAGAGTGCGCTTCCCTGGAAGGCTATGACGTGGTCGTGGCGGTGGGCGGGGATGGCACCGCCAGCGAAGTTCTGAACGGGCTGGTGCAGGCCAGGATCAGCGGTGTTGGCCGGGCTGCCTTGGGATTGATCCCGGTGGGACGAGGCAACGATTTCGCCTTCGGCGCCGGCGTTCCAACCGGCCTGGAGACGGCTGTTCAGGCATTGGCAGGCGGGCAACGCCGCTGGATCGATGTTGGCTTCGTTAAGGGCGGCGACTATCCGGCCGGGCGCTACTTCGGCAATGGCGTGGGAATAGGCTTCGATGCGGTAGTCGGCTTCGAAGCGCTCAAGTTGAAGCGCCTGCACGGCTTTCCATCCTATATCTTCGCAGCCCTGAAGACCATTTTCCTTTATTTCAACGCTCCGACCGTCAGGATAGAAATTGACGGGCAAGAGCTAGTCATACCGGCATTGATGGTCTCGATCATGAACGGCAGGCGAATGGGCGGCGGGTTCTTCATGGCGCCGGAAGGTCAGCCGGATGATGGCCTGTTCGACCTGTGCATTGCCAGCCAGATCAGCAGGACGGGCATCTTTATGCTCATCCCTCGCTTTTTGAAAGGATCTCAGGCCGGTCACCCCGCCATCATTATGAAGCGCGCCCGCCAGGTGAGCATCACCGCTGTGCAGGGATCTCTCCCCGCTCACGCCGATGGTGAAACGCTCTGTTTTGCCGGGAGCTCGCTCGAGCTCTACCTGCTGCCGGATACACTTGAGATCGTCGTTCCAGCCATCGCCCCGGAGGGTGCATGAGCCTGGCTTTCAAGGCCGCCACCTACGGAATAAAAGGACTGACCCGCCTGGGCTGCAAGATCGATGACCGTGAGCTCAGGAAAATTGCCGCGCATGGCCCGCTGATCGTTGTCTCGAACCATATCAGCTTCCTGGAAGTCCCGGTGATCTACACCCATCTGCAGCCCCGCCCGGTGACCGGCTTCGCCAAGGCCGAATCCTGGAATAACCCGCTCTTCAAGGTGTTGTTCAACCTTTGGGGCGCCATCCCAATCAAGCGCGGCGAAGCCGATCTATCGGCTATGCGCAAAGGCATTGAAGCCCTGCAGGCCGGAAAGATCCTCGGCATCAGCCCGGAAGGCACCCGCAGCCAGGATGGGCGCCTGCGCAAAGGCCATCCTGGCGTCGTCACCCTGGCATTGAACTCGGGTGCGCCCCTCCAACCCCTGGTTTACTTTGGTGGAGAAAACCTCAACAAAAACTTGCGCCGCCTGCGCCGTACGGATTTCCATATCCGGGTAGGCGTGCCCTTCTACCTGGACCTGCGCGGTGAAAAGCTCACCAGGGAAGTGCGCCAGAAGATGGTCGATGAGATCATGTACCAGATTGCAGCCTTGCTCCCCCCTCCTTACCGGGGCGCGTACGCTGATATGGATTCTGCTACCCAGAAGTACTTGCGCTTCCAATAAGCGCTTTTGTTTTTCCCATAAAGCATCGCCCGAAAGCTCTTACCGTCACGCCTCCAGGCTAAGCACTGCTAGGTAACTATACCTATAACCAAGGTGACAAAAATTACCAAAGCAGGTATGACTTATATAACCCGGTCCAATTTACATCCGTCCTATAATGGGAGTGGTTCGTGAGGTTATAGTCGCTTATCATTCCGGACGACCTCACTGCATAATTTCATTCTATTTTGGTTACGATTTCATTGGTATGAAGGGAGGAAAAAGTGCTTAGATTCCTGGCGGGTCTTTTTATCATCCTACATGGTCTGGTGCACGTATGGTATATCGTATTAAGCCAGAGATGGGTGGAATTTCAGCCGGATATGGGCTGGACCGGAAGATCATGGCTTTTGTCGAATTTTCTTAGCGATTCAACTCTGCGCCCCCTGGCAGGCGTGTTGTATGCCATCGCCGCGCTGGCCTTCGTTATCTGCGGCGTCGGTGTCATGTTCCAGTGGGAAGAGCTTCGCCCCATCTTGATCGGCGCTGCCATCTTCTCATCCGTTGTTATCCTATTATTTTGGGATGGGGGATTCAAACTGCTCATACAAAAAGGCATCCTCGGATTATTGATCAACCTGGTGATTTTGGTGCTGCTTATATTTCGATAGATCTGAGGGCAAATATAAGTTAATGGTGCTTGACAAGGCACCAGAAAGGAATGGTATAAATGAATACAGTCAACAAGTTAGGTTTTTGGTCCGCTATCGTATCCGCGGTCATGAGCGCCATCTGGTTTATCACATACACCTTTCGGGATCAAATTTACCCTGTTCCTGCCTGGTTTGAGTTACAACAGTACGCTCAAGAATTCTCACCTTTACGCGTGCTCTACGTATATCCATCCCTCCTGCTACCATTATCCTTTATCGTCCTTCTCGCCTGCATTCACCGCAGTGTGGCGGAGGAAAAACGCATATGGAGTTTGATAGCACTCTCTTTCGGCATCCTCTACGCTGTTATGGCCAGTATCAACTACAACATCCAGGCTGTGTCTGTGCGCATGAGCCTTGCCGCTGGAGAAACATCAGGCATAGAAATGTTTTTGCCGGATAATCCCGATTCTATTATTACTGCCCTGGCAAATTCTTATGTTTATATGGCTCTGTCTATGGTTGCTGCTGGATTCGTATTTGAGAATATTGGCTTGCAACGCTGGGTCCGGTGGATATTTTTCGCGCAGGCAATATCTGCAATTGGACAAGTCGGTTGGAGCATGTTCGACCTGAGTATGAACATTTTTATTTTGACCAGTTTAATTTGGGTAATCGGCGCTCCTGTAAGCTTTGTTCTGACCGGAGTCTTATTTTCCCGATCCAGACTGAAGCTTACCGCTCAGGCAGCCCGAAATCCCGGCTAATAGGTCCCCACATCTACAGAATAAGGAGAGCCGGGCGTTCCCCGGCTCTTTGTTTATTCTAGGTGCCATAGCTTACATCTTCTGGCAGTAAATCTTCACCGCCTCCCGCATGAAGCCGGCCAGATCTGGATGTATGCGCTGGAAAGTGGCGTTGAACTCCGGGTCTTCCACGTATCCCTGCGATAGCCCCAGCAGGACTTCTTTAGTCGGCTCGTAGAAATAACGCATATTTTGATGCCAACGCGCCACACCCTCCTGGGCTTGCGAGCTGCCTGGTCCGTAGGGCATCGCCTCTACGATGGATAGGTAGATATCCCTGGCCTCCTCCATCACCTGGCGTTTCTTTTCAGGCGTGTAGCTCGCCCAGCGCCGCTGCGATTCCTTGACCTCTTTTTCACCCCAACGGCGACGGGCCTCTGCCTCATATTCCTTTTGCTTCTCTTCGCTGAAGCCTTCGAAAAACTCTTTTCCTTCCATTTCGATTTTTCCTTTCAAGTATGAGATCGTCCGCTCTACCGTCTGGGAAAGCCGTTCCAGGCGTACCTGGCGTTCCCGCAGGGCTGACCGGTGCTGTTCTAGCGCCTCCAGCAGGTCGAATTCCGGCCGGTCGATCACATCCCGGATCTGTTCCAGGCTGAGCCCAAGCTCGCGCAGGAACAGGATCTGCTGCAAGCGCAGCAGCGCCGGGCGCTCGTAGATGCGGTAACCGTTGCTCGGGTCCCGGGACGGCGTTAGCAAGCCGATCTGGTCGTAGTGATGCAGGGTGCGCGCGCTGACCCCTGCCAGTTTCGCCAATTGTTTTACCGTGAAACGCGTTTCATTCAGCATGCCCGTCATTGTAAACTATGACGTAACGTTAATGTCAAGAGGGAATTTTTGGTTGGCTCCTCTCCGGTATAATACACCCGTGGTCATCTTGCTGCATACCTCCAAAAGCATGCGCCGCTTGCCCATCGAGGGCCCTCCCTTGCGCCCGCCCCTGCTGCTCGACAAGGCCAGGCGCCTGGCTGCCTACCTGAAGACGCTCTCACCGGGCCAGCTTGCCCAGGTGATGAGCATTTCGCCTGCCCTGGCCGAAAAGACGCACGCCCTTATTGCTGAGTGGTCGGACGATCCCGAAGACCAATCCTTAGCCATCGACAGCTTCACGGGCGATATCTACAGCGGTTTGCACGCCGTCGACCTGCCTCCGGCAGACCGCGATTACGCTGATCAAACGCTATTCATCCTGTCTGGTCTGTATGGGGTCATCCGCCCCTACGACGGCATTTGTCCCTACCGCCTGGAGATGGGCTACAAGCTGCCCGATCCCCGCTATGCTAATTTATACAAGTATTGGGGTGATTCCATCGTAAACTGCCTGCCAGGTAAGGGTTTGATCATCAATCTGGCGGCAACCGAATACGCCCAGACCGTCACGCGCTATGTTGCCCCTGAACGCCTGGCAGCCCCTAAATTCTTGACCGTCAGCCCTAAAACCGGCCAACCTGCCTTCGTGGTGGTACACGCCAAGATCGCCCGTGGCGCCTTCGCCCGCTGGCTGATCACCAACCGCATCCAGGATATCAAGGACCTGGCGCAATTCGACGAGCTGGGCTACAGCTATGTACCAGACTTGAGCAGCCCGGCCGAACCGTCCTTTGTCTGTGAGACTTTCGAAGGGAAAGGCCTGAGCATCCGCTTATCGTCCTGACAGGTTTTTAGAACCTGTCGGGTCTATGCGTGAAGATGCCGGACTCGTTCCCGATACACTTCCACGACCGCCGGCATAACCGATAAGGCGATGATCGCAATCACCACCAGGCTGAAATGCTCCTTGACTACAGGCAGGTTTCCGAAGTAATATCCACCCCAGGTGAACAGGGTCACCCATAGGAATCCGCCGATGATATTGTAGCTGATGAAGCGCAGATAGCTCATCTCCCCCACGCCGGCTACGAAGGGCGCGAAGGTCCGGATGATCGGCACGAAGCGAGCCAGGATGATGGTCTTTCCACCATGCCGCTCGTAGAATGCGTGCGTGCGATCGAGATATTCCCTTTTCAAAAAGCGCTTTTGCACCCTGAAAGCCCTTTCTCCTAGGTAGTGGCCGATCCAGTAGTTCACCGTATCGCCCAACACGGCTGCCCCGAAGAGGAGCAGGTAAAGCAGCCAGATGTTGAGCGACGCTCCCAAGGCCGGAGAGGCAAATGTGCCAGCCGCGAACAGCAGCGAATCTCCCGGCAGGAAAGGCGTTACCACCAATCCGGTCTCCATGAAAATGATCAGGAAAAGAAGCAGGTAGGTCCCGATGCCGTATGCTTGCACCACCTGGCTCAAGTGCTTATCCAGGTGCAAAAAAAGATCGATCAATGTCGTTAGCAGATCCATTAGAGCTCCAAGGTTCAGCGGGGTGGCCTCCCGCCCTCAGGCGGTGGCGATGCGTGGGATTATAGCACCAATATTACTGGTGCAAGAATCGGTTCATCGTTATAATCTGCTCTATGATAAGAGCTAACTGGTCTTGCCTTACCCCCCGGCGCGTGTGCGACGGACTGCGTCCTTTCTTCTTCGCCATTCTCCTCACTGTCCTGCTTCTGGCAAGCGCCTGCAATCGCCAGCCGGAGCCTGTCGAGGAAACCCTTGCGCCTGTCCTTACCCGCACGCTACAACCCAGCCCAACGCTAACCCAGGCGCCCACGCGCACGCCCCGTCCCCACACCCCCACACCATTTGTAGAAACCGCAACGCTATCCAAGCCGCTCTTCCTGCTCTCCGACAAAGCTGTCTGGGTCATACAGCCTGGCGAGACTGTCGTCCAGCGCCTGACGCCTCCCGAGCTGAAAGTGACTACTTTCGACATCTGGCCGGGGGACAATCGTCTGGTTTACGGCACAGACACCGGCCAGGTATACCTTGCCAGGGACACCAGCAGCATCGTGCCCGAGCCGGTTATGCTCTTTGACGCCTTCCCGGACGCACCCTATTTAGTTCGTATGGAAAGCCTGAGCTTGTCGACCGATGGAAAGCGCCTGGCCTTTTCGGTGGATTACTCCTCTCCGGGAGCCTCCCAGACTGCCGGCTATCCGAGCTCTCCATCAGGTTTATGGCTGTTCGAAATGGACACTCGCCAGGCGCAGTGGGTGGAGAGCAATCGTTACCTGTCGCCAGACCAATCTGATATCACATTGCTCCGCCGGCTGGCCACGGGTCCCTGGTCCCCAGATGGGACCGGGCTGCTCCTGCACGGGATCTTTTGGGAGTGGTCGGATATCCTATTCCTTGAAACGGGTGATGGAGAGAACCAGTTGCTGGAACCGCCTGGTGACCTATGGGGCAGCGCTTTCTGGACGCCTGATAGCCAGTCCTTCCTGCTCTCCGGGAAGCTCAATAGCTCCACCAGCGATTTAGTGCAGGTCTTCCGGCATGAGCTTGAACCGGTTCAATTGATCGATGGCCAGGCCAGTAAATTATATGTCTACGACGCCGTCGACCTGCCCTCCGGTACCGCTTTCCTGGCCAACTGCGAAGGTTGCTCCCCTATCCAAACCAGGCTATATCGAGGTCACCGCCTCGGGGAGGATTTCGTCTGGACGGCGGTCAACATGCACCAGAACTGCACGGCAGGCGCTCCCCGCCATATCCAGTGGGACCAGGAAGGGCTTATCGGCGCGATGGACTGCGGCCCGGGAGAGCTGCGCGTTATTCAATTCCGCATCGACGATATTGCCGAGCTAGACATCTCAGCTTACTTGAACCCGCTTGGCAATAGCGAGGTGCTTAAACTGGCCTGGGGCGGGGAAAGGTAGCTCAATATTCTCCGTAAACCTGGTCCGGCCCGAGGGACTCCGGGAAGCGCGACCGCAGAGCCAGGCGGGTCTCATAGCATAGCTGGCAAGCCCCCGCGTAGGTCTCCCGGTAAGGGATTGCATAAGTTTGCGCCAGCCCGGCTGGTCCGCCCTTGAGCAATGGACCGCAGATCGGGTGAGCGGCGGGCGCGTAACTCGTTACAACCCGGCGCAGGCTGCTTTCGAACATATTCCCTATCACAACGCCCTGGCAGATATGCAGGTTGCCATAGGGGTCGACGTGTAAGCGGCCTGGCTCCTGCAGGTCTTCGTGCGGGCAGTCCCGAAAGTCGCTCCAGGGATATTGAGGCGCTCGTTGGGCCAGCTTGACCGCCGCCCTGCCCCGGAACATGACATTACTCTCACCTGTTGTGATCTTCCCCAGGGATAGGCAAGCATTCAACTCCTCTAATCCCGCGATCGAGATCAGACCGGCCGGGATACCCAGCTCAGCCGAGGCTGCCAGGGCGCACTCGCATTTGCTAGCAGGCTCATCCCAATGGAAACGGTCGCTGCTGATGGAAAGGTCCTGCACCAGCCCGGCAAAGGGGCGCAGCGCCTCCCGGGCATCCTCCAGGCTGTTCGCCCAATACCCGTTCGTCACCACGCCCACCTGGAAACCGTAGCGGGCCGCAGCACGCACCCCTTTCAGCAAGAGTGAATAGTAAAGGAACGGCTCGCCGCCTTCGAAATAGATCCACTCTACGCTGCCCAATTCTGTAGCCTGTGCCAGGATCTGCTCAAGCGATCCGCCTGTCATCGTGCCGCTCTGGCTGGGACTGCCAAACACGAAGCAGTGCTCGCATTCCAGCAGACATTGGTGGGTCAGGAGCAAATGCAGACCGGTTAAGTGCATGTCAGACCTCCATCGATAGGGTAATGGATTAATCGCGCAGCACGTCCACCTTTCTTGCACCGGCTTTCCCCGGCTCCAGCGCTGCCTGGATGGCCAAAAACTCGCCCACGTTATCCATCGTCAACACGCCTACGATCTCCCCGCCATGCATGACAGGCAAGGTGTGGCACTGGCATTCCTGCATATTTCGAAAAGCAACTTCCAGCATCTCGTAGGAGTCGGCGGTATGGAAATCCCTCCGCATCACCTCGCTGACCGGGGCCCGGTTCCCGTGCCTTTTGAGTCCACTGAAAAGGTCGTTACGCATAAGCACGCCTACCACACGGCCATTCTCCGTGACGGGAAAATCCTCCTGCGAGCCGCGCAAAATAAGCTCGACTGCCTCTTCTAACGTATCCTGGGGGGAAAGGGTGGAAAAATTTGTGATCATTGCCTGGTTGACGGGGATGCCTCCCAGGGCAGATTTCATCTGCACCATGCTTGCCTCCTGGCCCGCCCCGATCCATACAAAGAAGGCGATAAAAAGCAGGAACGGGTTGGTGAATAGCCCGATAAAGCCAAACACGATCGCCAGGAATTGTCCCAGGGAGGCCGCCATCGACGTCGCCCGGGTATATTCCATGCGCATGGCCAGAAGCGCCCTCAGCACGCGCCCGCCATCCATTGGGAAGGCCGGCAGCATATTGAAGCCCACCAGGAACAGGTTGACGACTATTAGACGTTCGATAAATGAACCGGTCGAAACACTCAGCTCCCAAATCGGCACCATGGATGAGGTAAGCGTGAGCCATACGAACAGGCCGGCTGCAATCACCACGTTCACCGCCGGTCCCGCCAGCGCCACCCATAGCTCTTGCTGGGGCTGGTCTGGCATGCGCTCCAGCCGCGCCACTCCGCCGATGGGAAGCAAGGTGATATCGCGAGTCTTGATGCCATATTTTCGAGCGGTAAGAGCATGCCCGTATTCATGCAGTACCACGCAACCAAACAGCGCCAGGATGAAGCCAACCCCTTCCGCGACGGAAAGCAGGGACTGGCTGACCCCCCAATAAGACAACGCTACGAACCCGATCAAGATCAGGAAGGTGGCGTGCATATAAACATCGATACCGGCGAAAGTGCCGATCTTCCAAGACCATTTCATTGTTTCTCTCCCTCTTACATAACCAATTGCATATCAAGCATAAACACTACCAGTATTCTAATGTGAACCTTTCGTTATTGTCAATGTTTTGTACAGTAATTCAAAGAAAACTCTTATACAAGGAGAATTACAGTTCGCTCCGGTAAGGCGGGTCGGCGCCCGGGCGGGTACAGTTGATGGAGGCCGCCCGCGCAGCAAATTCGAGGCAGGCGTGCAGCTCGCCCTCTGAGAGGTTTGCCATCCGCCTTGGCAGACCCAGTCTGCCAGCATCGTGCAGATAAACCAGTAGCGCAGCTGCAAAGGTATCTCCTGCCCCCACTGTATCTACCACCCGGGTAGGGGGCGCCATTACCGCTGCTCGAGTACCGCCCGCAGTAAAAGCCACTGCTCCGTGGCTACCCTTGGTTAGCACACAAATCGAAGGTCCCCCTTCCAGCCAGGATAACACGACGCTCTCCGCCTCCCCATTGGGGTAAAGCCAGGACAGGTCCGCCAGGCTGAGCCGGACGATATCCACCATCTCCAGCCAGCTCTCGAAACGGCGGCGGTAAGCATCCCGGTCCGGGATCAAAGCCGGGCGGATATTCGGATCGAGCGACAATGTGCGCCTGCCGGCCTCGCGCTCCATCAGCCTCTCGTAACTGGTGGCGCCCGGCTCCAGCGCCAGTGAGATCGACCCGAAGTGCAGGTGCAATACATCCGCCGGCAGC
>CAZAQS010000127.1:0-12511 GCA_964486825.1 uncultured Anaerolineaceae bacterium | reverse complement strand
TCGGCAGCAAAGAAGAGAACCGCATGGCTGTCGACACCATCCGAGAGTTCTATACCTCTTAGTTCCATTTTATGGTTTCCAGGGTGCTTGCCTGGCCAGATCTACCAACCAGGCAAGCACCCTGATGGAGCAGCTAAATGCATCTCGCATCACCTACTTTACTCTTTGCACTTCTTGTCGGTACTGCTCTCATATTTGATTTCCTGAATGGGTTCCATGACTCTTCCAATATCGTGGCTACCGTGATTGCCTCTCGAGCGATGCGGCCTCGGGCAACATTGTACATGACGGCCGTGGCGCACTTCATCGCCCCGTTCATCTTTGGTGTAGCAGTGGCAACCACCGTGGGGAAAGGCTTGATCGATCCATCCGCCATCAACCCGAACGTCGCTCTGGCGGCGGCATTATCAGCGATTATTTGGAATTTATTTACCTGGTTTATTGGCATCCCCTCCTCTTCTTCCCATGCCTTGATTGGTGGCCTGCTGGGGGCTGGCATCTTGTCTAAGGGGTGGGTGGTCGTACAGTGGGGCGGGTTGGCTAAGATCTTGGCTGCCCTGTTCATCTCTCCCCCGCTGGGATTGTTGGTTGGATTTCTATTCATGCAGCTCACTCTATTCCTGTTCAAGAGCGCCACGCCGAAAGTCAATGTGTTGTTCAAGCGTATGCAGATTTTAACCTCCCTGAGTCTGGCGCTTTCTCATGGAACAAATGACTCCCAGAAGACCATGGGCCTGATTACGCTTGGCCTGGTTGCTGCCGGCTACCAGGAAACGTTCCATGTCCCTTTGTGGGTTATTACGGTCAGCGCGACTGCTATCGCCCTGGGCACAGCCCTGGGAGGGTGGCGACTAATCAGCACGCTGGGAGGCCGTATCTATAAAGTCCGTCCCATACATGCGTTCACGTCACAGGCTGCATCTGCTGGGGTAATCTTTGGGGCTGCTTTATTGGGAGGCCCTGTCAGCACCACCCAGGTGGTTGGGTCAGCCATTATGGGCGCCGGAGCCGCAGAGCGGGTCAATAAAGTCCACTGGCAGGTGGGCCAAAATATGCTCACCACCTGGATTTTTACAATCCCTGCCAATATGATACTTGCAGCTATCCTGTACGCCTTGCTGGAGACTATTCTTTAGCTAGATCCTGCCTCTGGCCCATAAGAGGGAACCCATGAAATTATTTACTCGCCGTAGAAAACAAAACCGTTTCTTGACATTGATCATCCAACAGGCAGAATATGCGGTCCAGGGGATGGATGCCTTGAAGCAATATGCCCGCAATCCGGATGGAGCGCTTGCAGAGCGGGTGACTCAGCTGGAAGCAGAGGCAGATGAGGTCCGTCGCATTCTGATCGATGAGCTCAACCACACCTTCGTGACACCTTTCGACCGGGAGGATATCTTCGCCCTCTCACTCACGATCGACGATATCCTCGATTACGCTGAGTCAACTGTTGACGAAATGGTCATGTTGAATGTCAAGCCCAACCATTACCTCGAGCGGATGGTTTCCCTGCTATCCGATGCGGCAGTGGAAATTTATCGCGGTGTGCAGCGCCTGGAAGACCATCCAAACGTTGCCAACGACCATGCCGTCCGGGCAAAGGCATTGGAGAACAGGGTGGAGAGCGTGTACCGGGAAGCGCTGGCAGAACTTTTCAAGGACCCTGTGGACCTGGACGGCATAATGGAAATGTTGAAGCTGCGCGAGATCTACCGGCACCTGTCAAACGCTGCTGATCGCGGAGACCAGGCCGCCAACGTAATTGGTGACATTGTCGTGAAGTGGATGTAACGTTTATCCTTGCACATTAATATACATGATACTGCAATTTCAGATATGGATAATGTATACTATCCCAAATATATTGGCTATATCCCATTTATACATTACTTACGCATAAAGGAATGAAATGAAAGGAGGTCGCGCCTTCAATTACTTCTTATTGAACCCATTACCAGAACCAAAGATCGTCCCATGAAACCAGCAAACCATCGCTGGACCGAGACCTAGAACCACTCTTTCATTGGAGGCTGCGGCACCAACCAGCCGAAACGAACTTTCATATTCCTAGATAGGAGGAAAGCCATGTCTTCAAAGAGTAGTCGCCTGTTTGTCGTACTTGCCCTGGCAGTTATTCTTTCAATGCTGTTAGGCGCGTGTGCGAGACAAGCAGAACCAGTAACGTTGGTCGTTTACACCGCTAAAGAAAACGATGAGATCGCAAAGTACCTGCCGGTAGCCCAGGCAGCCATGCCGGATGTCAAGTTGGAGATCCTGCGGCTCTCCACGGGCGACCTGACTGCCCGCCTGCTGGCTGAAAAGGACAACCCCCAGGCTGACGTGATCTATGGCACAGCCGCCACCAGCATGATGATCTTCCAGGAAGAAGGGATGCTCCAACCCTATGCACCGAAGGGTGTGGAAAACGTCCTGCCGCAGTTCAAGGATGCGAACAACCCGCCCTATTGGGTAGGGGTGGATGCGTACGTGACGGCCTTTTGCGTGAATACAGCCCTGGTGCAGGAGAAGAACCTACCCATCCCGCAGTCCTGGGCGGACCTGCTGAACCCGGTGTACGAAGGGCAGATCGTGATGCCGAACCCGGCTTCATCGGGGACCGGCTTTATGTTCGTATCGAGCGTGTTGCAGGGTCTGGGAGAGAGCGAAGGCTGGGCCTACCTGAAGGAGCTCGACAAGAACATGGCCATCTACACCAAGTCCGGATCAGCGCCGTGCAAGATGGCAGGCGCGGGCGAGTACCCGATCGGTATATCGTTCGAGTTTGTGGCTGCCCAGCAGATCGCAGCGGGAGCGCCCCTGGCGCTGGTACTGCCGGCGGAAGGCTCGGGGTACGAGATGGAAGTGAGCGCCATCGTGAAAGGGACGAAGAAGGAAGAGGCTGCCAAGCGGTTCCTGGATTGGGCGATCAGTGACGAGGCGATGAACCTGTATGCCGAGTACTTCGGCGTGCTGGCGAGACCGGGTTTCCCGGCGCCAGAAGGTATTCCTGCCGATATCGCTACCCGGCTCTTCCCCATGGACTTCTCCTGGTCTTCCGATAACCGGGCAGATATTTTGGCTTCATGGACGGGTGACTTCTCTGCAAAAGCTGAGGAGTAATCATCCCGGCTGTTTCGATCAATCTTATCAAGCCAGCTCCCGGCTATCACAGCCAATGGATAGCCGGGAGCGTCACCGAAGGAAGATACCTATGGGAATAATGAAGACGAATGGTAAAGGCCCTTACCTGGAAATCCAGCAGATGACAAAGACGTTTGGGGATTTGGTTGCCCTCAACAATGTTTCCTTAGTCGTAAACGAAGGAGAATTTGTATGCTTGCTGGGGCCGAGCGGCTGTGGGAAGACGACATTGCTCAGGATCATCGCCGGATTGGAGCAACAAAATAGCGGCGAGATCATCCAGGCTGGAAAAAATATCTCTCGTTTGCCACCGCGCCAGCGCGATTTTGGTATTGTCTTCCAATCCTATGCCCTTTTCCCAAACCTGACTGCTTCTAGCAATATCGCCTATGGATTGGAGAATAGAAAAGTTCCAAAAGCGGAAATAGCTGAACGGGTGAAGGAGCTGTTGAAGCTGGTTGGGTTACCAGACGTAGGCCATAAATATCCGTCCCAGCTATCGGGTGGTCAGCAACAGAGAATTGCCCTGGCACGCGCCTTGGCGACTTCCCCTGGTTTGCTCTTGTTGGACGAGCCTTTGTCTGCTTTGGATGCTCGAGTGAGGATCAGCCTCCGTCTCGAGATCAAGCAACTCCAGCAACGGCTAGGTATTACTACCGTCTTTGTTACTCATGACCAGGAAGAAGCCCTGGTGATGGCTGACCGGATTGTTGTAATGAACCAGGGGACCATCGAGCAGGTTGGCTCTCCTGAGGAGATTTATCGCAAGCCTGCTTCGCCTTTCGTGGCAGATTTCGTTGGAGCTATGAACTTCCTGCCAGGTATTGCTTTAGAGGATCCCCATAGTGTCCGCTGTGGAGATCTGACCTTAACTTGTGCTGAATCCCATTTGCTTGAACCTGGAAATTCGGTAACGATTGCAGTGCGTCCGGAAGATGTTCGTATATCGGATACACAAAACGGTGGGATCAATATAGGCAAAACCAGGGTGAAAACGACTGAATTCCTGGGCGCTTTTTACCGCTTGACACTTGAATTAGTAGAGCTGAAAGATAAATATATCGTTGCTGAAGTCTCGAATAACCGCATGCGGGATATGCGGATCGAGGTTGGTAGTGCGATATACGCTTACCTTCCACCTGAGCTGCTGCGCATTTATCCCGGAAGCGTAGGAGTGAAATCATGAGCTCCCAAATTAGCGAATACCCTCTGGAGGCAGTACCTGATACTCAAACGATCAAACGATCGGTAGTCCGGCAAACACTCGGTTTCGAGGATTACCTGCGCAGGGGGTTATTGGTGCTCATAGCTTTGGGATTGTTCATATTTATGATTTACCCGCTGTTCCTGAGCATCATGCGCAGTTTTCAAGATCGCACAGGGACGTTTGTGGGGTTACAAAATTACATAAATTATTTTTCTACACCCGCCACCGCAACATCTTTGCCAAACAGTCTTTACGTTTCTTTCATCTCCATGGGGATTACGGTTATCCTGGCATTCTTGTATGCATATGGTCTCACCCGGATGGTTGTCCCTCTCCGGCGGATCTTTCAAGCAATTGCCTTGCTTCCGATCTTCATCCCATCGTTGGTACAGGCTCTGGCATTGATTTATTGGTTCGGTAATAACGGGATTTTTAGCCGCACCTTTGGGATCAATATCGGTTTGTATGGAGCCAAGGGGATTATCATGTCGGAAGTGTTCTACGCTTTCCCACATGCTTTCATCATACTGAGCACTGCCCTGGCGTTGGCTGATGCCCGGCTTTATGAGGCCGCTGAGGCGTTACGCACCAAGGGCTCGCGAATGTTTTTCTCAATCACACTTCCCGGCGCTAAATATGGTCTGATGAGCGCGGCGTTTGTGGTTTTCACCCTGGCAATCACCGACTTTGGCGCTCCTAAAGTTGTAGGCGGGAACTTTGACGTCCTGGCAACCGATATTTATAACCAGGTTGTAGGGCAACAAAACTTTCAAATGGGAGCCACGATCAGTACTTTGTTGCTAATCCCCGCATTGATCGCGTTTACATTAGATAGAATCGTCCAACGCCGGCAGGTGGCTATGGTTTCATCGCAGATTACACCATTGCGGCCTAAGCGACACCATCCGCTTGCCGAGGTCCTGGTTATTTCTGTAATCATCCTGTTGGCTTTGTTCATAATCGGCGTTTATGCAACCGTAATATTTGGGGCCTTTATACGCTATTGGCCTTACGATCTATCTCTTTCTTTGAATAATTTCACTTTTTATACAGCCGGCGCGCACCACAAAGGTGGGGCGTTCGTTGTGCTATGGAATAGCATCAAGATGGCGTTGATCACTGCAGTTTCTGGGACGATTATCGTCTTTTTCAGCGCTTACCTGATCGAGAAGAGCCGTGGTCTTAACATGGGACGAGGTATTCTCTACCTGCTATCCATTATGCCCCTGGCTATTCCCGGTATGGTATTGGGGCTGTCTTATATCTTTACTTTCAATAATCCAGCCAGCCCCCTGTATATGTTTTACGGAACGATGACTATCTTGGTGCTATCTACGGTGATACACTACTATACCGTTCCCTTCCTGACAGCGATGACCTCCCTCAAGCAGATGGATCCAGAGTTCGAGGCAATCGGTGAATCATTGGAAGCGCCTTTTTACAAGACATTTATGAGAGTGACTGTCCCGGTGGCACTCCCGGCGATTATCCAGATTATCTCCTACTTCTTCCTGAATGCCATGGTAACGATCTCAGCAGTGGTGTTCTTGTTCGTACCAGGGCGAGAACTCGCTGCTCTCTCGGTCATGCTTCTGGATGATGCCGGTGAAACTGCACAGGCAATGGCTCTTTCTCTGTTGATCATTGTGGTTGGTTTTACTGCCAAAGGTCTCTTCTGGTTGTTGACACGCAGTATCGAGCGGACTACACAGGCATGGAAAGTACGCTAATGTTCCTTTCGGTTTGAAGTGAAGGGACTTCTGGCTCACAAGGTAAGTTTGTCTAGGATCGAAGCTGAAAAATCGCCCCTCTGTGGGGCGCTTTTTCTAACCATCCGCTCTAAAAAAGTAGGAGGAAGCGATGATTAAAAGAAATAGTCGCCTATGCATGATTTTCCCGCTCGCCATTATTTTATCTGTGCTGTTAGGATCATGCACCAGGGATCCAGTGTCAACTAAATTGATCATCTACACAGCAAAAGAAAATGACGAAATAGAAAAGTATATGCCGGTAGCCCAGGCAGCCATGCCGGATGTTCAATTGGAGATCCTGCGGCTCTCCACGGGCGACCTGACCGCCCGCCTGCTGGCTGAAAAGGACAACCCCCAGGCTGACGTGATCTATGGCACAGCCGCCACCAGCATGATGATCTTCCAGGAAGAAGGGATGCTCCAACCCTATGCACCGAAGGGTGTGGAAAACGTCCTGCCGCAGTTCAAGGATGCGAACAACCCGCCCTATTGGGTAGGGGTGGATGCGTACGTGACGGCCTTTTGCGTGAATACAGCCCTGGTGCAGGAGAAGAACCTACCCATCCCGCAGTCCTGGGCGGACCTGCTGAACCCGGTGTACGAAGGGCAGATCGTGATGCCGAACCCGGCTTCATCGGGGACCGGCTTTATGTTCGTATCGAGCGTGTTGCAGGGTCTGGGAGAGAGCGAAGGCTGGGCCTACCTGAAGGAGCTCGACAAGAACATGGCCATCTACACCAAGTCCGGATCAGCGCCGTGCAAGATGGCAGGCGCGGGCGAGTACCCGATCGGTATATCGTTCGAGTTTGTGGCTGCCCAGCAGATCGCAGCGGGAGCGCCCCTGGCGCTGGTACTGCCGGCGGAAGGCTCGGGGTACGAGATGGAAGTGAGCGCCATCGTGAAAGGGACGAAGAAGGAAGAGGCTGCCAAGCGGTTCCTGGATTGGGCGATCAGTGACGAGGCGATGAACCTGTATGCCGAGTACTTCGGCGTGCTGGCGAGACCGGGTTTCCCGGCGCCAGAAGGTATTCCTGCCGATATCGCTACCCGGCTCTTCCCCATGGACTTCTCCTGGTCTTCCGATAGTCGTGACGTAATCCTGGCTAGCTGGGCTAATAATTTTTCCATTAAAGCTGAAAAATAGTTCAGCTACTATTTACCTAAAGACATCTCGCTCGTTCTGGTTTTCATGATGGAAGAGGTAAACCCTAGCTGAAAGCTTCCGCGCGCTGCTTGATACCCAGCAGCATTTTGCGCTGCATCAGAAACGCGCCTGGGTCTAAAAACAGGCACATGAAAACAGTGTTTTTTTACGCCAGGATTGCAATCTGCCCTCCAACGCTCGATCAGGCGGGTGGTATTTTCATCGACCGGCTCCAGGTAAAGCGCCCAGGTAGCCTAAATTACCAGCCAGGATTTAGAGAATTCATGTTTTAATCAATATAATTCTAGAAATAGATGGTTGTTTAAAGCAATTTGTTAAATAAGGCTGATAAGGAGAACCAGTGCACGCCATCCTTTACTTCGACAGGCACGGAGTACAACATAACCAGCTGGCGTTTGCAGATATCTCCCAGGCGCTTGAAGACTCCCAGGGACTGCTGTGGGTAGATTTTCAAGGAGAGCCTCCGGAAGTCTGTGAGCCCGTTCTGATCCATACCTTTTGCTTTCACCCTCTAGCAGTCGATGACGCCCTACAGGAGACGCATATCCCCAAGATCGACGATTGGGAGGAGTACCTGTACATCGCACTGCGGGCGATTTCTTTTGAAGTTAACGACGGTAACTATATCGATACCCCCGAGCTGGATGTCTTCTTGGGACACAATTTTATTGTCACCCATCACGATAAGCCCGTACCTGCCCTTGATCGGACCTGGAAACATGTCCAGCGCGACAGCCGCCATATCAAGCAGGGTGCGGATCATATCTTGTACCTGATCATTGATGAGCTGGCAGTAGAGTTCATGAAAGTCGTCGAGCAGCTAGACGACGAAATCGAGAAGATCGAAGACTTGATCTTCGACCTTCCCGGACCAGAAATCCTGGAAAAGGCTTTTTCTTTGAAGCGTGTTACCATTCATCTACGCCGCACGCTTTCCCCATTACGAGAAGTCCTCAATAAACTGGCCCGAGACCAGTATGAGGTGATCGATTCAAAGGACAGGGTCTATTTCCGGGATGTATACGACCATCTTGTCCGCTTGCACGATATCACTGAGACGCTGCGCGAGCTGGTCGGCGGCGCGCTTGAGACCTATCTCTCGGTGGTCAACAACCGTATGAATGATACGGTCAAAACCCTGACCGTAATCACTACCTTGTTTATGCCAATCTCCTTTGTTGCGGGATTCTTCGGGATGAACTTTTTCGAGCCGGTCCTTTCGACCTCTGCCTGGACCGGTAGCACTGCCCTGGTCCTTACCCTGCTGTTAATGGCGGCTGCTCCCTTAACCATGTTTGTGTACATTCGCAAGCGGGGCTGGATGTAGAGCTGCTGGATGGCTAAGCAATCTTTCCCCAAGAACAGGAGCTACCAGGAAGAGGTAGAAGAAGGCCTGGAGATCGTATGGGATACAGCGCAGAGGGTTGTTTCCCAAGTCCTTGATTTCAAACCGGATGGGGTCGTATCCCTGCTGCACTCTGGTTGGGTACCTGTCAAAGCGGCCCAAATCCTATGGCAAGCCACTCAACCTACTCCCTTCCCTCCACTGGTAAAAACCAACCTGGGTCGAGAAAAAATTATGCTCTATCCCGGTGGCAGAAAGAAGGTGGGGAATGTCAATTTCCAGGGTATGTATTCTGAGCCTATCCAGATCGGCCATTTTCTGGCCTGGCTTGAAGAACAGGCAGGCTGGCAAGCTGAACTGAAAGGGCAGATCCAGGCCCAACTTCCGCCGGGCGAGGATCCAGAGCGGATTCTGTTGGTTGACGATTGGATTGCAGAAGGCAACACCTTTATCCTGGCCTTGGGATTATTGGATATTATCTATCCGCAGGCGGAAAAGCATTTTGTAGCAGGGCAATTAAGCTGGAAGAGGGGCTTCGCTCGACGGTGGTTGGAGCTTTACCACCCGCAGCTCTTGGAGCAACTCCAGCGTTCTCCTAACGAAGGTGGGTTAAGCGAGGGCGAGAGGCGTGCATTCGAAACCCTGCTCATCCGGCTTTTGCCAGGCATGGAAGATGTAAATATGTCTTCCTTCGATTGGCGCCCTGTTACGGTTTCAAGCTCTCTGGTCATGAAATTAAGTGCCTACCTTCCGCCTGAGGAATGGCTTGCACTGCCCCGTTATGTAAACGAGACGATCGAAGATTATATGGAGGAACGGATCTACGAATACCAGCGAGGGATTCTCGACAACTATTCTATTATCAACATCCGAGAGGGTAGCTTCTTTCCAAAGTTGGGGCAGGACGCCCTGATCCTACGCGACCTATGGTTGCATGAGGGGGGAATTACTCGCCGCCAGATCATAGAGAAATACAATCTATCTTCAAGCCAGGCTTCCCGGCTTTTAAAAGGAATGCTAGAGCGTGGTCTCCTGACCAGGCAAGGATGGGGACGCGCAGCCTGTTATTTCCTTCATCCAGACGCTTATCCAGCTACCCCCAGATAGTCGGGTTTTCCCTAAGCATATTTAGGCATATTCCCCATTGCCTGGCTAAATATCCCTCTCTTATAGTGTAGTAAGAGTATTAAATGATGCTTTGGAAACTCGATGTTTATTTTTATATTGATTAGGAGGGATAGATGGCAGTCGAAGTTAAAGAAGGTTATGTAATTATTCCAGATCCCCCCATAACCAGGTCCCTGACCAGCAACACCCGCTGGGCATGGGTTTGGTTCCTGGCCCGGCTTTATGTAGGTTGGACCTGGCTGAGTGCCGGGCTTGGAAAGGTGCAGAACCCGGCCTGGATCCAGACCGGCGTGGCCCTGCGCGGTTTCTGGGAGCGGGCAGTTGTCGTCCCGGAAGGGCCTAGCCCTCCACCGATTGCTTTTGATTGGTACCGGCTTTTTATCCAGTCTCTATTAGAGGGTGGGCATTACACCTGGTTTGGCCCGTTAATTGCAGTTAGCGAGACAATGGTGGGCATAGCATTACTGTTGGGAGCTTTTGTTGGCATTGCGGCTTTTGCAGGCGCATTCTTGAACTGGAACTTTATGATGGCCGGTACGGCAAGTACAAACCCTCTGCTTTTTACCCTATCTATCTTGCTCATCCTGGCCTGGAAAACGGCCGGATGGTGGGGATTGGACCGCTGGCTGTTACCTCTGCTCGGCACACCTTGGAGGCCTGGCAAAATATTCCGAGAGGATATGGAACGTGTTGAAAGGCAGGAATTAGACCAGGGATAAGGACCGGTTCGTTCTTTCCGGTTTGTTGAAGGCTCTCACTTGCGTAGCTCCAATCTTCGCAGAGTCCGGTCCCATACTTTGTACAGGTAGGCAACAACCGGGTGCATCCAATCGCCCATGGGGGTTCCATCTTGGAGAGCCTCAAGTAGATCTTGAGGCTTTTCGATCGTGCGCTGAGGCACCTCTACCCAGGCGCTGCCGATATCGGAGAGGGTGTGGGCATCTGAGCCAGCGCTCATGAGAATATCTCTTTCTTTCGACCAATTTACAGCTGCCTGGTTCCATTGGATATGGGAGATGCGAGAGTTGAATGTCTCGACAATATCGATAAATCCTGCAATTCGCTCAAGCGCCTCGGGCCTTAACCGCCAGCGTTTCATAGGGTCAAAACCATGCGGAAGGAGCACCAGCCCACCCTGATCTTTGATCATCTCCACCGTTTTCTCCGGGCTCAAACCAGGAGGGATGGCTTCCTCGATGAAGAGGCCGATGATTTCACCTTCGCTCGTGCTGACCTCCTGCCCAACAATGACAGTAAGCCGGCGCCATTCAGCCTCATTTCCAGCTTCTACCATCTCTTTAAGCTCTATTGCTCCCCATATCTGGTCGTGATCTGTAATGGCTTGGACGCTCACATCCCGGTCAAGACAACGCCCTGGGATCAGCCCTAGGGGAGTGCTCGAGTCGTGTGAAGCTTCGCTATGGCAATGCAGATCGATCTTCATCGTACCCAGTTTTGGTTTTCCGTCTTCTGCGATTGCTGCGCCGAGCGTTTCGATCTCCTGGACTTCTTCTGAAGGCAGAGACTCTATTTGTTCCTTCCGAGAACTTTCAGTTTCGTTCATAAACTATCCTTTTTTGCCGTTTATCCTTTCTCCTCTTGATCGAATTCTGGTAACCAAAACTCAAGCGCTTCAGGCAGGATCTCTATCTTAAGCGTGGACGGCTTAAAGTCATCCCTATTGACGTTCCAATTCTTTGTGTTACCCTGCTCAATGATGGGTAGTACCTGTTCATCCAGGTGCAGGGGAAAACCATCCCAGTGGATCTCGAGCTTTTTTCCCCGGTTGACGAGTACATTTGAGAGCTCATCTACTTCGCCTTTGATCAGGCTCGATAACATTCGTGCGATCCCATTATCCTCAGACTGCATGACTCGAACGACATCGAATATCCCATCGTAGGGCTCAGCCTGGGGTGCCAGCCGGAGACGGGGTCCAATCGTAGGGGTATTCAAGATCTCGACCAACATATAATCTCCGGAAATGTCTTGACCATCCATAATAATTTGAAAGCGTTTCGGTTGTTCGTATTCATCCAGGCCTTCCAGGATCGCTTCGATGCCCCTGCGTATGCTCTTACCTTTTTCTGGCTGGTAAGTCTTCAATATACTCGCGTAAACGCCTATTCCCAATGATTCTAAAAAGTAATCTTCCCCCCAAGGAGACCACAGGCGGCCCACATCGAAAAATTGTTTGCGGGGGTTTTCCAAGCCCGCGATAATTTGCATAGCATCCGAATCGCCACTGAGCACCCGGCAGATATTATTGGCAGTTCCCAGGGGAAGGACAACCATGGGGATATTTTTTCCAATCGAACGGGTCGCAACCGCCCGGACGCTTCCATCTCCACCTGCAATAACAACCAGCCCTCCTGGCTTTTCTAAAATCTCATCTAATTCTTCAGGGCTTTCACTGGTTCTATAGGTTGTCTCATATCCCACATCTTCGAGAGCCTTAGTAAGGTCCTCAGCTGTAGTTCCGTTGAAAATACCTGATTTAGGATTGTGGAGCAGGATAGCTTTCATTTCTCCCCCATTTTAGATGACGAACCGATAATGTAATCTCTTTCTCACCCTGCCAGGCAAAGAAATAAACCACAGTCCCCAGGATGGCCTGAAATAGGATGGTTGTGATGCGAAAAATTGTAATCGAAGCCGCGGCTGCCTCTGGGGAAACATGGGCGGTAGCTGCTAAATACCCTACCATGCCGGCTTCGGTTATCCCTATCCCTCCTGGAAGGGCGGTAAGACGTCCTAACATGGTAGGAAGG
>CAZAQS010000126.1:0-12685 GCA_964486825.1 uncultured Anaerolineaceae bacterium | reverse complement strand
GTTACCGAGGATTTTACCCTCCAGATCGATGGCGTGAAAGGGGTTTGACCGGCTGGCGAATCCTGGGCAGAACAGCAGATCCTCGGGAAGAATATACCCGTACTGGCTTGTGAAGGCCCATGCGTGCGGGGCGATATTGCCAGGTGACAGGCCACAACTGACCGGTGAATTTGACATCTTGCATACAGATCGGAGAAACCCTATGGAAATCCCACGCCACTGGAGATTGAAAGCCCAACGCTATCGCCTGGAAGGCTCATACTGTCCAGTCTGCGGCCAGTTCACCTTCCCACCTCGCCCGGTTTGTCCTCACTTCAACGCTAACAGTGTACAGATCACCCACTACGGAATCTCGGCAATACCGATATCGATTATCAAAACTGATACCGTTTCGTTGAAAGTTGGATAGGTGAAAAAAATGATTACAAACGCCGCCTCATCGATCACGAAAGCTGCCAGTAAACAGACCTATTACACGATTCGATTCCTAGCGGACCGAGCACGTGTCGACGAAGCCTAACTGCGCAACATGATGCAGGTGTTGGATTTTGACGTCAGGCGACGTGGCATGTTGATCTCCCAAAGTGAGCTAAATGAGTATACACGCTGGTTGGCCATCTCGGTCACTGAAGCCATGCACTATTTCATCGGCCACGACCAGCCCTCACCGCAAAATAGTTCACGTTACCTGGCCGTCACCGGAGCGCACATCGCACACTTGCTACGGGACACTTGGGAAGACATCCAAACAGGCTACTATAACATCCCACGCGAATTTCTGTCAGCTAATGGGATCGGCCCCGAGGATGTGGAGAGCAAGCCTTACCGGGCGTGGATAGGGGAGCGGGTTAACCTGGCGCGAGCTTGTTTTAAATCGGGAAAAGAGTACCTTGCCCAGGTCAAGAATATCCGTTGCCGAATTGCCGGTTATGCCTACATGGTTCGTTTTGAGGGGGTTCTGGACGTTATTGAGAGGCAGAACTACCGGCTGGCACCCCAGTACCCGCAGAGACATTATGGATATCTTACGCTTGACATAAGCAGGCTTTGACCGGAAAAGGCCTTCGATGTTTCAGCCTCCTGTTTCCGCCTGTCCTTCCAGGCGGGCCAGGCGAGTTTCCAGGTTGGCGATATGTCCAAGCAACCTTCCGGTTGCGTAGAGCAGCAGGCTGAGAACGATGGAAACGACCAGCACGAAAACGCCCAGCCCCCGGATTAAACCGCCGAGCATAGGGGTAATCAGGTTGACGATAACCTCGGCGCCCATCAGCAGAAGCGGCATCATGAGGTTGTGGACGTTCGAGGCGCTGGCCATCAGGCTGATGCTGGCGATCAGACCGAGAGCCAGCACCAAGCCTGACAAGACGTAGGAAATGGTTTTAAGGATTTGGAGAGAACGTAGAGTATTCATGTTATCGAAAGAGGTAACCAGAAATATTCAAAGCCAGGACCAACAACAGCGCCAGGGATTGCCCGGGCGTGAAGTAGCGCGCCTTGACCCGCTGCATATAGGCCCTGTATTCATCCCCGAAAAAGCGGATCATCACGGCCCGTTCTTCGAAGATACCGTTGGCGACGAACAAAACCAGGGACAGCAGGCTGAAGGCCAGGCCGTAGACCGAGTTCGTCGCCAGGCCCAGGCCTACGTTTGCCAGAATGAACATGCCATACATTGGGTGGCGGGCGCGGCCGTAATAGCCGGTATCCAGGAGGCGGGTGGCCAATTCATGGTGGGCATGTTCCACGGTGTTCTTCAAGCGGGTGGCTTGCCAGGCGTGGTAGGACCCGTAGATGAAGAGCGAGTATCCAATCAGCAGATGTAGCAGGCCAGCCAGGCTGACCGAAGCGAAGCCGATGGTAAACGTGCGGTCTACAGCCTGCCACAACTGCGACCCGGGCAGCCAGGGCACGAGCAGCCCGGCAGCCACCAACACCAGGGCGAATAGCGCTGTAGAAGCAGCTAGCTTGAGGGACGCAGAATTTATTCCAGGAAAAACGTATAGCTCGGGATCCATCTTTCACTCCTTATCCATCTGAAAATTTCGCTCATATTTTTCTTGCTTCATTATACCGACTGGCAGCCCCTATGAGCCGAGCGCCGGCTCTTAGGGGCTGCCAGTCTGTACTTAGCGGATCGAGGCAACGAAGGTCTCCATCTCAGCCACGTCCCAGCTGCTGACCGGGCGCTCGAACACCACCAGCGCCTGCCCACCCTTGCCTTCGAAAATAGCCGTCGCCTGGCGGAAGGCCTGGCCTTCAGAGTTCACGCCCTCGCTCACCACCAGGGTTGTCTCCTGGCCTCGAATGGTCGCTGCCATCTGGCTTACCGGCGTGGTGTGCCGGTTGTCGTTAGCCTGGTCCCGGCTGAACTGGTTGAACTGGCGCTCCAATAAGCTCTCTTCTAACCGCACGCCTCCCGGCAGTTGGAAGAAGTACACATGGCTGTGCCTATCCTGTCCTGTGTAAGAGACCAGGTCAAAACCGCCGGCCTGCATGGCATAGGCGTTCTCGAAGTCACCCGGCAGGTCATACTCGGCGATGTCCGCCGACACTTCCAAGACCCGTTCCTGGTCTGATTGCAGACCCTTGCCGATGGCCGTCCCCGCCGAGCGGATCATCCACACCCCGGCTGCGCCTGCCAACAGGCATACTGTAAAAGATCCAATTACTACTCCGATAATAATTTTTATTGTGCTGCTCATTTGAATTCTCCTTGTTTCTAATTCTGAATTTCTGTCTTTGGTTTAAGGTGGCTTGCACCCTTATGACTGCCGTACCCGGATCCACTGCCTTTACAAAATTGGAGCGATCTTCTTTACCGGACGCTCTCCAAACAGGCGGGGTAGAAACCGGCCGGTCTGCTGCATATACTGGCTATATTGCTGCCCAAACTCAACCAGCATATCGCCCTCTTCCTTCTTCGCCAAACGATAGTACAGGAAAGCCATGACCGGCCACATGACCAACATGGGCAACGTGGCCCAGTCTAGCAGCATACCCAGCGTGATCAGCATGAAGCCTGTGTATTGTGGGTGGCGGATCAGGAGCGTCAAATTCAGGTCACGGATTCGACTGAGCATCCCTTGCAAGGCAGCCTGGTCGATGATGGCACCGGAGAGGACTGTTTCACCGCCTGGAAGATGTACCATCGTCATTCCTTCGAACCAGCCCAGCCTGCGCTCATCCAGGTGACCCGAGAATACAATCACGTAGTTCTGGGTGACATTTTTCGTATCAACTTTGTTCATATACCTCCACCTTCCTACAAGGATGTGATGACCGGCTTTGTCTGTAACGCTGTTCGACAATACGGTTATACAACCGGGAAGATAGGTATGTCACCTATCGGAAGATAGGTTAAGGGATAGGTTTAAGGGTAGGGTGGGAATCTTCCTAAAATTACTCCAATTTAAAACCAACACAGGCAGCCTGTGCCGGTAAAATAAATATCAGGAGGGACAAATGAATGCTAATGCAAACCCCATAACCTGGAGCCAGCTATGCGCCTGGCGGCTCAAGCGACAATTCCTGCTCGATCGGTCCAGTCCAGAGCAGTTGTTGGAGGTCGTCTCAAGACTGGGAGGCGTGCAGGCCCAACTGGCCTCGGCAGCCGAGCTGGCGCTACTGGCGCGTATCGATGGACTCCAGCGGGCATCCGTAGGAGAAGCACTCTGGAGCCAACGCAGCCTGGTGAAAACCTGGGCCATGCGCGGCACCTTGCACCTGGTCAATCCGGCCGATCTCCCGTTGCACGTGGCTGCTCACAGCGCATTCCCGCCCCGCCGCCCACCCAGCTATTACAGCTACCACGGCATCACCCCAGAAGGCCTGGAGGCCATCCTGGAAAATGTACCGCACGCCCTCAGCGATCAGCCCATTACCCGCGAGCAGCTTGCTACGGCTGTGGCCGAGCAAGCTGGGATGCCCGATCTGCGCCAGGTGCTGCTCTCGGGATGGGGAGCCTTGCTCAAACCGTCCGCTTTTCGAGGCGATCTGTGCTTTGGCCCGAACCAGGGACAGAACGTTACCTTCGTGCGCCCGGAGGCATGGATCGGGCCCTGGCAGGCGGACCTGGACCCGCAGGATGCCATGCGAGAAGTGGCCCGCCGCTACCTGCGCACCTATGGCCCGGCCAACCCATCTGACTTCGCCCGCTGGTGGGGGATCGAGGCCAGCCGGGGCAAAAAAGTCTTTAAATTACTGGAGGCTGAGATCAGCCCGGTGAGCATGGAGGGCTGGGAGGCCTGGTACCTGAGCGAGACATTGGAAGCCATGCAGTCGGCGGGCTCACCCAGCTCGCTGCGCTTGCTGCCCCAATTCGACGCCTACACACTCGGCACACCGCGCGATAACTCCTTCGTCATACCGGAGGAACATAAAACCCGTATCTACCGTCCCCAGGCCTGGATTTCGGCGGTCGTGCTTGTGGACGGGCGTATGCAGGGGGTCTGGGAGTTGAAGGGCAAAGAGGAAGTGAAGGTGGAGATGTTCGGAAAGATGACGGACGAGATCCAGGAAGGCATCGATGAGGAGGCCAAGCGGCTGGTTTCATTTACATCTGACTCATAAACCCAGGCGCCAGATGCAATCAGGACGCCTTTTGATATCCATCAACCGCGCATGACGGCCGGGCAGCACCTCCAACTCCCCGGCTCCTTCTCAGCACGGGAGTTATGGCTTGACCAGCATACCGTAGCCCACCAGTTTCTGGATCTCTTCCAGGTCTTTGCCGCGGGTTAACTGGCGCACGATGTTCTTCTGCTGCTCATCGCCCTTTTCCATCACCCATTGGTAGTACTGGTCAAACTGGCAGCAGCGCTCCCGACGATAGCGGAACAGGTGGACGGCCGAAGCGTACAGGGCCGTCGCCCCCATCAAGGAGGCGCCCACCACAAACAGGAAGATCAACACTGCGTTCATACTTCCGACCTCCATTCATCATCCTTTTATTTATTATCGCGTTTAGCAGGGCAGAAGTCAACTTATTTTCATTTTTTGTACTTCCATTCATCGATGATCAAGAGTTTGCCATCAGTATCCAATCCGAGGCAGTCGCTCTATGAAAGAAATTTGCTGCAAGGGGCAATTATTATTAAGTGATCCGCCTGACTTCCAGGAGCGTCAAGTTCAGGTCACGCACCCTTCCTAACAGGCCAAACAAGGCCGCCTGGTCGGGCAGGCAGCCTCTCAGCAGGCTACCTGCCCGGTCCCCTTCTATGATTGGAATGATCTCCATACCCTCGAACCAACCAGACCAGCGGTTGTCCAAGTTTTCTTCCAACCGAATCTCATACCAATGAGGGTTCATAGCCAGTGGAAGAAGGCGCCGGCGGTACCGATCACGTACTTGATAACCATCATGACCCCCACTGCGGCAATGGCCTGTTTTTCACCTGCGATGAAGGGCAGCTTCCACCCGGCGAAAGCTGAAATAAATACCACCAGCAGCATGACACCCAACAAGTGCCCGGTGATCGCCAGGGGAGAAAACCAGCGCCCGCTGGCGCCGACCTGCCCAATCCCACCTAAAGCGCACAGGGTGAGACCAAGCACCAGGAGGGCTACCAGGCTGGCGCGCGGGCCGTTTATCAAGGGCAGCTGCCTGCCTGCCAAAGCTCCATAAATAATGATTGCTACCAGCACAGCCAGGAATAGAGGCGCCACGAGATTACTGAACGTATTCATTGTATTTCCTTTCATGTCTAACTCCTTTTTTTGATATATAAGATAATAGCCTTTCGGAGGGCGTATTCGCAGTGTCCGAAAGGCGTATTCAGGTCTCTGCCCGGGGCGTAATCCACGACCGTCCCGAGGGGCAGCTAGGATAGATTAATCTTCCAGGAGTCTTAATTCACGGGCGCGAGCGACTGCATGTGTGCGGTTCCCCACGCCCAGCTTGCCGTGGATATTTTCCACGTGCTTCTTGACCGTTCGGATCGAGATCACCAACCGGTCAGCAATTTGCTGGTTGGTCAATCCAGATGCTACAAGCTGAAGGATTTCCAGCTCACGCGGGCTTAAAGGCTCCGACAGCTCTGCCGGTGGGGAGGGCTGCGGTTCAACTTTCGTCCTCGGGTGGTCATAAGCTGCCAGGACCCGTTGGGCATAGGCTTTCAGGTGGGCATCGCGCTCGGGAGGGCTGTCTAGGATCCAGGCATGTAATAACCCTTTCAACGGTTGGCTCATCTCTATGAAGGTGCGCAGGTAGTTGCCCGGTTCAGCCAGTCGCAGGGCTTCGTCCAAGGCCTGCAGTGCCGTGGTCTGATCCTTCATGCTGGCAGCCAGCATCGCCAGGATGGCCACCCGGCTTCCGGTGCGCTCGCCCGTCCTGGAAGCCAGGCGGCTCAATAAATCAACGGCCTCTTGCTGGTTGCCCAAAGCAATCCAGGCCCTGCACAGCTCGATCTGGCGTGGTTCATACCGGAAACCACCTTTTGACCCTACCAGGGCATTCGTCTCCCGTGCAAAAGTCTCCAATCTTGATCGGTTCTGTTCAGCGATCCACAAGCATACCTGGGCCCTTTCAAACATATAGATGAATTTAGGATGGAATCCTTCCTGGTGGAGCATTGCCTCAGCGCGTTCGAGTGTGTTCCTGGCTCCTTGCAAATCCTGCTTCGCTACTTGCAGCCGTGCCAGGATGCTCAGTCCCAGGGTGAGCGCTTGCGGTACAAGCCAGTCTTCCAACAGTTGAAGGCCCTCTCGAACCTGGCTCTCAGCTTCCTCCAGCTGGTTCCATTCCAACAGGATTTCACCCCGTTCCAGGTTCAGAGCGCCCCCGATATAAAAACGTCGCCTGCCACGTTGGCGAATATAACGCTCATGCTCGCTCAGCAGCTCTAATGCCTGGCGCAGCCTTCCCTGGGCTTGCAGCACCCAAACCATGCGCATCACCGCAATCGGAACGGCATTTGTACCCTGTACGCGCTGGTCTCGTTCCAGGGCGTCCTGGTAATACCCCATGGCTGTGCCAAAATCTCCCTCCATATAATGGATGGTTCCCAAAACCACCGCCACGCTGTTTCGCATGCCGGTGTTGCCCTCTGGAATAGCAGCGAAAGCCTGCTCTAAGGATTCGTCTAACTCCACCGGTTGGTTATCCAGGTCAGTCCGGTAAGCTCTCAAGACTTTGGCAAAGGCGCGTTGGACAGGGTCACCTGGTTCGGCTGGCCGTTCCGGGTTTGATAAGGCACGCTCGGCAAGCTCAACCCATGGCAGGATTCGCTCAGCATGCCCGCTGATTACGGAAACCCAGGCGCTCTGCAGGCATAATTGAGGCCGTTCGGAAATTACTTCAACAGGCAGTTGATTAACCAGGAAAAGGAATTCCTGGTCCACAGTGTGCCAACGCTCTGTCAGATGAAGCTCAATCAAATCAGCGGCTCGGTCTATGTCTGTAGCTTTGAGAGCGTATTCGACTGCCAGGCGCGCCTCTCCGGCCTTTTCATACCCATCCGAAGCGCGCCGGCAGAGCCGGGCAGCTCGTTCCGTATCTGCCTCACCCAGCCGGGCCAGCAATAAATCCCTGAACAGGTGGTGGTAGCGGTACCAGTGGCGCTCCTCGTCCAGCGGGATAACGAACAGGTTAGCTTTGGTTAGACCTTCTAACAACTTTTGGGCGCTGGCGATCTTTTTACCGGTGGTGGCCGCGCATAGATCTGCACTCAAGCGCTCCAGTACGGAAGTCTCCAGCAGAAAGTTTTGGATCTCCTCGGGTTGGTGTGCAAGCACCTCTTCCATCAAATAATCCAGGATAAAGTGATGGCTGCCGGAAAACTCCTGAATAAATTTGTCAATATCCGGCACTCGCTGCAGAGATAGGGCCGCTAATTGCAGCCCTGCAATCCAACCTTCGGTGCGGTTTTCCAGGACCTCTACCTGGATTTCCGATAGGTTGAGCCCCATATACTGGTTAAGGAAAACCACCGCTTCCGAAAGGGTTAACTGCAGTTCCTCCTGTCGCAGCTCCACCAACTGTCCCGAGGCCCGCCGGCGGGCCAACTGCAGGGGTGGGTCTTCACGCGTCAGCAGCAGCAGACGCATCTGAGGCGGCTGGGCATCCAATAGGAGGTTGGTTGCCTTATAAAGAGCCGGATTGGTAATGACATGGAAATCATCCAGTACCAACACGAAAGGCTGAGAGGCTTCTGCCAGGTCATTGGCCAGGCGCGTAACGATCTCTTCCAGGTTTGCGCCGGGTAGACCGATCAACTCCATTGTCTCTCGTCCCGCCCCAGGAATGATCTCCTGCAGAGATGCGACCAGGTAAGCAAAGAAAAGCGTTGTCTGGTTATCGCGCCCATCCAGGGATACCCAGCCCGCAGGCCAGCCCAACTGCTCGTTAAGCCACTGCACGACCAGGGTGGTCTTTCCCGACCCCGCCGGGGCTGAGATTACTCCCAGCCGGAAGCCAGGAGATTGGATACTATTCAGCTTATCCAACAGGCGCGGCCGGTCAACCAACCTGTCTCGAGATGGAGGGATAAATAGCTTGGTTTTCTGCAATGGCCGGCTCATATCCCTGGATTTTATCAAGGATTGGGGCGCAGGGATATCCTGTCTGCCAACCACCACATCCCGGTTTCGGCCAGAGGAAGGAAAAAGGCCGCAATAGAAGCCAAGATAACTAAGATTATCCAGCAGCAGATTGCTTGACCTGAATCCTAATTTCCTGTACTCTATAATTGACCTGTTCTACTAATACTATATGCTGAATCCAACCTGCCATCCTTAAAACATGAAGATCGTCATTGCCGATGATGAATACCTGGTCCGCTCCAGCTTGAAGAGCATGCTGGAAGAGATGGCTCTACCGCTGAACCTGGCTGGAGAAGCGACCAACGGAGAAGAGCTAATCGACCTTGCTGGCCGATTCCATCCTGATATCGCTCTTGTCGATATCAGGATGCCTGGCATTAACGGGTTGGAGGCCATCCGTAGAGGGAAAGAGATCTCGCCGCAAACCAAATGGCTGATCTTGACTGGTTTCTCTGAGTTCGAATACGCCAAGCAGGCCATCCAGCTCGGTGTCTCGGAATACTTGCTTAAACCAGTGTCACCTGAGGAATTATTGCTGGTACTGAGCGGTTTCCTCGAGGAGGTAAATAAACAGCTTGCCGCGCAAAACCAACAGTTCGAGCGCCAGCTTATGTCCCTCCAACACGGTCTAATGCTGCCCGAATTCGATGATGAAGACAGCTTCCTGAGTGAGGCTTGCTTTGAGGGGGCCATTTTCACGTTCGACAGTTGCCTGCCCGAACCAGTCAAAGCCGCCAGCCAGCAGAAATTTGCCCAGTCGTTGAGAGTGCTGGCCCGCTCGCGATCCGATGCCAATAACCGATTTGCACTCATCGTTCTACCTGCTGGAGAGATGGCTGCAGTAGGCGCGTGGAAACAAGAGCTCAACAGCCAGGCCGACCTGCTCGTGCGTAAGTACCTGGGAGATATCCAGGAGGAAATCGAAGCATCTAGCAATGCAGATTTGGGGATTACCCTATTGGCCAGCCAGGCTTGCCCGACATACCTTGGGTTCCACGAGCAGCTCAGGCGCTTGTGCAGACTGGCGCCTCTACGCGTCGTGATTGGCTTAGGCCGGCCTATCCACATCAAAATTTTGGAGGAGCAATCCCAACTCCCCGGCCGGATGGAATTCAGCAGTTTACTGCTGGGCATTATCCGTAGCTTTCAGGAAAAGAATTACCTGAACTACAGCAAGACCCTGCAAGATCTAGAAAAGCATATTTCCAGGCCGGGATCTGACCAGGTCTGGCGCCTCAGTATAGCCACCTGCGGATTCATCGCTCGCTCGATTCAATGTTCCCTGCCTCCAGGCTTGGACGCTGCCACTTTGATTCAATCGCTTCAAATGCATGGCAGGCGCATATTGAACGAGGCATATAAAGACGAGATCAAGGGAGTGGATTTAATTGACCAGGTATTGGCCTTCGTGGACCAGAACTATATGGAGGATATCGGCATCGGAACGATCTCAGAACGGTTGAACATCACCCCCAATTACCTGAGCACACTGTTTCACAGGAAGACCGGCGTAAATTTCATGAGCTACCTTAAGAATGCGCGCATGTTAAAAGCTAGAGAGCTTTTAAGCGATCCCAGTCTTCAAATCCAGCAGGTGGCGGAGCGGGTAGGATACTCCAGCCCGCGCCACTTCGCTCGCCTGTTTACCGAGCAATTCGGCTGCCTTCCGTCCGAATACCGCGAACGCTTATCGTCTGGGGGAAAATGAGGTCTTGATTGAGAAGAACATCCTATAGTTAACAGGCACATTTATAGAATCCAGCACATACTGTGTAGATTTACAGCATGGACAAGTGCATTCGGTTTTGCTAATATAAAACCAGATCGATCCCAATACATTTCCTGTGAGCTCACAAGCGATCAAACTGCCTACGGATGGTTTCCATTCCTGAAAGGATGAGAAGAAACTACCGAGTCTTCCATACGTCTTCACTCGTTATTCCAGGCAGTCTCAACCGCCTCGTTCCCATCAGCAGCAGGGACATGCGGTTTCTGCCATCCACCAGTAATCTTACCAGTCACAGGAGACAAGAAATGATAGCGCAGAAGAGAGCACTCACCTTCCTGAGTCTGATCCTAATGATCAGCCTCCTGGTGGCCTGCGCAGGCCAGAACACCCCCGGCGCGCCTGCCGCCAATCCTCCGGCCGAGCAGCCGGTCTCTCAAGTTGTCCAAGAGCCCGCCAAGGTGGAACCCGTCACCCAGGTAACGATCGTGGTGATGACGAATCGGGTGGGCGAGCAGGCCAAGCTGCTCGAGGACATCGCCCGTAAATTCGAGAGTGAAAATCCGGACGTCAAGGTCGATTTCACTGCTCCCGGAAAGGATTACGAAAGCTTGATGAAGATCAAAATGGCTGCCAATGACATGCCGGACGTATTCTCCACGCATGGTTGGGCCATAATCCGCTATGGAGAGTTCCTGGCTGATCTGCGGGATGAAGCCTGGGCAAACCAGATCGACCAGGCCATCAAACCGGCTGTCACCGACGAGAATGGGAAAGTTTACGTCCTGCCAATGGACCAGGACAAGGGCGGACCGGTCTTCAATGCCGATATCCTGAATCAATACGACCTGGAAGTCCCCACCACCTGGGATGGCCTCATGGCAGCCTGCGAAACGATCAAGACCGGCAGCGACGGAAAAGTGACCTGCATCCACATGGGCGGGGCAGATTCCTGGCCTGTCGGGCAATATTACGATTTCTTCTCCACCCCGGCCGCGGTCAGCCCGGCTAAGAACGACGCTCAGGCGCTCCTGGACGGAGGCTATGATTGGACCAAGTACGTCATGGTCTCGGCCAACCTGCTTGAGATTCAAGAAAAGGGCTACCTGAACAAGGATGTCCTGACCGCAAAATATAGCGACTCTGCCCAGGCCTTTGCCGAGGGCAAGGCCGCCTTCGGCTTCTACGGCGCCTTCCTCTGTGAAGAAGCCATGAAGATCAACCCAGAGCTCAAATGCGGGCTTATGCCAATACCATCCCTCATCCCAGGCGACGAACCTACTTTGGTGGGCGGCGAGATGACTACTTGGGGCATTTGGAAGGATTCCAAGCACAGCGAGGCCGCCCGGCGATTGGTAGCTTATTATGCCCGTCCTGAGAACGTAGCTGCGGTCGCTGATTCGAATAAGCTGCCTGCCGGGCTTAGCGGTGTGGACATCGACGCCGGATACCTGACCGAATACTACAACCAGTATGCCAGCTTGCGTGTCTTCCCTTATTTCGATCGTGTATACCTGCCAAACGGTATGTGGGACGTGTTGTGCAAGAACGGGCAGGATGTTCTTGCCCACGGTATAACTCCCGAACAAGCCACAGAGAATATCGAAAAAGAATATCTCCGGCTGCGCGCTTCGCAGTAATCCATAGAACCGGTCAGGGCAGGTACCCTGCCATCGACGCATGACCAATTCAACTGAGAGCGGTACAAGAAAATGTGCCGCTCTCAGTCTGAAGCCACCTTGACACCTGACTCATCCTGATGAGGCGCAGTCTAATGGAAGGAACCGCCCCGCATTCGTCCCTACACGAGAAGCCCGAAAAAAAAACCTCCCAGCGATGGCTGGCCCGCTGGAGGAAATTCCTCGCTTCACCCGCCTCTCTCAACCTGATGTACATTCCGGCCCTCATTTTCTTTGCGTTGTTCATCCTCTACCCGATCACGCAAGGCATCCGGCTTTCGTTCACCAATTGGGACGGATATTCGGCACACTATTCCTACGTGGGCCTGGAAAAATACAGGTACATGTTTTCGGACATGAAGACCCGTCGGATAATCGCCAATACCCTGATCTATGGTCTGGGAAGCACCCTCCTCCAGAATATCCTGGGCCTGTCATACGCGGTGTTCCTGAACGGTAAAATCAGGGGCAAAGGCCTTGTGCGGACGATCGTTTATTTCCCGGTCATTATCAGTCCGCTCATTATGGGCTACGTGTGGTATTTCATTTTCCAATATGACGGCGGGGCTTTAAACGATCTGGTGGTTTACGCTGGCCTGGAGCCCGTCGACTGGCTAGGGGTGGGGAAACGGGCGGTGTGGCTAATCACCCTGGTTAATACGGTCCAGTATATGGGAGTCTCCATGGTGGTCTACCTGGCTGGCTTGCAGGCCATTCCGAGAGACTATTTGGAAGCGGCCGA
>CAZAQS010000125.1:0-12980 GCA_964486825.1 uncultured Anaerolineaceae bacterium | reverse complement strand
CTACGGCTTCATCAACATTTTCCTTTATTTCGGCTTGAATTTGCTTGCAATGGTCCTCGTCTAGGATAGCGCGTTCGATCAACTGATTCTCAACTTGTAGAATTGGATCCCGCAATCGCCATTGGTCAACCTCTTTCTTCTGGCGGTACACCATTGCATCCCCGTAATAATGGCCCTCAATCCGGTAGGTGGTACACTCAAGTACAAATGGCCCACGACCGGAGCGAACATGCTGTATAGCTTCCTGTGCAGCGAAATAAACAGCCGTGAAGTTATTTCCATCTACAATCTGGTATGGAATTCCGTATCCTGCTGCCCTCGCCTGTAAACTGCCAGCGATTGAATTATTGCACCTGGTAGAGACGGCATAATGGTTGTTCTCATACAAGAAGAGCACCGGCAGCTGCCATAGCGCAGCCAGGTTCATCGATTCATGTGTGTTACCTTCGTTGGCTGCACCATCTCCAAAAGCAACCACTGTTATCTGATCTGTACCGCGCAACTTTGCAGAAAGACCTGAGCCAACTGCGATTGGCAGTCCCCCACTGACAATCCCATTCGCCCCCAGATTCCCTAGCTCCAGGCTGGCAATATGCATACTGCCCCCTTTGCCTTTGCAATAACCGGTCGATTTGCCCAATATCTCCGCCAGCATCGGTTTTAATTGGCCTCCTTTTGCCAACATATGGCCGTGCCCCCGATGGGTGCTGACGATGTAATCCTCTCGTCGCAGTTGAGAGATCAACCCGGCAGAAACAGCTTCTTGCCCAATGCACAAATGGGTAGAACCACCTATCTTTCCATCTTGGAATAGTCGCTTGATAGCTTCTTCATGCAGCCGAATCGTCCACATTAACCGGTAGCCGTCCAGGAGGATTTTTGGCTCGATCAGATAATTGGTTTTCATATCTGCTCCAGTCTCGTGCGAGCTTGTACGCCAGCTAGATCCTCCAGTACCGTGATGATTGCGGAATGGTCCAGGTCGCCTCTTCCACATGCTATCAAGGCGTTAAATAGCTCATGCGCAATAGCTGTCGTTGGAAGGGGAACATGAAGCTCTTTGGCTGTTTCCATGATAATATTCAGGTCTTTGTAATGGAACTTGCTTTTGAACCCTGGCTCAAAATCTCCGCGCACAACTTTGGGTCCTCGCACGTCCATGACACGCGTCTGGGCATACCCTCCACTCAACACCTTCAATATGATCTGGGGATCGACACCGGCTTTCGAACCCAAAACCAAAGCCTCCGCCATACCGATAAAATTAAGAGCCACCTGGATTTGGTTGCAGGCTTTCACGATCTGGCCAGCCCCGTTTTCACCGCATAATGTAATGGTCTTCCCCAGGGTTTCCAGGATTGGTTTCACTTCTTCAAGTAATGCTGCCTCACCTCCCACCATAATCGAAAGAGTAGCGTTTATTGCGCCCACTTCGCCACCGCTTACAGGTGCATCCAGACAACGAACCCCGTGTTGGCCTAGAACTTGTGCCACCTTTTTGGAAACCCCAGGGGCGATGGTACTCATATCGATGAAAATGAGTCCCTGGCGGGCGGCTGCGAGAATCCCATCCTCTCCAAGCGCCACTTTCTCTACATCCGGCGAATCGGGCACCATGCTAATGACCACATCGTTACAGGCTGCTACATCTACGCATGAAGTCGCTTTATCTGTGCCATGGAGAATAGCGTCCTCCATGGCCTCTGCATTCAGATCATAGATCATCACCGGGTAACCCGCGTTTAATAAATGCGAAGCCATATGTCGCCCCATTATCCCAACCCCAATGAAGCCAATTTTGGTTTTCATCTTGACCCTTTTCCTTTAATCTATGGGTGGGTTCTCCACCAACCCTTTAAGCCGTTGGAGGAAGCGGGCGGCAGGCACCCCGTCGACCAACCGGTGGTCGAAAGCTAGAGTAAGTCCTATCCTTGGGCGGATCTCAACCATCTCTCCAATGGCGACCGGTTTCCTTATGATTGCACCTACACCTAAAATGGCGCACTCTGGCAGGTTGATGATGGGCAAGAATTCCTCAATTTCAAAATTACCCAGGTTTGTAATGGTGAAAGTACCTCCGCGGAGGTCTTCAGGTAGACTTCTTCCCGCGCGAGCGCGATTTATCATTTCTGATATAGCATGCTGAATTTCTTCCAACGTCTTCTGATCAACATTTTTGATCACTGGTACTACCAAACCCCCTTCCACGTCCACTGCGATGCCCACGTTTATCTCGCTCATTTCCCAAATTTCATTGCCTACCATTTGAGCGTTCATGTAATGGAATTCTTTGAGTGCCGTAGCTGTAATCTTTGCCAGCAGCTCGCTGTAACCAATCATCAGCCCACTGCTGCGCACTCTTTCCCTCCAATTCATTAGCCCGGCTGCGTCTGCTTCCAATTTCAGTCCTACCCGGGCAACCGTTCTGGCGCTGGCAGCCATATGTTCGGCTATCCTCCTGCGAAGTACGCTGGCCTCTTTTATAGTCGCGGTTGGTTTTCCTCTGGTATCCTCCCCACCAGTTGCTGATGCGTTTTCTTTTTGTTCGATGGGGCCAGCAGTTTGCAAGGCTTGATAAGCTGCCTCAACATCCTTCCTTGAAATTCGATCTCCGGTTGGTTTAATCTTGATAAGGTCTATGCCCAGCTCTTGAGCCAAAAGCTTGGCCGATGGAGAAATAAACACTCTTCGATGTGTTGTTTTTCCAATTTCAGATGCTTCCGGAATGTTGCTGTGGAGTGGTTTTACTTCTACTTCTGCTGTCGGGCGAATGCCGTCAGTGATCGTCTCGGGGATCTGGGAGGGTATCTCTTCGCCTGGTTTCGTAATCACAGCCAGGACAAAAGTACAGGGGACATCTTCTCCTTCGTGCTTGATTATTTTAGCAAGCAAGCCACTCATCGGAGATTCGATTGTATTGACGGCCTTATCTGTTTCCACTTCCAGAACCGGCTGGCCGGCTTCCACTTGTGAGCCCTCTTTTACGAGCCAGCCGACAATAATGCCGGAGGTCATATTCATGCCAAGCTTTGGCATACTTATATACTCAGCCATAATTACTCCTAATCAATCCATCACTTGGTAGACGGCATCGATTAATTTTTCCTTACTGGGGATGACCAGTGCTTCAAGAGATTTGTTATAAGGCATTGGCACGTCCAAACCCGCGACGATAGCCGGCTTAGAATCCAACAGGTAGAAGCCTCTCTCAACAACCTGCGACACGATTTCCCCACCGATCCCACTACGCCTGTTGGATTCGTGAGCAACCACCAGACGGTGGGTCTTTCCTAAGGAAGCCAGTACAGTTTCGTAATCCATGGGATAGATAGTTCTTGGATCAATAACCTCGCACTGGATACCTTCCAGGCTTAATTCTGCTGCCACTGCTAAAGCTTTAGGCACCATGATCGAAATGGCGACAATCGTAACATCGCTTCCTTCCAGCTTAACCTCTGCTTTTCCAAGCGGGACTGTATACTCATGATCTGGAACTTCTCCTTGGATCTCGTAACCACGCTTGTGCTCGAAGAACAAGATCGGATCGTTGCTACGGATTGATGATTTCAGTAATCCCTTTACATCATACGGGGTAATCGGCATCACAACTTGCAGTCCAGGGACATGGCTGAACCAAGATTCAAAAGATTGCGAGTGTTGTGCGGCCTGTCCACCACCTGCTCCAACCGGCGCACGAATCACCATTGGCACTTCGATTTTTCCCCCAAACATATAGCGGATCTTAGCAACCTGGTTTACTAACTGATCCATACCTATGGTAATCCAGTCAGAATATAGGATTTCGCAGATCGGTCGTAGACCGGTGGCGGCCGCTCCCAAACAAGCACCGACCAAGGCCGCCTCAGAGATAGGAGTATCCCAAACTCTTTCAGGCCCAAATTCCTCAAAAAGGCCGCGAGTTACGCCAAATGGATTCCCTCGCACACCTACATCACAGCCCAGAATGACAATAGTTTCATCCCTGCGCATCTCCTCTGCATGAGCTTCTTTCAAGGCTTGTTTTACAGTCAATATTCTTGTCATTGCAAACCCACCTCCCTCAAGCTATTTTTGCCGAGTAGAGATCTTCAAATAAGGAACTCACCGGAGGCTCGGGTGATTCTTTCCCGAATTCGATGGCCTGCTCAATCGCTCTCCGTGAATCGGCAAATATTTCGTCAACCTCTGCCTGGCTTGAAATACCTGCCTCCACCAGGTAACGAGCCATTCTCTTAACAGGATCCAGCTTCATCCATGGCTCATTCTTTGTAACATCCCGGTAATGCTGGTCGTCGGCAACAAAATGACCGACATAACGGTAGAATTTCGCTACTACCAGGGTAGGGCCCTCACCTCGTCTCGCTCTTTCGGCGGCAGTTTTTACCGCCTGATAGACGCTGAAGGGATTGAAACCATCGACAGTCATCCCTGGAATCCCATACCCAACCGCGCGCAGGGATATGTCAGGATTCTTCGCTGCATTTTGATAGGGACAACTAATTGCCCATTGGTTATTTTCACAAAGGAAGATGACCGGCAGGTTCCAAGCAGCAGCTAAGTTTATGGATTCATGCCACACCCCTTGGTTTGTTGCCCCATCACCATGAAAACAAACGGTAATATAGTCTTTTTTCAATACCCGTGCACTAAAGGCAGCCCCTACGGCAATAGGAACACCACTACCTACGATACCGGTAGCGCCAAGCATGCCTTCATCTACAGCCGCGATGTGCATAGATCCACCCTTACCATGGCAATACCCGCTGTATTTTCCCATCAACTCAGCCATCATCATATTCACATCGGCGCCCTTAGCGATCGTATGCCCATGCCCACGATGTGTACTCGTGATATAGTCGCCAGGGCGTATTGCAAAACACGCGCCAACTGCGGTTGCCTCCGCCCCCTCATAAGAATGTGCCAGGCCATAGATTACATTCTTTTTCCAGAGGTCCATCACCGCAAGCTCGAATGCGCGAATCAGGGTCATCCGGCGGTACATTTCACACTGCTGCTCTACTCCCAACTCAACCGGCGCCTCCATAGGCTCCATTTCCGGGAATAGGTCAGGGGGCAGGGCAAGGGCAGCTATTTCCGCAAGTATTTGTTCTCGATCTGAACTCATTTCTTTGGCATCCTTCCGGAACTACAACTCGATGATTTCCCCGATCTCCAGGACGGTGATTCGGAATCTGTAACCATCACGTTCCATAGAGCTTTTTGCTATCTCCTGGAAGTGTTTCACATCCAGGCAGTTAGGGTCTACATAATGACTGGCAACAATATGTTCAAGCCCCAACCAACGGCTGGCAAGTAGGGCTTCTTCTGGCGTTAATTCGCCGCTCTTATAGCAATCCATATGAGGAAGTGAAATGCCTTCTCCCTCTGGTAATGTTACGTGCATTAAGCCAACTGTTGGTCGGTACAGCTCGCCCCAAAGTTTCATATCTGTTGTGAGGGCTGTATCTCCTGGATGGTATATCCGTACATCAGGGGCCGCTTCTACGATAAAGCCCATTGCCGGACCGGATAATAGCTGCCCATCTGGCGTGACACCAAAGGACCAATGTCGGCTTTCGACCGGCCTGACAAGGACTCCAGCCTCCTCAACTACCATCCCCCAAATTGTGACCCGGAATAAATCCGGAGATATACCATGCACATTTACAAGGTTGTGCATGACATCTTTAGCACAGATGACGGGGCATTGGTGTGTACGGATAATTTCGGGTGCATCCCCAAAGTGATCAAAGGCGTTGTGAGTGATCAGCAGCAAGTCTACCCGGTCAATATCCTGGGTTTTGATAGGTGAGTAAACATTTTTATTCAAAAATGGGTCGATCAGAACATTTACCCCATTGGAGGTTGTTATTTTATAACCCGCAACGCCAAAGTACTGTAATTTTGGTCGCATATTTGGGATCCTTCCTATTTTGCCGTATGCCCGCCATCCACCAGGAGTACATGTCCAGTGATAAAGGCAGCCGCATTAGAAGCTAAGAAAATGGTTGGCCCTACAATGTCTTTGATCTCGCCTAACCTCCCAAGGGGAATATTATTCAAGAAATATTGGTAGATTTCGGGTTTTTCCTGCATCAAATTCTCGATCAAAGGTGTACGAGTATGGCTTGGGGCAATTGCATTAACTAGAATATTGTATTTTGCCCATTCAATCGCCAGACAGCGGGTCATGGATATTATCCCGCCTTTACTCGCGCAATAATTGGCGTTGCCTGTTTCAACACCCACCACGCCGCCTATAGATGCCATATTGATGATACGCCCACCCTGGCCTCTTTGAATCATATGCCGGCCCACTTCCCTGCAGAAGTAAAAAGCCCCGCTCAAATTTACGTCTAATACCGTGCTCCACATCTCATCCGTCATCTCTTGGGCAGGGGAGCGCCGTCCAATTCCCGCGTTGTTCACGAGAACATCAATTCTGCCCATAGCAGAAATTGCTCTTCGAACCGTTTGTTGAACCTCCTCAGGTTTAGAAACATCACAAACCAGGCAGATTACGCTGCCTCCGCAAGCTTCGATATCGCTTGCTACCCGGTTCATGCCCGGCAGATCGATATCTACCAAGGCAACCCGTGCGCCGGACTGCGCCAATCCTTTGGCGATACCCTCCCCTAACCCAGAGCCTGCTCCTGTAACCAGAGCCGCCTTGCCGTCCAGGCCAAACATGTTGTTCAAGAGGTTATCTTCCATTTCTCTCTTCGGTTCCATCTTTCAGAATCTTGCTTACTCTTATGGGATTGGTTCAGTGTCACTACGCTGGTTAGCTTTTATGTTTCAACAGAAGACTGCCTCATCAAAGCCTGGAGGATAACCCGGCTTGACTGTTCGAGGTGCAAAAACATCGCTTCGGCCGCACCTTCTCCATCACCGTCTTTTACCTTTTCGAGAATTTTCCTGTGATGTTCCAAAGCTTCTTGAGCTACCCCAGGTATCTCACTAGATAATCTCCTGCCCTCGTAAAGAGGCCCGATGAATGGGGTCAAGATGATCTCAAACAGGTGATTTCCAGTGGCGTTTGCCAACGCCATATGAAATTTCAGATCATTTTCCGCAAAAGTTTCCGGCGATTCCATTGACGTTTCCATAGATGCCAGTAAGTTTTCCAGCTCAATTACCATTTGATCCGTTATTCTTTCCGCAGCCAAGGCAGCTATCTGGACCTCCAAAACCCGGCGGATTTCCATAAGCTCCAGATAGGGAATGGAGGCACTTTGAGTTGCGATGTACATTCCAAGAGAATCAACCACATCACTAGATTGGATGCCGCGCACATAAGTGCCACTACCACCTTGGGAAGCAATAAGTCCTTTGGCTTCCAGAATACGGATCGCCTCCCGGATCACCGTCCGGCTGACTTTGAATTGTTCGCACAAATCTCGCTCCCCCGGCAATCGATCCCCGATTTTCAGTTGTTTCTCCAGGATTAGCCCTTGGATCTGTTCTGCTACCTGCACTGGCAGCTTAATTTGGCGAACAACAGGGGAGTACGGGAGATCATTCATCGCTTACGCTCATCTCTTTTGGACAGACTTCATTAACTTGACTTACGAATGCTTATAAATAACATCGTTTGAAACAACCAATCAACGTATGAAAATAAGCCTCAGGCTTGATTTCTTAAGGCTGGGCTATTTAATCCATTCTTGCTTGGGAGTGACTAAGATTTTGATTTGAGAACGGTCTCTGATCAGGCGGTCGAAGCCTTTCGTGACAGCCTCAGATATATAAATCCTGTCGGTAATGAGGGGTTCAACAACAATGCGACAGTCCGCCAAAAACTGTACTGCCCATAAGAACTCCTCGGTGAAGGAATGTGCTACAGTTCCTATAATCTCCTTCTCGTCAATAACGATATCCCATGCAGAAAGCGATACATCCGCATTGACCACTGAATTGAATATACACCTACCTCGGCGCATTGTCAGGTCAACAGCCAGGCGCATCGCTGCAAGGTTTCCCCCGGCGTCTATGACAACTTCAGACCCCAAACCGCCTGTTACGTCTAGAAAGGCTTCTCTCCAACCCTCTTCTTTAGAGTTGAACACGTGGGTCGCGCCCATTTGCTTCGCTACTTCGGCACGTTTCCCACCATGAGTCACCGAGATCACCTTACTGGCGCCGGCGACTCTCGCAGCCGCCACGCCCATCAAACCAATTGTCCCTGCCCCTACAACTGTGACCACATCGCCTGCCTGTACGCGTCCCCGGCGGACTGCCCGCACCATAACTGCCAATGGTTCTGCCAGGGCAGCCACGTCATCTGGCATATATGCTGGAATAGGAATGCAGTTCTCAGCTGGAGTTACTACAAATTCTGCCATTCCTCCGTCATCGACCTGCCCGATCGACACCTGGTTTAAACAGGAGGCATACTCTCCCTTCAAACACCAATAACAACGGTGACAGGCGCGGACGCATTCAGCAGCAACTCTTTGTCCTGGCTTTAAATTCTTAACCTCTGCTCCTAGCTCGATAATCGTTCCTGAGAACTCATGCCCGATCACGAGGGGCGCCCGCCGGCCCGATTCCGGATGCGATACATCAATAGGAATGATGGCGCCATATTGGTAATCTTCCATATCTGTACCGCAAATACCACACCAGGAGATTGCCAGCTTGACCTCATTTGGAAGCAAAGGGCGTGGCTCGTCCCAATCGGGCTCGAACCGGATATCTTTAACTCCGTGGAATACAACTGCTTTCATTGTTTCTTCCTTTTCTCAAGCTCTTTTGATTGGGATTTATTGGTAGTTTTTAGCTGGAGATAGAAACCTGGCTCTTCAATTAACTGCTATAGGGAATAGTTACATATAATTGGTATGACCAAATTATATAAGACCAGAATACCACTTGTAACGTAATAAATGTCATTACTTATAAGTTACTTTTATTCAGTGGTTCTGCAGATTTTCCAATTCGTGAGTGACAACGGAGGTAATGCAGAAACCAAAGCCGGGGATAGGAAATGTGGCGCCAGGTTACCCTGATGCAACATACTTTAGCGAGTTCGATTGCTCGATTGCGTGAGTATTCATTTTGGTATTAGCCATTCAGGTATAATCAAGACATGAAGACTTTGGGCGAAATTCAGCAAATTCTTCGGGAACAGAAGCCTTACCTGGCAGCCAAATATGGAGTGAGAATTGTAGGTGTGTTTGGCTCCTATGTCCGCCAGGAACAGCACCCAGATAGCGACCTGGATCTATTAATAGAGTTGGACCAGCCTCCCAAGATCAGTTTGATAGGATTGGTTGAGCTGGAAGATCATTTAAGCCAGCTCCTGGGAGTTAAGGTCGACATTGCCATCAAGACAAACCTTAAGAAACGCATAGGATCACGCATATTACAGGAAGTTGTTCCGTTATGAGTCGCGAATTCCTGGATTTTGTTGAGGATATCCTGGATGGGATGGACAAAGCCGAGATCCTTTTGGAGCGGGTAAGCTATTCACATATGACAACGTTGATCTCCAGATTGTCTGGGACGTTGTTAAGCGAGACATACCTCAGCTGAAACCCAAAATCGAATTGTTATTGCAAGATTACAAGATATAGCGGAGAAAGTCCCAACCGCTAAAACCCTACGGAAGGCCGAACTGGGAACGCTCAGCCGGGGTAAGCTCTCGGTGGACTGCCCTGCTAAAACTATGGCCGCCTGGCACATTGAAATCTCATGTTGCGTGATCACTTCCTGGCGTTGCAGGACGGCTTCCTGACGCTGAACGACTGCATCCTGGCGCTGGATGAAAGCAAAGGCCGCCAGGACGATCGCAACCACCAGTCCGGCTGCCAGTCCTAACATGACGCGCTGTCTTTGCCGCTGGCGCTCGGCCTGCATGCGCTCCTGCAACACCTGGCTGGCTTCGATATATTCTGCCTCTGCCGCGTGTCTTCCGTCCCCTCCCTGGGCTGCACCAGCTGCACCAGCGCCCGCCCAAAGTTAAGATCTCCACCCTCTCGTCCATCGGGACCTTGCTGGCTGGATCCCAAACAATATCCACATTGCGGAAGCGCATTGAGCCAGAGACCTACAAACGCATACAGGGTTTATTACGGTAAAATCAAGCATCCTACTGTACCCCACTCCTGGAGGCATGCTATGCAAAGCGGCGATACCATCGTTCCTGACCGGCAATCAGCGCTCAGTTACGACGAGCAAGCGCGTAAGACGGACTGGTTCGTCCCAGAGGTGGTCTTCGGCCTGGCGTACGAGTACGTCCAGGCAGGAGAGAAGTTGCTTGATTTAGGGATCGGAAGCGGGCTGAGCTCGCTACATTTCCATAAAGTGGGCTTGCAGATTTACGGGCTGGATGGCTCAGACGAAATCCTGGAGGTTTGTGCGCAGAAGGGCTTTACAGTAGAGCTAAAAAAGCACGATTTGCGCCAGCTGCCCCTGCCATACGCAAGCCATTCCTTTGACCATATCATCTCTGTCGGCGTGCTAAATTCCTTCCAGGACCTGGGCCAGCTCTTTGGGGAGATAAGGCGCATGGTCAGGGAGCAGGGCATCTTCGCATTTACAGTGGAGGACCAGGAGCCGGACCAGGAGGACAGCTACGCCATCAACCGGGTGGAGGTCTCCGAGGCAGCCAGAGACGAAACAGCGGTGACCCTGTTCCGCCACCCAACTCGTGAGATCAAACGACTACTGGAGGAGAACGGTTTTACCCTGCTGAAAGCCCTGAAATTCGTGGCCTTCGAGTACCCGGCCGAAAACCGGGCGGTCTATTTCAAGGCTTACGTGGCGCGGCACGTCCTGTAAAACCCATCATGGGACCGGCCCCCAGGAAAAGACTCTCCCGGCGTTATCGATGGCGCCGGCCCGGTCCGAGCCGCCCAACACGTAGGCACGCCCGTCCTGCCCAACGGCGGGGACGCCGTGCAGCGGCACCGGCAACGCCGGCCCGAGAGTCCAGCTGCCTTGGGCTGGGTCCAGGACCTCAACGCTATCCAATGTTCGGCGGTCACCGGTCAGCACTTCCCCCCCTGCAGCGATGATCCGGTCGCCTACAACGGCGGCAGCAAACCCGCCGCGTGCCTCGCTCAAGGACGGTCCCACACTCCAGGTATCCGTTTCCGGGTCGTAGACTTCAACGCTATCCAGCTCGCCAATCCCGGACCAGCGCCCGGCGAGGGCGTAGATCAAGCCATCGTGGGCCACGGCAGCGGTATGCTCTCTGGCCTGGGATAATGCCGCCAGCCTGGTCCACTCGCCGGCCGCGGGATCGTAGCGCAACAGGTCATTCGTGCCGCCAGTCCCACCGATGACGTAGATGTAGTCTCCAAGCGAGACAGCTGCGCCTGCCACGCGGGCTTCCGGCATGGGTTCCAACTCGCTCCAGGCGTCCATAGCCGGGTCATAGGCCCAGGATGTATCGGTTGCCCGCCAATCGACGACCGAACGGGCGCCACCAAATAGGTAGACAAGGCCGTTATGAGCGGTAGCCATCAAGTGGTGGCGGCCGGCCGGCATGTCCGCCAGGGAATGCCAGCTATCCGTGGAGGGTTCGTAGGCCTCGAACAGCGCTTCGCCTCCGAAGCCGCCCGGCACGTAAATGAGCCCGTCCAAGGCGGCGGCCGGCATCTCCGAGCGAGGGGAGGGCATATGGGTGTGCTGCTGCCACTCGCCCAGCTCAGCCTGCGGCAGCGGGTCTTCGTCCGTGCGGATGCTGCAAGCGCTCAATATCAAGATGATGGCTGCCCAAATTGTCCAAATTCCGTTTACCCCATATAGATTCGTCTTCTTTAGCATATCAATCCATCCCTTATCTTCTCAAACGGTAGATCCCTATTTTACCCTGACCAAATCTTGGTTGAATAGCTGCGCTTCTCGCAGAAAGGGAGTGTGTGCGGAGGCTTCGAAGATCACCAGATGCTTGCCCACCGGGGCTTCCAGCAATTCAAAATAGCGCTGTGTGACCTGCAGTGGTTCCAGTTCTTCTAAAAGCTTGCGGTCTTTCTCGCTGCCATGTTCTGCGATCTGCTCCAACAGCCAGGCGTGTCCAACCTGAGCCCCAAGGACAGGATCAACAACCTGGGAGACGCCCACATAAGCGTAATAGTCATCCGGGTAGACCTGCGCCAGCTTGATCCCGAGCTGCGATCCTCAGGAGTGCCCCACCAGGTAGATCTTGCCATGCTGGAAGCGCTGTTTGAGGAGCTGGGTCAATTCGTGGCCGTCATTCATAAACTGCTGGAAGGTCATCGTGCGCTCGTCAAAGCCGGGTAGGTTCGACTTCCCCGCCCCGCGCTGGTCCCAGTGAACGACAATGAAGTCCTCTTCCAAGGCGCCGTTGAAGTAGCGTGCCACTGGCATTTGAACAGCCCCTGGCCCGCCATGCAGCCAGAGCAGGACCGGGTTAGTACTGTCTTGCCCTCGGATCAAAATCCACTGCTGCATACCGCCCAGTGTGACCTTTTCGAGGGAAGCAATACTCCCGGGTACCGGCCTGCCTCCAGAATCCTTAATTGGTGGAGTCTTACCGCGATTTTGCAAATTGAAGGCGGAGACAGCCACCAACGATAGAAATATACCGAGAATAATCCTTGCTACGACCTTTTTCACAAATACTATCATACCGGCAAATGTCGCTGGCACAACCAGCTCTCGGGTGGTTTCCATCCTTGTCAATGGGTGGGTTTACTACCTGGTCAAATGGCTATCCTTCCAGGTGAGCAGCATTGAATTGAAGGATGAGATAGATAAACGAAGATATTCTGGAAGGCAAATGGAAACAACTACCTGAGGGGGGATTTCCCTACTATGGCAACAGGAAAATCCCCCATTGTTCCACGGTCTTGAAAATGCTAAACTTTTGTCAATGACATGGCTGCCCATTCTGGATGGGGGTTGTAAGCCAGGAGGAGTCTAGTGAATGGCGAAAGATCGACTTGGTCCGGGATACCGGGTAACTGAAGCTCTATTGAGTGATAATTCCCTTGGTCACGATGTGATCG
>CAZAQS010000124.1:0-13052 GCA_964486825.1 uncultured Anaerolineaceae bacterium | reverse complement strand
TAGCTTACTTACTTCTTCTTAGCGGTTGATGAGTCTGGAGTGTCTTTCATCCTTTCAATTGAGAGGGCGGCAGGTTGTAGATGATATGGGGGAGGTTGTCTTGGCAGAGGGCTATGACCCGTACGGCAATCCGTATATAAGTGCGGGGGATGGCAGTACAGGCTGGGGATTCACCGGTGAGCAGACCGACGACAATGGATTATTGTTCTTGCGGGCACGGTATTACCAGATCATCTTGCACTTCCGCACTAATTAAGCGATAGGCAGTCTTCGTCGCTAAACCTCGTGACTTCAGCGCCATTTCTAATTCTAATTGCCTTTTCAATGACCCTAATTCTCCACGTAATCCCTTTTTCCTCACATGGAAGTATATCCTACCCCTTCGAGAGCCTATTACAGCTCTGGTAAGGGTAGAAGGAGTTCAAGCCGAACAGGTATGGAATGGGTTTGTGCAAATCAACAGAATGAATGGAAATTAACCTACTATTTAGCCTGGTTCCATTCAGAAGATGTGAGTGCTTATGAGCCGTTATGCTCTGACATTGCCCAAGAATATGAAAAAAGTGAGCAGAATCAAGTTATACACGAAACCCAATATCAATCCCTTCACTTTATCCAGCATACTCCATTCCATATCACGAGATATGAGAAAAGCCGAAGCAAGCAACAAAAGCAGCAGTGAAACCAGAACGTAAGGGCCTATCGATAACATGCCTAAGATCATCAGAGGGATCATCGCTCCCAGACAATACCATGTCACCATCCTCCACAAATTACGTGGTGTTCCCAAAGCTTTGTAAGCTCCAACAAAACCAAGCGTAGCCAACAACATCCAGTCCATTAACACGAGAGCAGGCAGCGGGCATATGAGAAGTCCAAACCTGTTAGGAGACCCGGTAACGCCTCAGCCGCAGGCTATTGCTTACGACAAACACGCTGCTGAAAGCCATCGCGCCTGCAGCCAGCATGGGATTGAGCAGTCCGGCCGCGGCAGCGGGAATGAGCATCGTATTATAGAAGAACGCCCAGAACAGGTTCTGCTTGATGGTTCGTAGCGTCCTGCGGGATAGGGCAATCGATCGAGCGACCCCGCGCAAGTCACCACTGATCAACGTGACCGGTGCGGCTGCCATGGCCACATCCGTACCGGTGCCGATGGCGATTCCCACATCCGCCTGGGCTAAAGCAGGCGCATCATTGACTCCATCGCCTACCATGGCCACCACTTCCCCCTGCTCCTGGAGTTTTTTGACCTCCTCGGCCTTCCCACCAGGGAGCACTTCCGCCAGGACCTGGTCGACGCCGACCTGCCTTGCGATCGCCTCGCCTGTCTGGCGGTTGTCGCCGGTGATCATTACAACCCGCAAGCCCATATCCTTCAATTCGGCAATCGCTTCAATGGATCCTTCCTTGACCGTGTCGGCCACTGCAATCACACCGCGCACATTTCCATCCACTGCAACCAGGATAGCCGTCTTGGCCTCTTCTTGCAGGCGCCGGACCTCCGCTTCAAGGCCGTTCAAAGGCAAACCCCGCCCGTTCATCAGGCGCAGATTGCCCACCAACACCTGGTGACCATCCACCTCCGCTTCAACACCGTGGCCCATCTCGGCTCTAAAACCATCCGGTTGCCCCAAAACCAGGCCACGTTCGTTCGCCTCTGCCAGGATGGCCTCACCCAAAGGATGCTCGCTTCCCTTCTCGACCGAGGCTGCCAGGCGCAGCAGCTCGTCTTCAGAGCTGGACCCGTTCGGAGTTAATGTGCTTGAGCTCGTGTCGATACTGCTGGCTACGACTGCACTTGCCGGTTGGTAACTTTTATCTAATACGATATCCGTGATCGCCGGCTGGCCGCGTGTGATCGTACCGGTTTTATCCAGGATCACTGTCGTTACCTTGCCGGCCCGTTCCAGGGCGCCGCCCGAACGCAGCAAGATGCCCGATTCGGCCCCTTTACCCGTACCAACCATCACAGCCGTTGGCGTTGCCAGGCCTAAAGCGCAGGGACAGGCGATGACCAGCACAGCGATCATGCTGATCAAGGCGCGGGTGAACTCGTTTATTTCTGCTGCCGGCGGCAGGGGGATCAAGAAGTACCAGACCAGGAAGGTAAGCGCAGCGATCGCTACCACTACCGGAACGAAGATAGACGAGACCTTGTCCGCCAGCTTTTGAATGGGCGCTTTGCTGCCTTGAGCCTCTTCTACCAGGCGGATGATCTGGGCGAGAGCGGTTTCCTTGCCGACTTTGGTGGCTTCGAATTTCAAGAGCCCCATCTTATTCAGGGTAGCTCCGATGACCGTATCGCCTGGACGCTTCTCAACGGGCAGGGACTCACCCGTCAGCATAGACTCGTCTACCGCGGAGCGGCCTTCAACTACTGTACCATCCACAGGGATTTTCTCTCCCGGGCGTACGATGACCACATCGCCTACACGCACATCATCGATGCTTACATCCATTTCTTGCCCGTCACGGATGATGCGCGCAGATTTTGCGCGCATACCCATCAGCTTCTTGATGGCCTCGCTGGTTTGTCCTTTTGCACGCGCCTCCAGGAACTTACCCAGCTTGATCAGTGTGATGATCACCGCCGCTGTCTCGAAGTATACATGGCCTGGGATCAGGCCTAACATGACCGGGATTGAGTAAAAGTAAGCGGCCGATGAACCCATGGCTATCAGCACATCCATGTTCGCCGACCCGTTCCTCAGGGCTTTGTATGCGCCTACATAAAACTGCCAACCCACATAGAACTGCACCGGAGTCGCCAGGGAAAACATCAACCAATCCATCCAGGGTGCGTGCGCCCAGTGCATTGGCAGCAGCCCCAGGTCACGCGACATGGCCAGCAGAAACAGCGGGATGGTGAAGATCAAGCCGGTGATCAAGAGACGGCGCTGTTGGGCAATCTCAGCCTGGCGAGCTATGCGCTCCGCATCCTCAGCGTCGCCGCCGATCTCAGCCGCCTCAAATCCCTCTCGAGCCACCACCTGGCGAAGCTCGGCCTGGCTTACGATGGTGGGTATATAACGGATCTTCGCCCGGTTGCTGGCAAAACTGACGTTCGCCTCCAGCACCCCCTCCACCTTGACCAGGGCGTTCTCTAAGCGCCGAGCATCGTTGTCATCGCTCATACGGTGCACGATCAGATCAGCCTCGCCGGTGGCGATATCGTATCCTGCCCGGCGGACGCGTGCGACCAGGCTATCCATCCCGGTGATCGCCGGGTCGAACTCCACTGTGGCGCGCTCTGAGGACAGGTTAACCATCGCTTGCGTGACCCCCGTTTCTTTCTTGAGGTTACGCTCGATGGTGGCAACACAGTTAGCACAGGTCATGCCGGTTACCGGTAGTGTGATCTGCTTGTTTTCTGACATAATTTATCCTGCGGCAGGGTAATTGATTTCTGCCAGTAAGGCCTTGATCACCTCTTCTGTAGCCGGCGCTTCATAGGTTATGGTAGCCTGTTGGGCTGTCATATCTGCCTCTACGGACCGGACGCCCTCGAGCTCGCTGATCTCGCTCTTGATCGTGTGCACGCAGTGACCACAGGAAATATTGGGAATGCTGTAAGTAACGGTTGTTGCCATTGGGGAAATCCTCCTAAAATGAAATATAAAATACTGGTTGGGTTTCAGAGTGAGCTAAACATTTTCGGGTACCTTCGGCCTAGAATCACACCTTGGTAGCGGCCTCGAACACTCCACTGATCTCTTTGAGGACACGTTCTCGTTCATCGGCGTCTTCTCCGCGAATGGCAGTGATGACGCAAGAATTCAAATGCTCCTCCAGGATCTGGGTGCTCACCTTGTTCAGCGCTGCCTGGACTGCCTGGATCTGACGGATGACGTCGACGCAGTAAACCTCACCCTCGACCATGCGCTGGATTCCGCGCAAATGTCCTTCGACTGTTTTCAGCCGCCTCAGGGCGTCTTCATGTTTCATAACCCTATCTCTCTCCTTCAGATACCCATCCCCCCTGGGGGGGGTCTGTTCTATATTGTACTAAGGATATCCATTTTGTCAATGGTAATCGTAGGATTGGTACTGTTTGACGTCAGGAGATGCTATGGAGCAAGGCTGGCAAGGATGGCCTGTTCGAGGTCATCCCCGGAAGCGCTCCCAACCCACTGCTGGATCACATTCCCTTCTGGATCGACCAGGAAGAAGTGTGGTTGGTAACGGTAACCGAGCTGCCTCTTGAACGGTTCCGTTTCAGGGTCATCGATGTCCAGGTAAATGAAGTTGACATCTCTTCCATATTCTGCTTCGAGCCCGTGCACGACGGGAGCTAAAGAGCGACAGGTCGGTCACCAAAAGGCAAAGAATTCGATCAATTGGGGCTTGCCAGAGACCAGGCCCACCTGATTAGGATCCGTGGCGTGTAAGTCTGCTCGTACAGTTGGCAAAATATCTGGTTCAGGGGAGGGAGTTTCAGCAGCCGGCTCATCTGGAGATGGATTTGCCGTGAGCGCCGGGGGAACGGCTTCGCTATCTGGCTGTGGCTCTACAGCAGTCTCCGGCGCAGTACGGGCGCCCTCTGGGAGATCCGGCGGGCTGGAATCGCCGAGCGGACCGGCGCCGCCGGTGCAAGAGGAGAGCAGAAATGCAAACCAGAAACAGAGATAGCATACCCGCTGGATTACCCCACTTTGTAAATTAGAGCTCATTCCTTTCTCCTTGGAGCCAAGACATTCCTTAACTATACCGGCGTATACCGGTAATTATAGTATAGATTGGTCGGTATTGCTTATGTAGATGCCCAGAATTGGCCATGGATAGGCAGAGCTTCAGGCAAAACATCTGAAACCCAATTTGACAAGTTCACTCCTATTCGCTATACTCAAGTAGGGACACGGGGAAAACCCAAATGATTATTTCTCATTTAATTCTTCCCGTGCCCGTACACGCCCCGGCGGGGCTCCCAAAGGAGTATGATGGACAAAAATAATACCAGCCGCTACCCTTCACCTCACAGCCGCATGCTGCGTGCCTTCGCCTTCGACCCCTCCCTCGACATGAGCATCGAGACCTCCGTCATCAACCGCATCAACCTGAAAGTGCCCTGGGAGCCATTAGGGATGGGGCCGGTGGGAGAATACCTGGAGATCATCGATATCGACCCGCCCAGCGGGTACTTCTACCCGCCCGTGGACCTGGACGACCCGCACTTGCTGGCCCAGGGTGGGCTGCCGCCATCGGAGGGCAACCCGCAGTTCCACCAGCAGATGGTCTACGGGGTGGCCTCCACGACCATCGACAAGTTCGAGAAGGCCCTGGGGCGCAAGGTGATCTGGGCCGTGCCGCGCCACCCCTCGGCTCGCGCCGACCGCTACCAGTACGTACAGCGCCTGCGCATCTACCCACATGCCATCCGCGAGGCCAATGCTTATTTCAGCCCGGTCAAGAAGGCGGTCCTGTTCGGCTACTTCACCGCTTCGGAGTCGGACCCGGGCAACAACCTGCCGGGGGGCATCGTCTTTAGCTGCCTGTCACACGATATCATCGTGCACGAGATGACCCATGCTCTGCTTGAAAGTATTCACCCGCGCTTCACCGAGCCGAGCAACGTGGACGTGCTGGCGCTGCACGAGGCCTTTGCAGATATCGTGGCGCTCTTCCAGCATTTCTCCTACCCGGAGGTGCTGGTGCATCAGGTCGCCCGCACCCGGGGAGACCTGACCAGCGAGAACCTGCTGGGCGAGCTGGCCCAACAGTTCGGGCAGGCCACCGGCAAGCGCGGCGCCCTGCGCAACGCGCTGGGACAGGTGGACCCAGTCACGGGGCAGTGGCGCCGCAAGCAGCCCGACCCCAACCTGCTGCGCACGGTCACGGAGCCGCACTCGCGTGGCTCCATCCTGGTTGCAGCGGTCTTCGATGCCTTCATCACCATTTATAAATCCCGTGTGGCCGATCTCTTGCGCATCGCCACGGGGGGCAGTGGTGTGCTGCAGGTCGGTGATATCCACCCCGACCTGGCCGGGCGGCTGGCGGAGGAGGCTGCCAAGACCGCCGGGCATATCCTGAATATGTGCATCCGGGCCATGGACTACTGCCCGCCGGTGGATATCACCTTCGGCGAGTACCTGCGGGCGCTGATCACGGCCGACGCCGACCTGATGCCCGACGACACCCGAAATTACCGCCTGGCGATCGTGGAGGCCTTCCGGCACCATGGCATCTACCCGGGAGAGGTGCGCAGCCTGTCGGATGAGAGCCTGCGCTGGCGCGGACCGGAGGATAAATGCGCCCAGGCCATCCGGGCGGCGCTGCTGGATGAGGAGGACCGGGCAGCCCTGGAGCTGGATATAAGCGTCGAGCAGGACCGCCAGCGCATTTACGACCAGAACTGCAGCAACCAGGCCCGCTTCCACAACTGGCTTACCCGCCAGGCGAGCGCCGAAATCTTCGAGGGGCTCGGGCTGACCCGCGATCCCAAGGCCCCAGGCAGTATCTTCCGGAAGGACGGCCTGCCCAGCCTGGAGGTGCACTCCGTACGGCAGGCCTACCGCATCGGCCCCTCCGGGCGTACGATCACAGACCTGGTGATCGAGATCACCCAGCGGCGGCGTGGCTACAATAAAGTAAGCGATCAGCGAGCGGTAGACAGTGGGGAGAAGGACCCAACACCGGAGGACTTCATCTTCCGGGGTGGCGTGACGCTGCTGTTCAACCCGCAGACCGAGCAGGTACGCTATGCCATCACCAAGCGAGTGGACAGTGAGCGGCGGCTGGAGGTCATGCGCAGCTACCTGAACCGCACGCTGAACCCCTCCCTGCGCATGACCTATTTCGGCGAGAGCCAGAAATCCTATTTCCAGGCCCTGCAGGCGGAGGCCCCCATGGAGCCCTTCTCCCTGCTGCACGGCTATCACGATCCCGACGAGGTAGACGGATGAGCGAACCAACACCAACCCGGATGGAAGCCCCAGGCAACGGGGTGAAAGTGCGTATGTACCGGGTGGGAGGCCTGGGAGACTGTTTCTTGCTGGCCTTCCGCACGCGCGCCCGGCAGGCCCGATATATGCTGATCGACTGCGGGGTGTTCCTGGGCACCCAGGACGGCAGCAAGCGCCTGCAGGCGGTGGCCAGGGATATCCAGGCTGCTACGGGCGGGCGGATCCACGTGCTGGTGGCCACCCACGAGCACTGGGACCACCTGTCGGGCTTTCAATATGCCCGCAAAATCTTCGACGAGATGCAGATCGATGAGGCCTGGCTGGCCTGGACGGAGTCGCCCGGGCACCCGCTGGCCGAGCGCCTGCGAAAACGGAAGGAGACCGGCCTGCGAGCGTTGAACTCGGCCATGCACCAGTTGAGGGCCATGGGCAACCCCCTGGCTATGCGCATCGAGGGCGTCTTGAGCTTCCACGACTTCCTGTCGGCCGATACCAAGCTGACCGGCTCGGCCGGGCTGATGAAATACGTCCAGAAGGTCGCCAGGAACACACGCTACTTGACGCCCGGTGAGCCCCCGCTGAGCTGGCAGGACATGCCTGGGGTGAGGATCTACGTGCTCGGTCCGCCGGAGGACGAGAAACTGTTGGGCCGCTCGCTGCCCTCCGGATTGGAGGGGGAGGTCTACGAGCGCCCGGAGGCCATGAACAGCGCGGCGGCCTTCTACGCTTCGGTGCTGGCGGGCGAGGACCCCTCGAACCTGCTGCCCTCCGACCAGGATATCTTCAAGCGCAGCCTGCCCTTCGACCGAGTCCAAGGCATCCCGATCCAGGAGGCCAGCCAGCACAGCGAGTTCGCCGAGTTCTTCCAGGAGAGCTATGGCTTCTCGGGTGTGGCGGACCGGCAACAGGGCGCCGAGTGGCGGCGGATCGATATGGACTGGTGGGGGCAGGTGGAGAACCTGGCTCTGCATCTCGATAACGACACCAATAACACCAGCCTGGCGTTGGCGATCGAGCTACCGGGCGGCAAGGTGCTGCTCTTCCCGGGTGACGCCCAGGTGGGTAACTGGCACTCCTGGCATAACTATTCCTGGCCCAATGAGAAGGGAGAGCCGGTCACTGCGGCGCAGCTACTGCAACGCACGGTGCTTTACAAGGTGGGCCACCACGGCAGCCATAACGCTACGCTGCGGAACAAGGGCCTGGAGCTGATGACGAGGCCGGACCTGACCGCCATGGTCCCGGTCTACCGGGAGGCAGCCGAGAAGCGCGGCTGGGCGATGCCTTTCCCGTCGCTGCTGGAGCGCCTGAAGGAGAAGACGCGCGGCCGGGTGCTCTACAGTGACCCGGATATGCCTCCCAGGCAGGAGGATGAACAGGAGAAAATGACGCCTGAGCAGTGGGAGTTCGTCGACTGCTGTGTAGAGCAGAATGAGCTGTATGTGGAGCTGCTGATCGAGGAGCGCGAGGCACCCGAACCGCCTATCATCGAGACAACGGTGCCAGATAAGGCAACCGCACCCCGCCCGCAAAGGCCGCTGACCAAGAAGCACACGCCGGAGTAGAATGCGTTGGAACGTTAGGGGAAAAAAGGTCTATGATGCAATCACAACAAGACTTTATCAGGATAATCACATTGGAATACAATGTAGTAAAAAGAGAAACCGAAGGATTAAGCCATCAAGACGCCCTTATCCAGCCCGAAACAGGCGGCAATTGCATGAATTGGATCTTAGGGCATCTTGTGGACAACCAACTCAATGTCCTTAAATTATTGAATCAAGAGCCCCCCATTAAACAAGAGGAGCTGTCGAATTACCAAAGGGAATCTGAACCCATCACTGAAGATGGCCCACACGTCATTCCGTTAGAACGACTGCTTCAGTATCATAAGCTTGTTCACGAGTCTGTGATAAGTTGTCTCGAAGTAGTTGATGAGAAAGATTTTCAACGTAAAATTCAGCACAGAGACGAAGAAGTCAGCGTAGGGTGGCGTTTCCTCTTTTTGCATTTCCATTTTACCTACCATCTTGGTCAATTAGAGCATCTCCGTCGATTAGCTGGTAAGTAATTCAATGAACGATGTTCTCTGGCTAAACCGGGTGTGAATCTTGAATATTGTTTCAAAGCATTGCAAATTTACCCGATAATTTAGACAAAATTATTCTGATTCCTCCTTGACATTCTTTTACAATCATGTTAATGTTAATGTCTAATGGTTAGACCAGTAGACCTAGTGATCCAGCCTGCTGAGGGGTAAGTATCCGTTCCTACATTCAAATTTCAATCACATTCACCCGTTAATCGCTCTTTGAAAAAATAGAGAGGAGAAACAGCCAATGTCCAGTAAATACATATTTTCTAGACTGAGTATGTTGCTTATCGTTGTTTTGCTGATAAGCGCATGCAGCCCTGCGGCTACCCCGACTCCCGAGGCCACCCCACCCCAGGTTCCTCCTGTAGAAGAACCGGTGGACACGCCTGTAGAGGAAATTACCGTAGAGCCGCCAGAAGAAACCCCTGTAGCACCAGATGTACCCGCCACGCCGACCACAGCGCCACCCACCGATCCAACCGGCCCGCAACCGGGTGGAACAGCTACATTCGCTTTTTCATCAGACTGGGGAACTCTGGACCCCGCCGCGACGGGGGTTACATTTGCCCGCAACATCATGCAATTCATCTACGACCCCTTATTGCGCAAACATCCTGAAACGGGCCAGATCGTTCCGGGCCTGGCAGAATCATTCGACGTCAGTGAAGACGGGATGGTCATCACGCTCAACTTGCAGCAAGGGGTCACCTTCCATGATGGGACGCCGCTGACTTCCGAGGTGGTTGCCTTTTCCCTGGATAGGATCACCGATCCAGAACTTGCTTCACCGATGGCCAGCCAGATTACAGGAAACGTTGACTCGATCGAGACCCCGGACGAGTACACGGTGGTCATCAACATGCAAGAACCCTTCGCTCCGTTTCTCGACTCACTGGCGGAAGTCTCTCTTGCACCGGTTTCCCCGGCGGCTGTAGAGCAATATGGGGCAGATTTCGGCCTCAACCCGGTTGGCACCGGACCGTTCAGGTTCGTGAGCACCGTGCCGGATGAAGAGCTGGTGCTGGAGAGAAACGAGGATTATAACTGGGCGCCGGATTATTACGATCACCAAGGGCCGCCTTACCTGGACCAGCTGATCGTCTTGAACGTCACTGAAGTAGGCACCAGGATGGCGCTGATCGAAACGGGCGAAGTCGACCTGATCTACAGCCCGTTGAACGCTCAGGTGCCAGCCTTCGAAAACGACCCGGATTTTTACGTCCATTACGCAACCCGCCCCGGAGTGCCGCGGGTATTCGTCATGAACACAGAATTGCCGCCCTTGGATGATCCGCTGGTCAGAGAAGCAATCGCCTGGGCAGTCGACCGCGAGCGCATCCTCGATGAAGTATTCGAAAATATCGGAGAGGTGGCGCGTGGTGTGATCACCCCCGGCCTGCTTGGTTATTGGGAGGAAGGCGAGTCCTTATGGCCCGGTTACGACCTGGATAGAGCGGCCGAGCTCCTGGCTGAAGCCGGTTGGGAAGACACAGACGGCGATGGGATCCTGGATCGAGACGGACAGCCACTCTCGCTGACCTATGGGCAAATACCCGGATTCCCCTTCGATCTGTACGGGCAGATTCTGGCGGCAGAACTGGCCGAACTTGGGATCGAAGTCAGCATCGAAAATCAAGAGCAAGCCGCCTACCTGGCCGAGTTGCGCGCCGGAAGGTGGCATCTCGCCGGGATGCTGTTCGCAGCCACGGATCCGGACGTGCTGTACATCGTCGGCCACTCCAGCTCGATCGACAGCGCCTGGAATACAGCCCGCTACAACAACCCGGTGGTTGATGACCTGTTAGAACAGGCCAGAACGACCCTGGATCAGGAAGAGCGGGCCAGCCTTTACCAGGAGATTCAGGAAATCTTTTTGGATGACATGCCTTACATCCCCTACTACCTGATCCAAAACGCCCATATCGTCCACCAGCGTCTCCAGGGCTTCAAAACCGATAGTCAAGCTTTCCTAGACTTCTACGACGCTTATATCGTAGAAAGGTAATTCAAGACAAAGAATAGGGCCGGGATTAGAAGTTAATAAAATTTCGGCCCTATTCTATCTTCTATATAGTATTATTTAGCTTACTGGTGACCGGTCCAAGGTAAACCTGCAATACGAAGGAAATAATGAGAACCTAGGGAGAAGGGTATTTTGTTAGCTTATATCGTGCGCCGGAGTCTTTATGCAATTCTAGTGATGTTTGGCGTATCGGTTCTCATCTTCCTGATGATCCACCTCGTGCCAGGTGATCCTATCGAAGTCTTGATGCATGAAACAGTGGCCAGCGAGCAGGCTATTCAAAGAATGCGAGAGAACCTGGGACTCGACCGGCCGCTTCCAGAACAATATATCGTCTGGTTGATTGGAAATGATATATTTTTCAGACCTGATAGGGACGACACATCTCAGGGTGAAGGATCCTTTCGGAAAGGTGTAATTCGTGGGGATTTAGGTCGCTCCATATTCAAACGAGTCACTGTACAGTCCATTATCATCGATAAATTCCCAGCAACCCTTAGACTGACTTTGGCCTCTTTAGGTCTAGCCATCCCGCTTGGAATTGTCGGGGGCATCGTTGCCTCCCTCAGACGAAACAGCGCCACAGATTACCTGACGATGATTGGAGCGTTAGTTGGTGTTTCGCTCCCAAGCTTCTGGTTAGGATTAATGCTGATGTTCGTATTTGGAGTGCAATTGGGGTGGATTCGACCATTTATTGGAGACCGGGGATTAATCACCCTGATTCTGCCAGCAATTACCCTTTCCACCTCTACGCTCGCCATAACAGCGCGTTTGACTCGATCCAGCATGCTAGACGTGCTCAACCAGGACTATATTCGCACAGCCAGATCTAAAGGTCTCGGCGAAGGGTATATACTTCCCATCCATGCGCTTCGCAATGCAATCATTCCAGTAGTAACAGTATTAGGATTGCAGTTTGGTTATCTATTGGGCGGTGCAGTTATCGTTGAAACAGTATTTGCGTATCCCGGACTGGGCCGAGAGCTGGTTGGAGGTATTCTGAACCGAGATTTTCCGGTAGTTCAAGGCATTACACTGATTTCGGCGACTGCCTTTGTGGTAATCAACCTGGTCATAGATATTTTATATACGGTTATCGATCCACGTATCGAGGAGAACCAATAATCTACCTTTGGATGAAGCGTAAAAATCATGGCTGAATTAGGCGGAAATCAGGTTGTCGAAAAACCTGGGGTAAATATCCTCAAGGAACAAAAAGGCCAGAGTGAGTGGCAGCTGGTTTTTCGCCAATTGATCAGGAATAAAGGGGCGATGTTAGGAGTACTCCTGCTGATCGTAAGTCTCTCCCTGATCACTTTGGCGCCATACATTACGCCGTTCGATCCTCTTGTTCAAAGCAGAGACCCGGCGGATAGGTTAAGTGCACCCAGCAGAAGCAATCTTATGGGTACAGATGACTTGCGACGGGATATATTTGCACGCGTGCTGTATGGAGGAAGGACGACCATCCAGGTGGCAGTAACATCGATATTGGCTGCGATCGGTGTAGGCGTTTTTATTGGCTTGATCGCTGGATACTATGGTGGGTGGCTGGATAACCTGATCGGTCGATTAATAGATGTGCTTCTCACACTCCCAGGCGTATTATTGGCAATAGCAGTTATCGCCATACTTGGCCCTGGGCTTCAAAATACGATGATCGCGGTTGCTATTTCCAATGTGCCCATATTTGTTCGCCTGGTTCGGGGAGCAACAATTACTGAAAAATATAATTCATTCGTTGAAGCTTCTAGATCATTGGGCGCCACCCATCCCCATATCATTCTTCGTCACATATTGCCGAATGTACTTGCACCTGTAATCGTCATGGGATCTCTCAATATCGCAGCTGCAATTCAAGTCGTAGCAGGTTTAAGTTTTCTGGGGTTGGGCGCCCAACCACCTCACCCAGAGTGGGGAGCAATGCTGAGCAACGGCCGCAATTATATGCGTTCTGGGGAATGGTGGATGACCGTCTTCCCGGGGCTGGCGATATTCCTCACGGTGCTCGCTATTAACCTGCTGGGAG